>NZ_JCAHZR010000008.1:0-125331 GCF_059415125.1 Sulfurospirillum sp. HTRB-L1
GGATGAAGAAGAATCTTTGGATGAAGAAGAATCTTTGGATGAAGTCGCGATTTTAGAAGCCCCTGAAGAAGAGCTGGAACAAGAAAGAGAGCAAGAGAAGGAAGAAGACCTTGTCCAAGAAGAAGAGATTTTCTTGACCACGACTCCTGTGGGGCTGGACGTTAGTACCCTTGATGACCCCTTTGGTGGCCTAAGCGAAGCTGAACTCAAAGCTGCCCTTGGTGAGGCAGTAGAAGAGGTGAAAACCAAGGTCCGTGAAGATACAACAGCCCTCAGGGAAGAGATTAAAAAAGAGGTTGGCAAGGCTTTGGCGAGCGCCTTTGAACAAACCAAGCTCAAAGAAGCCCTCAAAACCATGAAAATCAATATCTCAATCAGTTTTGATGGAGAATAAGCAGTGAAGGGCAATATTTTAGTGGTTTCTGGGCCAAGCGGTTCGGGAAAAAGTTCGCTTTTGCGCCACCTTTTAAGCACGCTCGAGGGGGCCTATTTTTCCATTTCCACCACCACAAGAGAACCTAGGATGGGAGAGGCGGAAGGGGTGAATTACCACTACATCAGCAAAGAAGCCTTTGAAAAAGACATCGACGAGGGCGCTTTTTTGGAGTGGGCAAAGGTGCACGATAATTATTATGGCACCTCTTTAAAACCTATCTTAAAGGCCCTTCAAGAGGGCAGGGTTGTTATTTTTGACATCGACGTGCAAGGCCATAAAATTGTACGCGAAAAATTTGGCAACCTTACGACCTCGGTGTTTATCACCACGCCAGACCAAGTAGAGCTTCAGCGACGCCTCAAGGAGCGGGGGACAGACACCCCTTTGGTGATAGAACGGCGCATTAACAATGCCGTGAGTGAGATGACATGCATGCACGATTATGATTATTTACTCATCAATGATGACCTAGAGCGAACCTTTGGTGATTTGATGTGCATTGCTAAGGCATCGCGCCATAAAACATCACGTTTGGACGCCGAAAGTTTTATTGGGGCCTGGGCTAACGTAGACTAAAACGCCCTTGGCTGTGGTATAATGGGCGGATTTTAAATTTGACACTTACATGTAAAAAAAGGAGATACCATGGGTATGCCGAGTATGCCAGAACTACTCATTATTTTAGCGATTGTTGTGCTTTTGTTTGGGGCCAAGAAGATTCCTGACCTTGCAAAGGGTATTGGTAAGGGGATTAAAAGCTTCAAGAGTGAAATGAAAGAAGATGAACCAGAGGTTAAAAAAGCAGAATCTGAAAAGATTGAAGAAACAAAAACTGCTACGGCTGCTGAGACTACCTCAGAAACAAAAACTGCCTAAGGGCCTCCATTGAAAGAGACCGTTTCCCGAAAGATTGCAGAAAAATTAGATTTTGATTTTGTCCTAGAAAAGCCCAAAGATCCAACCTTTGGGCACTATGCCACTCCTGTTTTTTCCCTTTCCAAGACATTGCGAAAAGCACCCGCGATAATCGCCCAAGAGTGCGCTGCCTTGTTTGCTCAAGAGCCTGCCTTTGAATCGGTGCAAGCCGTGGGCGGGTATGTGAACTTTAAGCTTAGCGAATCTTTTTTAGACACCTACGCCACCCAGGCGATAGCGCAAGAAGCCACCTTTGCCAAAGGCGAACACACACAAAAGATTTTACTGGAATTTGTGAGTGCCAACCCTACGGGCCCTTTGCACATCGGCCATGCTAGAGGCGCGGTGTACGGGGATGCGTTGTGCCACATGGGACGGCATCTTGGCTATTCGGTGACAAGCGAATACTACATCAATGATGCAGGCAACCAAGTGGAACTCTTGGGCCTCTCCCTTTACCTTGCCGGTGCCCAATACGTGCTAGGCGAAACAGTAGAGTGGCCTGAGGAGTTTTACCGTGGAGAGTACATCACGGAGCTGGCCTTTGTGGCCAAAGAAGAACTTGGTAAAGAGGTGTTTGCTACAAGGGAAAATATTCCTCGCCTTAGCCTTTGGGGCAAAGATAAGATGCTTGAACTTATCCGTCAAAATTTGGCCGATGCGGGGATTGTATTTGACCAATTTGTGAGTGAAAAAGCCTTGTATGACCGTTGGGATGAAAGTTTCCAAAAACTCAAAGATAATGGCAGCACCTTTGAAGAAGGTGGCAAAACATGGATACGTTCTTCTGAGCTTGGCGATGAAAAAGACCGCGTGGTGGTGCGCGAAGATGGGCGCCCTACGTACCTTGCCGGTGACATTATTTACCACGATGACAAATTGATGCGTGGGTATGATCGCTACATCAACATCTGGGGCGCAGACCACCACGGGTATATTGCGCGGGTGAGGGCGGCACTCCACTTTTTAGGGCACGATGAGAACAAGCTTGAAGTGTTGTTGGCGCAAATGGTTTCCCTTTTAAAAGGTGGCGAACCCTACAAGATGAGCAAGCGAGCGGGCAATTTTATCCTCATGAGTGAAGTGGTGGAAGAGATTGGTGCGGATGCGTTACGGTTCATCTTTTTGAGTAAAAAGTGTGACACGCACTTGGAATTTGACGTGGATGTGCTCAAGCAACAAGACAGCTCTAATCCCATTTTTTACATCAATTATGCCCATGCACGCGCCAATCAAGTGTTTGAAAAAAGCGGCAAAAAGCCCCAAGATGTTTTACATGTAAGCTTGGAAGGGTTAGGGGTTGAGGGAAAAAATTTATTATTTCAAGCCTTGTTATTGCCTGAGGTTTTAGAAGACGCTTTTACCTCCCGTCAAGTGCAAAAAATGACAGAATACCTCAAAGGGCTTGCGAGCAGTTTCCACAAATTTTACAATGAAAACCGCGTGGTTGGCAGCGAGCATGAAGAAAAATTCCTCAAGCTCTTTGCTGTTGTGGGCGTGAGTATTCGTGTAGGATTAAAGCTCTTAGGGATTGAAGCAAAAGATAAAATGTAGAGAGAAAGCTCTCTACATTTTTTGTTTTTCAAACGCGCTTAAAAATTCTTCCAAATTGTAGCGCGCGCGGTAAGCGGGGGTCATGAGGTGGATAAGAATATCGCCCAAATCAACCACTGCCCATTCGCTAGCAGGGTCTACATGTAAGAACTCTTCCCCTTTTGGTTTTAACACTTCGCGCAAATCATCCAACAAAGAAGCGCCATGACGCTCTCCAAGGGTAGTTGCGATCACCACTTGTTCGACAAAATACTCTTTTCCGTGCATATCAAAGACTTGGATATTTTCTGCTTTTTTTTCGTCAAGCAGGGCGACGATACGCTCAATGCGTTCTTTCATTGGTTTCCTTAGTGTGTAATAATTCACAATGTCTGCAAAAATCGGTTTGGGTAGCTTGGAAGCGTCTAGGTGTTCCCGAAGTTTTGAAGATGAGATAGTAACATGAATGGGCAATTTTTTCAAGGAAGTCTGGCACATGCCTCCTCTTGAGGCAACGACCACCTCGACCAACTGCAAAAGTTCCTCGTAGCGGTGCCACGCAGGCAGGGTAAGAAGGTTGTCTTCACCGACAATTAAATACAAGGTATCGGGGTGGTAGGTGCGGTGCAAGTACTCCAACGTTTCAATACTGGGCACAGGGCGCCCTTGATCTACCTCAAAGGAAGAGACGTTGACGCGCGGGATACTTCCCCACGCTTTGGTTGCCCATGTAAGGCGCAACGAGGCAGGCGTGCTAACGGCGGATTTAAACGGGCTTAGCCACGTGGGAACAACCACGAGCAAGTCAAGTTCAAGTTGAGAAAGGGCAGTGGTGATTACGGCTTCATGGCCCACATGGGGTGGGTCAAAAGAGCCTCCAAACATGGCAAGTTTCATTTACGATTTTTTAACCTCGGTTTTGCTAGAATGTCGCATTTTACGCGTATTATACCAAAAGGAACGACATGGCTTTAAAAGTAGCAATCAATGGATTTGGCCGCATCGGGCGGTGTGTGACACGTATTATTGCAAAACGAGATGATGTGGAACTGGTGGCAGTGAATGATACTGCCGAGCGTGCAATGACGAAGCAGTTATTAAAATACGACAGTGTCCATGGTACCTTTGACGAAGAGGTCACCCTTTTAGACAACGACCGTCTTCAAATTGGAAACCATGTGGTCCAATTGTTTTCCACCCGCAATCCCCAAGAACTCCCCTTCGCGGCCCTTGGCGTGGATGTGGTGTTGGAGTGCACGGGCGCGTTTTTAACCCAAGAAAAAGCGCAAGTGTTTATTGACAGCGGGGTGAAGCGTGTGGTGATGTCCGCTCCTGCAAAAGATGACACACCAACATTTGTGCTAGGGGTCAATGAACACCACTACAAAGGGCAGGCCATTGTGTCTAATGCCAGCTGTACCACCAACTGCTTGGGCCCCATCGCAAAGGTGCTAGATGATGCGTTTGGGATTAAAAAAGGGCTTATGACCACTATCCATGCGTACACCAATGACCAAAATATTTTAGATGTCAAACATGCCAAAGACTTGCGTCGTGCGCGCGCGGCAGCGATTAACATGATTCCTACCACCACGGGTGCGGCCAAAGCGATTGGCCTTGTGTTGCCCCAGCTTAAGGGAAAATTGCACGGGCAAAGTGTGCGTGTGCCAACGCCTAATGTCTCGATGGTAGATTTGAATGTTTTGGTGGGCAAAACCACCACGAAAGAAGCCATCAACGAACTTCTAAAAGCAAAAGCACAAGGTGAATTAGCGGGAATGATGCTTGTGGATGAAGAGTACCGCGTGAGCCAAGATTTCCAAAGTTCCTCTTACAGCTGTGTGGTAGCGGCGGATTTAACCCAGGTGATTGATGGGGACATGGTTAAAATCATGGCGTGGTATGATAACGAATGGGGCTACTCAACGCGGTTGGTTGAGATGGCCTTACATGTAAGCAAATAGGGAGGCGGGATGTCGGGCATTCGTTCCATTAAAGATATTGATATTGCGGGAAAAAAGGTGTTTATTCGGTGCGATTTTAACGTGCCTTTGGATGAGTTTATGAACATTACCGATGACCGTCGTGTGAGTTCTGCCATCCCTACGATTCGGTATTGTTTGGACCAGGGGTGTTCTTTGGTCTTGGCAAGCCATTTGGGGCGCCCTAAAGAAGGAAGAGATGAAAAACACTCTTTGGCGCCAGTGGCAAAACGGTTGCGTCGGTTGCTAGGCCGAGAAGACATTGTTTTTGCCAATGATGTCATCGGGGCAGATGCGCAAGCCAAAGTCGCGGCACTAAAGCCTGGCGGCATTGTGTTGCTTGAGAATTTACGTTTTGAAAAAGGGGAAACCAAAAACGATGGGGCTTTTGCAGAAGCGCTAGCTGCTTTTGGTGAGATGTATGTCAATGACGCCTTTGGGGTGTGCCACCGCGCCCACGCTTCGGTTGAAGCCATTACCCATTATTATGCGGATGAGGCAAAAGCAGGGGGCTTTTTGCTTCAAAAAGAGATTCAATTTTCCCAAAACCTTTTAAAGCGCCCCACACGCCCTTTTGTGGCTGTGGTGGGTGGCAGTAAGGTAAGCGGAAAACTTCAAGCCCTTCACAACCTCGTGCACCGCGTTGATAAAATCATTGTAGGCGGCGGCATGGCTTTCACTTTCTTAAAGGCGCAAGGCATTAGTGTGGGCAACTCCCTTGTGGAAGAAGAGTTGGTGGACGAAGCACGGAAAATCATGGATGAAGCCAAGCGCTTGGGGGTTAAATTTTACCTTCCTGTAGACGTTGTGGCGGCGCAAACATGCACCCAAGAGGCCACGATGAAATTTGTCACTACCCAAGAGATTCCCCACGGTTGGATGGGACTTGACATCGGGCCTGCCTCCATGCGTTTGTTCCGCGAGGCTCTTGGTGACGCACAAACCATTCTTTGGAACGGCCCTATGGGGGTGTTTGAAATCGATAAGTTTTCCAAAGGTAGCATCAAGATGTCCCATGCCATTGCCGAGGCGCACGCCACGACGGTAGTAGGCGGGGGCGACACCGCAGATGTGGTAGCGCGCGCGGGGGATGCGGATGAGATGACCTTTATCTCCACCGGAGGTGGGGCAAGTTTGGAGCTTATTGAGGGCAAGGAGCTTCCTGGCGTGAAACCTTTGCGCTTAAAGAAGCCCGAATGATTATTGCAAGCAATTTTAAAACCAACCACACCCGCGCTTCTACAAAAGCATTCCTAGAGGCACTTAAGGCTTTGGACACTTCCCACGAAGTGCGGGTTTTTCCTCCTGCGACAGCTTTAGATAACTTTGCATTGCCTAAGCATATTAAAGTGGGGGCGCAAAATTTTTACCCTCTTCAAAACGGTTCGTTTACGGGCGAGATTGGTGCGGAGCAGTTGGAGGAGTTTGGGATTAAGAGCGTTTTAATAGGCCACAGTGAACGCCGCCATCTTTTAAAAGAGTCCACGGAGTTGGTGCGCCAAAAATATGCGTTTGCCTTGGACAAAGGATGGGAAATCCTCTACTGCATTGGCGAACCCAAAGAGGTGCGTGAAGCGGGGATCAAAGCAGTGCAAGCGTATGTGGAAGAGCAACTAGTGGGGATTGATTTAAGCTATGGGCGTTTAATCGTAGCGTATGAGCCTGTGTGGGCCATCGGGACGGGGTTAAGCGCTTCACTGGAACAAATCCAAGAGACCCACCGGTACATCAAAACACGCCTGAGTGCGCCCTTGTTGTACGGGGGAAGTGTGAATGTGGAAAATATAGGCGCTATTGTGGGTCTTAAAGAGTGTGATGGGGTGCTTGTAGGGTCTGCAAGTTGGAAAAAAGAAGCCTTTGTGGCAATGCTTGAAGCTGCTAGTGCAGCACACTAAAAACAGGAGAATGTTGATGATAATGAAGGGAAAAAAAGGGCTTATTGTTGGGATTGCAAATACAAAATCTATTGCTTATGGGATTGCCAAAGCGTGTCGTGATCAAGGGGCAGAACTGGCGTTTACCTACTTAAATGAGGCGCTTGAAAAGCGCGTGCGACCCATCGCCGAAGAGCTTGGAAGCAGCGCGGTGTATGAATTGGACGTAAATAAGCCAGAGCATTTGGATGCGCTCACTGCTTCTTTGGAAAAAGATTTTGGCACGATTGACTTTGTGGTGCACTCCGTTGCTTACGCACCGCGTGAAGCGTTGGAAGGAACCTTTTTAGAAACCACCAAAGAGGCCTTTGATATTGCGATGGGAACCTCGGTGTACTCGCTTGTAAGCCTAACGCGTGCGTGCATGCCCGTGCTTAAGGACGGGGGTTCGGTGTTGACCTTAACGTACCTTGGTGGGCCAAAATACGTGCCCCATTATAATGTCATGGGTGTGGCAAAAGCGGCACTGGAATCAAGCGTGCGGTATTTGGCAGTAGATTGCGGCGGACGCAATATTCGCGTCAACGCCATTAGTGCTGGCCCTATTAAAACCTTAGCAGCTAGCGGTATTGGTGATTTTAGAACCATTTTAAAATGGAACGAAGCCAATGCACCACTGAAGAAAAATGTGACCATTGAAGAAGTGGGCAACAGCGGCATGTACTTGTTGAGTGATTTAAGCAGTGGCGTGAGCGGCGAAGTACACTACGTGGACGCAGGCTACAATATCATGGGCATGGGTGCTGTGACCACAGATACTGAGGGTAAAACAGTCCTCGCGTGGGACGCGCAAAAGTAGATGGCCTCTTTCTTGCTACGCAAGGTGTTGTACGTAGCAGGAATGTTGCTTCTCATTGCTATTATCTCCTTTGGGGCGATTCACCTTGCCCCAAACTCTTTCTTTGCTAGCGGGGATTTAAATCCCAACATCACCCCTGAATCCTTAGAACAACTCAAACGCGTGTATGGTCTTGATAAGCCTTTGTGGCACCAGTTTTTTTCATGGCTTTTGGCGGTTGCACGGTTGGATTTTGGCATCTCTTTTGCCAGTGGAAAAGCGGTAAAAGAAGAGATTTTACAGCGAATTCCCATCACCCTAACGCTCAATATCATCAGCCTTGTCTGGGTGTTTTTGCTTTCCTTGGCATTGGGTATTTGGGCGGCTATGCGCCAAGAAAAAACAGCCGATCGGGTGATTAAGCAAGCCTCTTTGGTGAGCTACGCCATGCCTTCTTTTTACCTGGCGCTATTAATGGTGTTGGTGTTTAGTGTCACGTTGGGTTGGTTTCCCATCGCAGGGCTCCATTCGGTGGATGCCAAAGAAGGAGTGGCCTATTGGTTGGATTTTGCGTGGCATTTGGCTCTTCCTGTTGGGGTAATTGTGATTGCGGGAGTGGGGAGTTTAACCCTTTATGTGCGAAGTTTGACCGTAGAGATACTCAAAAGTGATTACCTCTTTTTTGCCCGCGCACGGGGTGTTAAAGGGTGGCAGCTCCTTCGTTTTTACCTGCTTCCAAACCTCTCCCCTCCTGTGGTGACACTGCTTGGATTGTCCCTGCCTGGACTCATTGGAGGCAGTGTTATTTTGGAGTCTATTTTTTCCATTAATGGGATGGGGTTGTTGTTTTATCAAAGTGCCCTTAGTCGTGATTATCCCGTGATTATGGGGATTCTCATTATCGGGGCACTGTTGACGCTGCTTGGAAATATGATTGCAGACATGGTTCTTTTAAAGCTCAATCCTCACGCCAAGCGGGCCCGCACTTAGCTTTCGCCAAAGAGTGCGCGCAAGTCTTTAAGGGCTTCTTTGGGCTCTTTACTCTCTTCGCCATCAGGACGCAATCCCCCGATTTCAACAAGCTCAATGTCTACCCCGCATAGCATGGAAGCGAGGCGAATGTTAATGCCATTTTTGCCAATGGCTTTGGATTTTTGGTCGCTTTGCAAGGTGACGATGGCTTTTCCCACCCCTTCCATCTTGACGCTGCTAATAATGGCGGGCGACAAGGCTCGGGCGATGAAAATTTCAGGAATAGTTGAGTATTCGATACAGTCAATATTTTCCCCATGCAGCTCTTTGCTCACAGCATTGATGCGCACGCCTTTGGTTCCTACGGTTGCGCCAACCGCATCCACATTAGGGTGTACAGACGTGAGGGCAACTTTGGCGCGTTCTCCTGGGATTCTGGCAGATTTGTTGATGATAACTAGCTCATCAGCAATCTCAGGAACCTCAAGGGCGAGTAAGGATTCAAGAAACTTAGGCGCTGTGCGGGAAAGCTCAACACGAATACCAAAGGTTTTGTCTACGTAGACTTTTTTAATAACGCTTTTGACTACATTGCCGACTTTAAATTTTTCGCCCTTGATGCGGTTTTTACGAGAGAGTACGGCTCTGACTTCGTCGATTTCAATGAAGGTGTTTTCTTCGTTGTCGATGCGGACAACCGAACCAAAAACGCTTTTGCCCATCATGTTTTGGTATTTTTCAAAGATTTTTGTTTCCAAGAGGCGTTGGATGTGAAATTCTAGTTCACGTTGCAAGGTAGCTGCGGCAGTACGGCCAAGATTGTCCAAGGGAAGCTCATAGGTGAGTTCATCGCCGATTTCAATATCGGGATCGATCTCTTTGGCTTCGGCTAGGGCGATGTATTTTTCCTTCGCACTTTGCAAGCGCTCATCTTCAGCACACACCACAATCACTTTTTGAAACAAGGTTAATGTTTTTTTCTTTTCATCGATGATGGCATCGTACTCGTACTCTTCACCATAAACACGCTTGGCTGTTTTTGCCATGGCAAGGGTAACGGTTGCTTTCACTTCTTCTATTTTTAAGCCTTTTTCATTGGCAATAGACTCAATGATATCGACGATTTTTTCCACAGTTTTTCCTTATGTATGAGTGTTGCAATACGAACGTCAAGGTGAGGTGTGAGGTTTGATTGCCACGGAAGAGGGGTATTATACTCAATGGGGGCTTTGGTTAACTTTAATAAGATATTTATTGAAATGATGTTAGACTATCTACGATATCCTGCGTTTTAAAACTCAGGAGAGATACTCAAAAGAGGGACCTATGGAATTAAAACTTGCACGCAATACTATTAACTCAAAACCGCGACCTACGCAGATTGAAAAGATTGAAGAGACACTCTTAAAAGATGGCCAAAAGATTTTTTACTTTGACAAAGAAAACACCCACAAAGACCTTGTGGCCCTAGTGGAATATTTTGAAGCAAAGGACTTTAGCGTCTATTTGCGTGAAGTAAAATACGGACTTGATGAGGGCGATTACATGTACGAGGTCCACATTCTCTAATGCAAGCGTCTAAAAAACTCTTTATCGAAACCCTTGGGTGCGCCATGAATGTGCGCGATTCGGAGCATATGATTGCCGAACTTAGCAAAGATGAAGCCTACACTCTGACTACCAAAGCAGACGAAGCAGACGTGATTGTCATTAATACATGTAGCGTGCGCGAAAAGCCGGTGCACAAGCTTTTTTCAGAAATTGGTGCCTTTGCTAAACATAAAAAAGCAGGAGCAAAGATTGGGGTGTGCGGGTGTACAGCAAGCCATTTGGGTGCAGAGATTTTTCGTCGTGCACCCGCGGTGGATTTTGTTTTGGGCGCGCGTAATGTCTCGAAGATTACCAAGGCGGTGCGTACGCCAAAGTTCATGGACGTGGACATTGATTATGATGAGAGCACGTACGCCTTTAGCGATTTTCGCCACTCCTTGCACAAAGCCTATGTCAATATTTCTATCGGGTGTGACAAGCAGTGCACCTATTGTATCGTGCCCCAGACCCGTGGCGAGGAAGTCTCCATTCCTGCGGCGTTAATTTTGGGCGAAGTGGAAAAAGCCGCCGCAAAAGGGGCGAAAGAGATTTTTTTGTTGGGCCAAAACGTCAACAACTACGGCCGACGTTTTAGTGGCAACGAACCTAAGATAAATTTTTCTGAGCTTCTAACACGCGTTAGCGAAGTGGCGGGTGTGGAGCGCATTCGTTTTACCTCGCCCCATCCCTTACACATGGACGATGCGTTTTTAGAGGTATTTGCTTCTAATCCAAAGATTTGTAAGTCCATGCATATGCCCCTACAAAGCGGTTCGACCCATATTTTGAGCCAGATGAAGCGAGGGTATACGAAAGAATGGTTCCTAGACCGTGCGCAAAAACTGCGCGCATTGGTGCCAGAGGTTGCTATTAGTACCGATGTTATTGTGGCTTTTCCAGGGGAGAGCGAGGCAGATTTTGAAGAGACGATGGCAGTGCTTGAGGCCGTGCGTTTTGAGCAAATGTTTTCTTTTAAGTATTCGCCACGCCCCTTAACCAAGGCAGCTACTATGGAGGGTGCGATTGAACCCGAGGTGGCTGCGGCGAGGTTGGCGCGTTTGCAAGAGCGCCACGGGGAAATCTTAGATGAAATTGCGTTGGCACAAAAGGGCAAAGAGATGGCTGTGTACTGGGAAGAGACGCGCGAAGAGGGCGTGCTTGCGGGCCGAAGTTTTAGCAACTTTTTGGTGCAAGCCCCTGCGGATGTGTCTTTACTGGGAACAACATCGCGGGTGCGCATTACCAACCCTAAGCGGTTGGTGTTGTACGGGGAAGTGATTGCGTAAACGTTTTCTTCGTTGGCTTACGCTCCTTTTAGGCCCCTTTTTTTTTCGTGTGCTTTTGCGGTCTATTTGCCTTACATGTAAGGTGCGTCTTCACGGGGAATGGAAATTTCCCTCAACGCCTTGTGTGCTTGCCTTATGGCATGGAGAATTGCTCATGATGCCATTTTTCTACCAATGGTTCTATCCTAAAGACCGCCCCTTGTCTATCATCGTTAGCCAGCACAAAGACGGGGAAATCTTGGCGCGTATCGCAGCACATGCGGGTATCACCTGTTTGCGCGGAAGCTCCAATAGGGGTGCAGTAAGCGTGCTAAAAGAGGCATTTAAGGAGATTGGCAAGGGGAGTGATGTGGCCGTTACACCCGATGGTCCAAGGGGTCCTAGGCACTCTGTGGCGGATGGGGTGGTGGCGTTGTCCATGCGAAAGAAAATCCCTATCATCACGCTCAATTGCCAGGCATCTAAGGTTTGGCGACTAAAAAGTTGGGACCGTTTGTTCATCCCAAAACCTTTTTCAACTATTGAATTTTTTATTGGAGAGCCTTTTGAGACCCACATGCTTGAGGTGGATGAAGCAAAAAAACTAACCCACGAAAGGTTGATGCGCCATGCTTTCTAGAGTAATAGTTACAGCAGGAGCGATCCTCCTCTTTGCCCTTAGCGCGCTTTTTTTTGCGTTAAATAGCTCTTACCAAGACTCTCTCCAAGGGCGGGTGTATTACTTTTTGGGGGATTACGCCAAGGCGCAAGCACTTTCTGAGCAAGCGTATGTAAAAGACCCTTACAATAAAATGGCCTTTACCGTGCTCACCCAAAGTGCCATTGCTCTAAAGTACGAAGCCTACATCACGCAAGGGAACCAGTATCTGGCGCAAATTGATGCCATTAGTGCCAAGAGCGAAGTGAGCGATGCAGACCGAAGTCGGATTAAACTTATGTGTGAAATTATGATTGAAGGGTACACAGCCCTTTCCCCCACGCCACTGACAGATGAGACCTTGCAAGAGCGTGCCATTCTCATGCGCGAAAAGTTCCAACAGCTTTACAAAGAGCTATTTTAAGGCGCTTTAGAGCTACCCTTAAGGGAAAATAGTTTACCATATGTGCACAATACTCACCTGTTTAAGGGGTGTGGTGTGGTCTGTAAAAGGAGAGAGATGCCGTTTTTTCCTCAACGCTACTTTTCCAACCTCTTTGTCTCGGTGGTGATTGAAAGTGGCGAGTGCCATTTGTTGGCCAAAGTCATTAAAAACGGCAAAACAAAACGCAGCTACGAAGCCGCGTTTGATAACCCAGATCCTGACATGCTAGACGCCAAAGTGGTGGAATACATCAAACACAAAGAGGCCGAATGCCTTGATGTGTACATAGCATATTTCCTAGATGCCATGGGGCAAGGCGTCGTTCCTACTGCCCATGTGGGCGAATTTGAGCGCTACAGTGTGGATGGAAAACACGTGCGCCAGATTAAAATAGACGAAAGCTGGTCGGTGTACGCGTCTTATATTGAGATTAATTGGGCGCAAGGATTGTTTGAAGATTTGGGCCTAGATTTGTTGTATTCGCCCTTTGCCTTGTTGCACGAATGCGTGAAAAAAGAGGGATTCCCCTCCCATGCAACCCTTTACATGTACAACCACAAAGACTCCTTTGCTATTGCAATCTATAAGGGCGCTAAGGTGCTTTTTGGTGCTTTTTTTCGTACTGTGGGGGAGAAAGAACAAAAGCTAGGTGAGCATGGCGCCAACGAGTGGGAAGAGGTTGAAGAAGAAAAAGGCGTAGAAAACCTCGTGCAGCTTGACGAGATTGACGAGGCGGAGGATTATCAAAGCTTGGACGATTTGGACGATTTGGACAATGTTGAAGCGATGGTTCGCGATGAAGAAGACGGGGAGCAAACCTTTGATGAGGGGTTGATACAAGATATTGACGTGGAAAAAAGTGCCAAAGATTCAGAACATACCATGGCGCTTTTTGGACGCAGTATGCTCTTGTATAAGTACATTAAGTCTTCCATCGAAGAGTTTTACCAAAACCCAAATTACGAGAGCGATTTTGTCGAAGACATCATTATTTTTGATAATTACGAAACCAGCCAAACCGTGTTTGACATGCTAGAAGGTGAACTGATGGTGCGCATTCAGCTTCAAAAAGTAAAAACGTTGGAACTCATGTCTGCTATGGCCTTGAAGGATGTGGGGCTATGAGTTACAGTTTTATCACCCCCAAACCCAAACCCCTCTTTTCACTTTTTTCCAAAATTTGGTTGGTGTTTATTGGATTAACCTTGCTCTTGATGGGTGTGTTTAATTTTTTCGTGGTGTATAAGATTAGTGCTTACCACGCGCAGTCTCAACAGCTTGTAGCATTGCGCGAAGAGTACCATACTAAAATCGAATCTAGCGAAGCACAGATTGCTTTTATTGAGCATCAAAAAGGGGTGGCTGAGGGCATTTACGCGTCCAATGACATTTTGCGCGAAAGCATTAAAAACCTTTTTGATTTGGTGCCAGACCAAATTACCCTCTCGCGGGTTGTGATGGAAAAAAATGCACTGGTAATCTACGGGCAAACCCCTTCCAAAGAAACGTACAACTTCTTACTCGCCTCTCCCTTGCGCTCCATTTTCCATGCTTCTAATACCGTGTTTTACTTGGATAATGATGGGTGGTATCGGTTTGTTTCTACCAACAAAATCATCGACTCGGAAGGTTTCAATGAATAAGCTAGACAAGAGCCTTGAAGAGTTTGACCTCATTAAACTTTTACTGTTTTTGCTACTGTTTTTGGTGGCAAGCTTGGTGATGGTGTTGGCGTTTATTGTGCCAAACATTAAAGAACACAAGCGTGAAAAAGCGGCCCATGGGTATGAACTTGTGACGACACAGCGCGTTGGCGCGGTCTTGCAAGAGAAAGAGGCACAACTTCAAACCTTGCGTATAGAAAACAAAAAGGTGATCGAAGCATTTATAAGCCGCTTTGATGAAGAGCGTTTTGTGCGTTACGTGGGAGAGTTTTTTGAAGAGGTGAGTTTGGCGCGCTTGGAGCAAAAAGAGCACGAAAAAGATTTTATCATGTACGAACTCAAAGTCACTTCTTTGCTTAAAACCCCCGCTAAATTTTATTCTTTTTTAGAAAGTTTGAAGCGGTATGAGGGCATTGTTAAGGCTGATTTTCCCATTGAAATGCGCGCAGAAGGGCCATTTATTCACGCGACCTTCAATATTAAAGTGTTTGAACTAATACGTTAGGCGCGATGTTTTTTGTGTACATGTAAGGGCGAATAAGGGGAGGGATTCCCGCTTTGCGGCAGGCTTCTTTAAAGGGTTTTGGCATGGGCGTTTGCACAAAAGGCGCTACAAAAACCGCTTCTTGCGTCCACCCTACGGCCACGCGCCCACCGATGACCCCATCTTTTTGGTCGATTGTGTTGCGTTGGGCTTGGCTCATCACGATACCCAAATGTTTCGCCGCTTTATCCACAAGACGCAAGGCCAAGGGCGTGTTTTTGGCGACAAAGAGCTCTTCTGCGTGATGGGTGAAGGTGCCCTCTAGGAGGGCCACATCGCTAGTTAAAAAACGAAATGTATTTAAAATCCCCCCGCTGTATTCTTCTAAAAGTGGTCTTGCAAAGCGCGCGCGAAAGCGGTTGCGCAAAAAAGTAGGGTCATCGTTGGAGGCATCAAGGCAATAGGGTAGGTTGTGGGCGTGTAAAAACCCTTTGAGTGAGGCTTTGGTGTGTTCTAAAAAAGGACGCACAAGGCGAAGGCCTTCCCGCGACTCCTGCGCTTTAAAACCCAAAAGTTCCACCGCTCCCGCTCCTTGGCACAACTGCATCAAAAACCACTCAAGGCGGTCATCTAATTGGTGGGCGGTCAGCAAGGTGTCAAAACCGTGTGATGCGGCAAGGCGCTCGAAAAAGTCGTAGCGCGTTTTTCTGGCTCGGTGTTCAAAATTGCCGGGGGAAAGCTTACATGTAAGGAAATGCGCCTGAATGTTGTGTTTTTTGCACAGCGCTGCCACGTGGGCCTCTTCGGTGTCGCTTTGGGGTCTGGTTTGATAATTAACATGGGCAACGCTAAAAGCAATGCCCTGACGCAACAGCGTAAAAAAGAGGGCCGAGGAGTCCACGCCGCCTGAGAACGCCAAAAGGTTATGGGAGGTGCGCAGCCCCTCTAGGAGGGATTCAGGCAGGTGCGGTAACGGTTGCAAGCAGCTTGTCCCCCGCGCGCTGGGTGATGGTGGCGTGGTAGGTTTTGCCCACTTCTAGCGCCCCAATGTCCGAATCATTAATAAGCACTTCGCCGTCGATTTCAGGAGCCCACGTTAAATCCCTTGCTCCCATAAAGAGTTCGTGTTCGCTACTTTCGCCCTCAATGAGCACCTTGGTCTGGGTGCCAATTCTAGTCTCCAAGCACGCTTCAACCGTTTTACTTACCAGTTTTTCAAGGGTTTTAAGGCGTTTGTTGAGGGTTTTGGCGTCGATTTTTTCTTCCATGTCATAAGCAAGAGTCTCTTCTTCGTCCGAGTAAGCAAACACCGTGACGCGGTCAAAGGGGAAACTCTCTAATAATAACCGCACCTCTTCAAATTCTGCCTCACTCTCTCCGGGGTGCCCTGCGATGATGCTGGTACGCACAAAGGAGTTGGGTAGGGCGCGCATGGCAAGGAGTTGTTCTAGGATGCGCGCTTTTCCTGCCCCACGGCGCATACGTCTGAGCATGGGGTCGCTGATGTGTTGGATAGGCATGTCAAAGTAGTTGTGAAACAAAGCTGACGCGCCAATACGGTCAATCAGGGCATCGGAAGTAGTGGAAGGGTAAAGGTAGAGAATGCGCGCACTTTGCACGCCCTTTATGCCCTCAACCGCGTCAATAAGCCCAATAAGCCCATCATGAGTGCCATGGTCGCGCAAGTACGAACTGCTGTCTTGCGAAAGGAAGCTAAAGTCGTAAAAACCTTGGGCGACAAGGTGGGTTACTTCGGCGACGATGTCTTCAAGGGAGCGGGAATTGAGCTTGCCTTTGAAGCCTGGAATCGCGCAAAAACTGCACTGTTGGTTACAGCCTTCGGAGAGTTTGATGTAGGCATGGGCGTTGGAGCCTGTGATGACGCGGTCATAAGTGTCTTGGAGGTACACGCGCGGGCTAAAGCGACTCTCTTTTTTGGCAATGATTTCATCAATGCTTCCGTAGTCTCCCACGCCTGTAAAAAGGTCCACTTCGGGAAGTTCTCTCATGAGGTCTTCCCTGTAGCGCTGGGTTAAACAGCCTGCCACTACCAGCAAGGAGTTCTTTTTACGCGCTTGGTGGAGTTCAAAAATGGTATTAAGACTCTCTTCTTTGGCTGGCCCGATGAAACCGCAGGTGTTGACGATGAGCACATCGGCGGTGCTTGGGTCATTGGTGAGTGCGTAAGCTTTGAGTTTGCCTAGCATGATTTCGCTATCGACAAGGTTTTTGTTACAGCCTAATGAGACAAGGTGAAGGGTTTTTTGCATGTTACATCCAAAGGTTATCGATGAGTCGCGTCGAGCCAACATAAGCAGCAATAGCGATGAGGGTATTGCCCAGTTCCACCCGCTCAATAGGGGTAAAATCTCGGCGTAAAACACGGGCGTACTCTACATGTAAAGGGGTTAGCGTCTCTTGCATGGTGCGCTCTAGAACCTCTGTGCGAAACTCTTTTTGTATCACAAGGCGGGAGGCGTGTTTGAGGGCCTTGGAGAGTTTGAGGGCCTCTTGGCGCTCATCAAAAGAGAGGTAGACGTTGCGGCTAGAGAGGGCAAGGCCGTCTTCCTCGCGCACAATGTCGCACGGAACGATGCTCACAGGCAAAAAGAGGGTACGCACCATGTTTTGGATGAGGTAGAGTTGTTGGACGTCTTTTTTGCCAAAATAAGCATGGGTGGGCTGGGTGAGGTTAAACAGTTTAAGTACCACGCGCAACACTCCATCAAAGTGGCCAGGGCGGCGCAATCCTTCAAGCATGTAGCCTAGGGTGTCGGGCGCACAAAGAATGGGCTCTTCAATGCTGTACATGGCGGTAGCTTGGGGTGTAAACACGGCGTCTACGCCAGCAAGGCGACACAGTTTTAAGTCGGCCTCTTGGCGCCTTGGGTAAGTGCTCAAATCTTCTCCGGGCAAAAATTGGGTAGGGTTAACAAAAAGGGAAACCACCGTGTGGTCATTTTCAGCGATGGAGCGTTTAATCAGCGAAAGATGCCCGTTGTGGAGCGCGCCCATGGTGGGAACAAACCCCACGCTTCCTTGCAAGGTTTGGCGAAATTGGGCGAGTTCTTCGGGTTGGGAAACAATTTTCATTTTAGCGACTTTACAGTAGAATGGGTTTTTAAAAGGAAGACATTATACCAAAAAAACGGGAGTGCCTTTGGACCACTACGAATACACAGAATTGTTAAAAAAACTAACCAAAAAAGTTACCAATATTGCCCAAATTATTCAGCCTGAAACCCTTAAAAAACGGGTTGATGAGATTGAGGCGCAAGAGCAAGAGCCTACGTTTTGGGAGGCGGTTGAAGCAGCAGCAGTGTTACAAAAAGAGAAAACCAAACTTGTCGCGATGCTTAAAAAATACCGCAAAGCCAAAGCGGCCGTGGAAGATGCCAAAGACCTCTTTGAGATGGCCTCAAGCGAACAAGATGAAGAGACTCTAAATGCGCTCATTGCCGATGCCTCAGGCCTTGAAAAAGCCACGACAGCACTGGAGGTTTCCATGATGCTTAGCGGTGAGGATGATGGAAAAAATGCCATCGTTTCCATCCACCCGGGTGCGGGGGGAACGGAGTCTCAGGATTGGGCGAGCATGTTGTACCGCATGTATTTGCGTTGGGCGGAGCGCATGGGGTTTGGGGTGGAAGTGCTGGACTACCAAGATGGCGAAGAAGCGGGGCTTAAAGACGTGAGTTTTATCCTCAAAGGCGACAACGCGTACGGGTACATGAAAGCGGAAAATGGCATCCACCGCTTGGTGCGCATCAGCCCTTTTGACTCCAACGCCAAGCGTCATACCTCCTTTTCTTCGGTGATGGTGAGTCCTGAAGTGGATGATGATATTGCCATTGTCATTGAAGATAAAGAGATTCGCGTGGATACGTACCGTTCGAGCGGGGCGGGTGGGCAGCATGTCAATAAAACCGACAGCGCCATTCGCATCACCCATATTCCTACCAACATTGTGGTACAGTGCCAGAACGACCGCTCTCAGCACAAAAACCGCGCCAATGCCATGAAAATGTTAAAATCCCGTTTGTATGAATTGGAACTTGAAAAACAGCAAGCGGAAAAAGACGGGGTGGCAAAGAGTGAGATTGGGTGGGGGCACCAGATTCGTAGCTACGTGCTAGCCCCTTACCAACAAGTCAAAGACACCCGCAGTAACGTCGCTTACTCGCAGGTGGAGGCAATACTAGATGGCGACATTACAAAGATGATAGAAGACGTTTTAATTTCTCAACAAAGTAAATAGCCTGCTTGCAAAAGCAGGCAAAGCACCAAAGGTGCGCGAGCCCTGCGCTGAGCAGAACTTAGCGTTAGCGTAGTCTTTGGAGCTTTGCTTCAAAGGCGTATTAAGAACTTTTATAAAAGGAGATTCATGACCCATGATGCATTTTTAACCCAACTTGGTTACAGCGTGAGCGAAAGCTCTTTGGCACAAATCGACCGTGTGATTCAAAACACCGAAGGTTTTGAGCATATCGGAAAACACTTGGTGACCTTGCATGACCACTTGCAACCCCATTTTTCATTTGTGGCACTCTCAAGCAACAAGGACTATTTTAAAATCAAAAACATGGCTACCGAATCCAAAGCCCAAGAAGAGGTGAATGAAATCATCTTCAAGTGGGCCGAGAAGTTTAAAGTGCAATTGGAAAAAGTTTCTGGACAAGAAACCTTTTATGTTCTAGGCTTTAAAAAATAACCCGCGTTATGCCTTACATGTAACCTTTTACATGTAAGGCACTTTTTAGACAAACCCCTTACATGTAAGGCTAAATCTTAGGTCGAATTTGAATTTTTTTTGGGCTAAAAAGTTCTTGCGCTTTTTGCACAAAAGGGTCATTTAACACCTCTTTAGCGTCTAACTCTTTTTTATTTTCTTCATAAGGCGCGCTGACACATCCTTGTGTTGCGCCTTCTTCGGGGACTTCTTCTGTTGGCGGAGTCAAGGGCTCTGGTTCCTCTTGAGGGAGTGCTTCGTGTTTTTCTTGGGTGATTTGGATGGTTGTTTCAAGCCCAAAGACTTCTTTGACGAGGTGTTTGATGACACCCGAAGCATTGCGTAAATGGGTTCGACACCCTTCATCGGCGTAGGAGGCAAGGGTAAGTTTTCCCTCTTCAAATCCGACAAAACGAATCTGTTTTTCAAAACAAAGCCCTAAGTCATAATCGCGGTCAAAGAGTTTCTCCACTAGCTGTTCGTAGGTGCTTTTGAGAGGTGGTGTGAGGGGTTTTGGCACACTGGGCGCGGGTGCTGCGGCAACTTGAGGGGCGTCAAAGGGGCGAAACTTTTCGCTCTCTAAGGAGGCAATCATTTCATCGACGGTTTTAATATTGAGTGCTTCAAGCATCTTGAAAAAGACAAGACTTAAGACAAAGCCGCTCTCGGCGTTGATGAACAAAAGCTGTTTGGCTTCGCTTAGGATGCGGAAAAAGCGTTCGCACAAGAGGGTAGAAAAACGGCTATCTTGCTCTAAAAATCGCTCTTTTAAGTAGGCAATGAGTTCATCAATCACCACTTCACACTCGTGGTCTTCAAGCTCTTTGATGGCCTCTAAAATGCCTTTTCGGTCTTCCTCAAGAATCATTTCAAAGAGCTCTTCTAAACGCTCAGGGTCAAGCAAGCCTAGCATGGAAGCAACCACATTGGGTTTGACGTGGCCTTTGGAGAAAAGAATGGCTTGGTCTAGTAAGGTGAGGGTGTCGCGCAAAGAGCCATTGCCTGCGCGTGCGAGCATTTCAAGGGCTTCGATTTCGTAGGCAATGTGTTCTTGGTTGAGGATGTGGCTGAGGTGGTGGACGATGTCACTGCGCGAAATTTGCTTAAAGCGAAAGTGTTGGGTGCGCGAAAGAATGGTCGCGGGTAATTTGAGCGGGTCTGTGGTGGCAAGGATGAATTTGACGTATTCTGGCGGCTCTTCAAGGGTTTTTAGCAGGGCGTTAAAGGCTTCGCGGGTAAGCATGTGCACTTCGTCGATGATGAAGATTTTAAAAGCGGCGATGCTTGGGCGGTATTTGGTTTGTTCAATCAAGTCGCGGATATCGTCGATTTTTCGGCTGCTTGCTGCGTCCATTTCAATAATGTCGATGTGGCGGTTTTCATTGGCCATGACACAGTTGGGGCACACATCACAAGGGGTGGGTGTGGGCCCTTTTTCACACACAAGGGCCTTGGAAAAGATGCGTGCGGTGGAGGTTTTTCCACTGCCACGAAGTCCTGAGAAAAGGTAAGCATGGGAAAGGCGTTTGGCGCTTAAGGCTTGGATGAGCGTTTGGGTGATGGCTTCTTGTCCGATGAGTTTTTCAAAGGATTTTGGGCGGTATTTTAGGGCTAAGACTTGTGATTTTTCAGGCACGATAGACTCCTAGGATATGAACAGCAAGAGAGTAATATTTTTTGCAAATGGGTTAGGTTTCACACACAATGCGTAAGGAGTGATTGTACTGGATTTTTGATTAAGCTTTGGTATAATGGGCCAAACTATAACGAGAGGAGCAACCGATGAAGCACATGATGTTAGCAATGCTAATCGCGCTTGGTGTTAGCGCAGCCTTAAGTGGCTGCGAACGCAACGACTACCAGCATCCGATGCACCGCTCAAAGTAATCCCCCTTTTTCAAGACCCAGCCACATCGCCGCAACGTTTTTTAATCCTTCTGGATTTTCCGTTGCAAAGAGTTTGAGTTGGGTCTCTTTCTCTTGCCTTGGCAGGGTTAAATGCTCTTCCAAGTGCTCAACAATCGCTTCGCCTGAATGTACCAATGTAGCATGGGGAAAATAAGACCCAATAGCGGCACCAATGAGTGGAAAATGGGTGCACCCAAGGATAATGACATCGGGGGCGTGGGGCAAATCTTTAAAATAATGGTGCATGGTTTGTTCAAGCACAGGGCCTTCTAGCAACCCCTCTTCGACCATGGGGACAAAGAGTGAAGGGGCGAGGGCGGTGATGTTTGTAAAATCACACGCACGCAACAAGTCTTGGTATTTGCCGCTATTGATGGTGGCGCGGGTGCCAAGGACGAGGATGTGGGCGTTTTTATCAAGGATTTTATTGCACACCGCAATGGCGCCAGGCTCAATCACGCCAAAGACAGGAAAAGGTGCCTTGGCGCGAAGTTCTGGGATGGCATAGGCGCTAACGGAGTTGCACGCGCAGATGAGGGTGTCGATGTCAAAGTTTTTGAAAAACTCCACCGCTTCGAGGGAGTAGCGAATGATGGTGTTTTTATCTTTGACCCCATAGGGCACGCGCGCAGTATCGCCGTAGTAGATAATCTCATCAAACAAGCGGTGCTCAAGGAGGCTACGCACAACGCTCAAGCCTCCCACACCGCTGTCAAATACCCCCGCGCGCATGGGGATTAGCCGTCGTTTAAAGCAGCCAAAAGCTCTTCGTTGTTAGCGGTTTTAAGCATTTTGGCGTAGAGGAACTTGAGGGCTTCCACGTCATCCATTTGGCTGATGGCGGTGCGAATAGCCCAAATTTTTTGCAAGTTATCTGGCGAGATGAGTAATTCTTCCTTGCGGGTTCCTGATTTCATGATGTTAATAGCAGGGAAAATACGTCGGTCGGAGATGCTACGGTCTAGGGCGATTTCGCTGTTGCCCGTGCCTTTAAATTCTTCAAAAATAACCTCGTCCATCCGACTACCTGTTTCTACAAGTGCAGTGGCAACGATGGTCAAGCTTCCGCCAAATTCGATATTTCTGGCCGCACCAAAGAAACGCTTGGGTTTGTGAAGTGCGTTGGCATCCACGCCGCCACTAAGAACTTTACCACTGGAAGGGGTGACGGTGTTGTACGCACGTGCGAGGCGAGTGATGGAGTCAAGCAAGATGATGACATCTTTACCCATCTCGACGCGACGTTTGGCTTTTTCAATGACCAATTCCGCCACGCGTACGTGGTTGGAAGCGGGCAAGTCAAAGGTGGAGCTGTACACTTCGCCTTTGACACAACGCTGCATGTCGGTTACCTCTTCGGGGCGCTCATCCACAAGCAAGACGATGAGTTCGGCCTCGGGGTGGTTTTTGGCGATGCCATGAGCGAGTTCTTTCATGAGTTCGGTTTTACCGCTACGTGGAGGGGCGACGATGAGTCCACGCTGGCCTTTGCCAATGGGGGCAAAGAGGTCAAGCATCCGCCCGGTGAGTTTCATGGGGTCAAATTCAAGCTTCAACGCTTCGGCAGGGTAAAGGGGTGTAAGGTTGTCAAAAAGAGGACGCTGTTTGGACTCTTGCATAGGCAAATAGTTGATAGCTTCGATTTTTAGCAGGGCATAGTAGCGCTCTTGGTCTTTAGGAGGGCGCACTTGGCCAGTAACAATGTCGCCGGTGCGCAGGGCGAATTTGCGAATTTGCGTACTTGAAACATAGGCATCATTGGGGCTTGGGGTAAGGTTGGAGTCGGTGGCGCGTAAAAAGCCGTAGCCCTCAGAAGACATCTCAAGGATGCCGGTAAATAAAATAAACCCGCCCTTGGAGGTTTGGGTTTTGAGGATTTCAAACATCAAATCTTGGCGTTTGAGCTCTTGGGGGTTTTCAACGCCGGCTTTTTCGGCGATGTCTAAAAGTTGTTTTAAATCTCGTGTGCGTAAGTCTTCGATTCTATAGCCCTCAACGGGGACGTGCGTGCGTTGGTTTTGGGTTTTGGCGCTTGGCTTGCCATTTCCCGTGTTGGTGCTTTCGCCCATGGTTCCTTCTTTTTGGTTGGTTTGTTGGATTGGTTACCTGTTGCTATGTAGCGATAATGATGTCTGCCCGTTAGGCTGCACGGTACTGAGTCGATGTGCGAGAAATAGATTCGGGGCAAAAAAATAAGAAGTTTTGGACACGTGTACGTTTAACTTCGGGTGTAATTTTATACTAAACCCACCCGCTTGTCAAGCAAAGGCGAGATAAAAAAGTATGGAGTATAAAACCAGCGGGATAAGTTTCATCATCCACGGGAAGCCTTGGTCAACATTTACAAGAGGCGCGTAAACACCAAGGTGTTTGTGGGTAGCCAGGCGGTCTAAAAAAACCAGTTTTACCACGATGTCTAGTCCCTTAATGCTGACGAGCAACCAAGCAAGCGGGGTGTAGACGTGGGCGTACATCATGCAAAAAATGACGAAATAAAAACTCGGATGCAAGGCAATAAACAAAAAAATACTACGGGAATAAACCTGTAAAAGGGTGGCAATGTAGCGGCGTGTGGAGTGGCCTTGTTGCCACACAACCTCAAAGAATTCAAAAAAAATAAGTGCGCACAAGAGGGCGAGAAGGGGTTCATTCATGGGCGAAATTGTAGCATAAAGCGCGGGGTGCATCAAGGGAGTTTTAGGTCATCCTGAGGAAAGCTACATTATAATTTCAATTTAATTTACATGTAAAGATTAAACCATGCCCAAACGCCGATGTGACCACTGCCAGCTGTTGTACGATGAAGCGGTATTGCTTTGCGATGAAACCTTTGGGGAGCCACGCTTTTTTTGTTGCAAGGGATGCCAAGGGGTGTTTCACTTGCTTCAAAGTGAAGGGCTTGAGAGTTTTTATGACAAGCTCGGTGGTCAAGCGATTGCTCCCCCTGAGGCACCGGTTTTTTCGGGGCTTGAAAAGTTTGATCTGGAGAAGTTTAAAGAGCGTTATATTAAGGTCAACGCTGAAGGATTTTGTGAGATTTCGCTCATTATCGAGGGGATTCATTGCGCGGCGTGCGTGTGGCTTAATGAAAAGGTGCTGTTTCAAAAAGAAGGGGTGTTGGAGGCTGGCATAAACGGTACAAGCCATAAGGCGAGGATTGTGTGGGACCCTGAAACCACGAGCCTTTCAAGCATCATCCAAACCATTCGTGCCATTGGGTATAACGCTCATCCTTATGATCCAAAACTCCAAGAAGAACATGCCAATGCGGCCAGACGCGAATACTACTCACGGCTTTTGGTGGGGGTTTTTGCCACGATGAATATCATGTGGATTGCCATCGCCCAATACGCGGGGTATTTTACAGGGATGCGGGGCGATATTAAAAGTGTGCTTAATTTTGCGGAGTTTGTGTTAGCAACGCCCGCGCTCTTTTACACGGGTTGGGTGTACTACCGTGGGGCGTATTATGGGTTTAAGCACGGGTATGTGAGCATGGACACGCTCATCGCCACGGGGGCGAGTTTGGCCTACGGGTTTTCACTGTACGCGATGTTTTCGGGAAATGGCGAGACTTATTTTGATTCGGTGACCATGATTGTGACCTTTGTGTTTTCGGGAAAATACCTCGAAGTGCTCACCAAAAAACGCGCGGTTGATACGTTGGATGCCATGATAGGCTCCTTGCCCACAGAGGTCATGGTGATTCGCGGCGAGGAAAAAATACTCTTACATGTAGAAGAGGTGCAAGCAGGTGATGTGATTGAGGTGCGCCCTGGTGAGAAGGTGGTGATTGATGGGGTGGTGCTTAGCGGTGAGGCGTCATTTGATGAATCAAGCCTCACAGGTGAGAGTGAACCGCGACTCAAGGGGCCAAAAGAGGCGATTTTAAGTGGGTCGATTTGCCTTGATAGCGTGGTGCGCTACGAGGCAAGTGCAACCCATCAAGGTTCCATTCTTTCCAAGATTGTGACCCTTTTGGAAGTGTCCATGACTAAAAAACCCCGCATCGAACAGCTTGCCAATAGCATTGCAGGCAAATTTTCGGTGGTGGTGTTAAGCATTGCGTTGCTCACCTTTGCGGGGTGGTTTGCCGCTTCGGGCTCTTTTGAGACAGCGCTAGTGGTGGCGATTTCGGTGATTGTGATTGCGTGCCCGTGCGCTTTGGGCTTGGCAACGCCCGTGGCTACCCTGGTGGGTCTTGGGGTGGGGGCGCAAAAAGGAGTGCTGTTTAAAGAGGCAAGTTTTTTGGAAAACATGGCCAAGAGTCGCGTGTTGTTGCTAGATAAAACAGGTACACTCACTCAGGGACGCCCCAAGGTGAAAGAGGCGTGGATAGACCCTGCGTGCGAAGTTGACGTGCTCTATGCCCTCCTTGGCACCTCGTCTCATCCGGTGAGCCAAGGGGTGCGGGAGTATTTGGAAGAACATACCTTAGCACTCAAAGAGGCAGCACTTTTGGACGTGGAAGTGGTGGAGGCCAAAGGGGTGCAAGCTAAGTGGAAAGAACACGCCATTGCAGGGGGGAGTGGACGGCTCATGGAGGAACTTGGGATTGCACATGAGCGGGTTGGGGCGACCCACTACCTGTTTAGTTGTGATGGAGTCGTGTTGGCGCGTTTTGCTTTGGAGGATACGCCAAAAAAAGAGGCGAAGGCAGTGTTGGCGCGCTTGCAAAAACTGGGTATTAGCGTGGAAATGCTCACGGGCGACAACGAAGTTGCCGCGTGGAAGGTGGCGCGCGAAGTAGGGATAACGCAGGTGCGCCACTCCTTATTTCCTCACGAAAAAGCCGCAGTAGTGGAGGAATACCAAGCCAAAGGTGTGCGCGTGGTGATGGCGGGGGATGGCATTAACGACACCTTGGCGCTTTCGCAAGCGGATATTGCTATTGCCATGGGTGAGGGGGCAGATGTGGCGGTGAGCGCTAGTGATGTGGTGTTGCTGAATGATTCTTTGAAAAGCCTTGAAGACGCGTTTTTGGTTTCACGCAAAACTTACCGAACCATCAAGCAAAACATTGGCTTTTCTCTTTTGTATAATGTCACTACAGTGCCTTTGGCGGTCTTGGGGTTTGTGAATCCGATGATTGCGGCGATTTCTATGTCGTTAAGTTCGCTAGTGGTGATTGGAAATGCGATGCGTATTCGCACCATGCTAAAAAAAGGAAAATTATGAGCGGTGGATTGGTGATGATGATGGTAAGTGTGTCGATTTTTTTAGGCGCAATCGCGTTGTTGGCGTTGCTTTGGGGGTTGAAAACGGGGCAATTTGACGACCAGAGCAAGTTTATCAACGGGGTGCAATTTGACGGTGAAGATGCGTTGCGAGACGCGGTGATGATGGAGCAAAAGAAAAAAGAGGCGCAGGAGAGAAGAAAAAACCCGGGCGAAAAAACGCCCGAGTAGGGGGTTATTTTCCAAGTCCTTCAACATACTTGGCAACCGCTTCGATGTCCGCGTCGCTTAGGTTGGCAACTTGGCCTTTCATGAGGTTTTTCATAGGGCCGCCGTAGGTGCCGTCTTTGTAGCCTTTGAGTGCTGCGATTTGTTTGTCCGCTGGCCAGCCTGCAATCACTTCTGATTTGCCCAAGGCTTTTGTTTTGGCATCGGCTCCATGACAGGAGATACATTTTTTGTAAACAGCCGCGCCATCAGCAGCCACCAAAGAAGAAACACCTGCGAATAAAAGTGCGAAAGCAATTTTTTTCATTCACCACTCCAGTTAATAAAAATTTTCCTGTATTATAGTTAAGTTGGCTTTGTGCGAGCTTATTGCATCACTTTAGCTTGCTAGGGTATAATCCCTTCATTGCCTTACATGTAAAGGAAATTGACGTGAAAAAAGCACTGTTTTTGGACCGTGATGGGGTCATTAATGAAGACAAGGGGTATGTCTCGCGCATTGAGGATTTTACCTTTTGTGCGAGGGTTTTTGAGGCCTTGCGCACCTTTGAGGCGCGGGGATATTTGCTCATCATTGTGACGAATCAATCAGGCATCGGGCGGGGGTATTACACCCAAGAAGCTTACGAAACATTAACCGCATGGATGCTTGAGGAGTTTCAAAAAAATGGCGTCACCATTGCCAAGGTGTACCACTGTCCCCATGCGCCAGAAGTGGGATGCGCGTGCCGCAAGCCGCGTCCTGGCATGCTAGAAGAGGCTATCGAAGAGTTTGGCATCGACCCTGCGCGCTCGTGGATGGTGGGCGATAAGCTTAGTGACATGGAAGCGGGCAAAAATGCAGGGGTTGAAAAATGCTTGCTGGTGGGGTTAAAAAGTGAAGGATGCCCCAGTGTCGAGTCGCTGTATGAGGCGCTTGGGGTGATTGATTAACATCTTTTTTTGTTTGGGTTTTGTAAAATAAAGGCTTTTGAAACCCTCAAAGCTTACATATAAAGAAGATATTTATGAAAATTGCTCTAGTGAAGCTTTCTGCCCTTGGTGATATTGTGCATGCGAGTATTGTCTTGCAAATTATGCATGCCCATTTTCCTGATGTGCAGGTTGATTGGGTGGTGGAGGAGCGGTTTGCACCTTTGCTAGAAGGCCACCCACTTTTGCGCCAAGTACATGCTGTGTCACTTAAAAAAGCCAAAGGTTCTGTGAAAAACGCATGGCAGCAATGGCAGGTTTTGCGAGCACTAAAAAGAGAAAACTACGACATGGTGATTGATTTGCAGGGATTGATTAAATCCGCCGTGGTGAGCAGGGTGCTTGGCGGTAGATGCGTGGCTGGATTTTCGGGGCGTTCGACTCGGGAGTGGCCCGCGAGTTTGTTGTATGACGTTCGTGCAGTGGTGGCCTATGAGGAAAATGTGATTGTGCGCAATGTAAAGCTCGTGTGTGCGGCACTGAAGTTTCCCTTTGACAGACGTGCTATTGAGAGCAAAATCCCTTGCCTTTTCTCAAAATCCTCTTTACATGTAACGTTTGAGCAAACGCGCCCCAATGTGCTACTTGTGCTAGGGTCAAGTTGGCCCAGCAAGGTTTATCCTGAAGAAAAAATGGCCCTTGTTGCGCAGGGCTTAGGGGACGCTTTGGTGTGGCTGTGCTGGGGAAGTGCGACGGAGGAAAAAATTGCCCAGTGGATTGCCACACGCACCCAAGCCAAGGTTTTGCCCAAACTTTCCTTGCCTGAGCTTGTAGCTTTGGTAGAACAATGTGCTTTAGTGATTGGGCCAGATAGCGGGCCTACGCACGTAGCTTGGGCGCAAAATCGCCCTAGTATTACCCTGTTTGGGCCTACGCCAAGCGCGCGCAATACCTACACAACGCCGGTTAATGTGACAATAGATTGCGGTAAGAAAATTGATGCAAAACGCTTAAATAAACACGAAATGTGTATTGAGACGATTGCGCCTGAGGCCATTGTGGCCAGGGCAAAGGAATTGCTAAATGGATAAGATGTATGTGATGCTTTTTTATGGGTTTAGGGCACTGGTGCGTTGGGTGCCCTTTGGGGTGCTAAAACCCTTGTTGTACGCCTTGGCGGATGGTGTAAGGTGGGTGAATAAAAAGCATCGGCGCATCATTCGTATCAATTTGGATTTGGCCTATGGGCAAAGTATGGATGCGGCTGAAAAAGAGCGGATTTTAAAGGCGTGCTACCGCAATCTTGCGCTCAACGGGGCAGATTTTATTCGCAATCAAAACAGTACTAAAGAAGAGATTTTAACCAAAGTCACCTTTGTCAACGAGGGCATTTTAGATGAGGCGCTTGCCCAAGGAAGAACTCTGGTGTTTCAGACAGCACATTATGGAAATTGGGAGTTGGTGTCTTTGGCCTTGGCGGCAAAATACGGGCCACTGAGTGGCATCGGGCGCCCTTTGGACTCTCCTGCAATGAATGAAATTGTGCGTTTTAATAGGGAGCAGTTGGATATCGAGATTATCGACAAGCATGGGGCGATGCGCCCTATGCTAAAAGCAGCCAAAGCAGGGAGAAACTTGGGATTGCTTGTGGACCAAAGCACAGGAGCTAGAGAGGGAGTATTGGTGGATTTTTTTGGAAAAAAAGTGCGTCACACGCCAGCGGCTAGTATCGTTGCAAGGCGTGTTGATGGGCTTATCGTGCCTGTGTTTATGACAACAACTGACCATCAACATTTTACCCTTACTTTTTACCCACCTATTGAAGTGGCTAGGACTGAGGATATGGAAAAAGATATTTTGAAAGCCACCCAAGCCCAAGCGCGTGTTACCGAGGAGGCTATTCGTGCTAAGCCTGATGAGTGGTTTTGGTTTCATCGCCGATGGAAGTGCGAGCATGCCCATGCCTACATGTAAAACAAAAATATGTATCTTGGAAGTGTGTCTTTCTCCTGATCTTGGGGGTTTGGAGCTTTATGCATTGCGTTGCGCAAAGCACTTTAGAGCCAGTATGGTTATAGCAAAAGATTCAAAGCTAGCAGGATATCTTGAGGAAGAAGACTTAAAATATGAGAAAATTGGCAGAAAAAACCCTTTTGCATTAGCTAAAATCATCGATACATGTAAAGCAGATGTTTTACATGTACACTGGACAAAAGACCTTCCTGTGGCTGTTTTTGCAAAGATTTTATCCCCTCAAAGGCCAAAGATTGTGCAAACAAGACACATGCATATGACACGGTTTAAGAATGATTTTTACCATCGGTTTTTATACCGAAACGTAGATGGCATCATCGGTGTGACACGTCTTGTGTGCGAGCAGATTGAGAAGTTTGTGCCAAAGGCAGTGCGACCCAAGGTGTTTGCTTCTTATGTTGGCGTGGCGACTCCACCTGTGCTTGAGCTGCCAGAGCGCTTGAAGTTGCGGAAAGAGTACGGCCTTGAAAGAGCATTTGTGGTTGGCATCTTTGGGCGTATTGAGCCAGCAAAGGGGCAGCATATAGTGCTAGAGGCAGTAGAGTACTTGCGTCAAAAAGGGCAAGCTATTGCAACCCTTGTGGTGGGTTTGGCGATGGATAAAAATTATGAAAAAAGCCTGCATGAGCGCTTTGGGAAGGATGTGTTTGTGGGGTTTAGCAATCAGGTTTCCAAACTGATGCAAGGGTGTGATTGCGTGGTGCTTGCAACAGAAAAAGAGACTTTTGGGCTTGTACTCATAGAAGCCATGCAAGCGGGCGTGTGTGTGCTTGGAAGTAACAATGGGGGCCCAAGGGAAATCATCGAAGATGGAGTCAGCGGGATGTTGTTTAAACCCATGGATGCACAAGATTTGGCGGCAAAATTAGCTCTAGTGCTAGAGGATGAGGGGTTGCGTACTGCATTGGCACAACGGGGTCAAGAAAGAGCTAAAGAGCGGTTTGACGAAACGACGCAGTTTGAAGAAGTGAGGGCGGCATTGGAGGAACTATGCGTGTGAGTGTAATTGTGACTGTCTATAAAGACGTGGAGGCATTAAGGCTCATCATTGGGGCACTCAAAGGACAGACTTATAAAAACTTTGAAGTAGTCGTTGCTGAAGATGGAGAAAATGAAGCTATGGGTGCGTACGTGAAAAGCATTGAAGGGCTTGAGGTTAAACATACGACGCAAGAAGATTTGGGTGTTAGAAAAGCGAGAAGTCAAAACAATGCTGTGTTGGCAAGTGACGGTGAGTATTTGATTTTTATTGATGGAGATTGTGTTCCTTATAGCACATTTGTGGAGGGGCATGTGGCTTTGGCGGAGAAAAAGAAAGTGCTCTCAGGCAGAAGGGTGAATTTGCCAAAAAAACTCAGTGAAATGGTAAAAAATAAAAAAGTTTTATCCATAGATATAGAAAAAAAACCATGGAAGTATTGGTATCTTTTTTTTGACAAAGAAGCTAGATTTAAACAAGGAATAAGGCTCGATCCGAAGGGCACATTGTATAAAATCTTATCAACACGTAGCCCATGTGCCTCAATTTTAGGATGTAATTTTTCATGTTTTAAAAAAGATATGGTTGAGATTAACGGGTTTGATGAGAGCTATGGCGAAACTGCAATCCCTGATGATATGGATTTGGATTGGCGATTTAGAGCTAAAGGGTTAGCGCTTAAATCTTGTAAAAACAGTGCTAATATGTTCCATCTGTGGCACAAGATACACGACAGAGGGGATGCCACACCATTTTTAGCGATTATGAATCAAAGAAAAGTTAAAAACTCTTTTATATGCGATATCGGGCTAAATGCTCATGAGGCATAAAATAATTTTCTAAAGGGTGTTTTCAGTAAAAAATATATTTATCAAAGCAAGAAAAACTATAAAAAAGAAATTGAAGAATTTTTATACTCGATTAATGTCTGCTTAGCCATCATTGCTTACAAAAACTATTCTCACAAATATATTTATACACCATATTTCTCGTCTTGGTATAGTCTTAGTGTGATTCCCGAAAACAATATAAATAATTTATTCAATGGAGAAAAATAAATCATTCCTTGAGAAATAGCACTTATAAGCACCACAACAATCAATAAAACTTGAAGTGATTTTAGATCACGATTTTTTTGATTATATTTATACAATTGATAAAAAATATTTAAGAAAATAATTAATCCTATTAAGCCAAACTGCACACAAATATCTAAGTAATCGCTGTGTAAAGAAGAGCCTGTGCCTTGACTTAAGATGCTGATCATTGGCCTGTAGCTCTTTTTATTAGCTTCTTTAATTATGCTTTTTATATGCTCTATGTGATCTCCTGTCCCTAGTCCAAAAAATATATTATCTTTCATGCCTTTTATGGAATAAACATGAAATCCAAATCTTATGCCCTCAGATGTTGTGTAATTATTTTCACTAGCAATTTTTTCTATATGCTCAATAGCTTGATTTATTCTTTTTTGGAAATTTTGTATATTTGTATAAACTGTTAAGTATAGAATAAAAAGAATGGACAAGCTGATAAAAAGACTTTTTATTATATTTCTTTTAAAGAAAATATATACCATGGTTAATATGACTGATATTAGTAAAATATAACCTAGCCTAGAAGAGATTATCAATATGTTAAATGCAATTGTTATGATAAAAACAAACCCAATTATTTTTGCAGTATAGCCAGTATGGTGTCTTTTATTAAATAACCCATAAAGGAGTATGCCTAGAGAAAAAGCTAGAAAAGTAGCATAGAAGCCGTGATTTAGCATGAAAGGAACCGGATTTATTTTTGTTGCATTATTGAATGGTTCTATAATGCCAAAAAATATCAAATAAGAGCATATCTCACTGAAAAGCATTGATAAAACAAATGCTCCAATTATTTTTACAACAAAATTCTTTTTTACTATTAAAATAATAATGCCAATAGACAGAAAGTGCTTCATGCTAGATATCTTATCTTGAGCGTAATTAAAGTGTTCAGTTCCAATTAGCCAAATAATATGCATCAGTATAAAAGCAAAAATTGCCATTACAACTCTGTCTTTAAATAAAAATAAGAATTTATTTTTAAAATTACCATCTATAATAAAAAGCAAAATTACAATAGAAAATGCAATATTGCTAAGTTGTTTTGAGACTGGTAAGAAAAAAGTATATATTAACAGTAAGTAGTTTGCATATAAAACCGCATTACATTTAATATAGCTGTAAAAATCTTTAGTTTTGCTAGCAATTGATATCATTACAGATTTTCTTCTTTAAAATATTCTTGACACCGTTGTGCAAAATTTTCAACAGACCTTATATTTTCATTTTGTTGTTTTTCAATATATTCAAGCATTAGGTGTTTTGTTTGTATACCATACTCAATGTCATTAAGCCCATAAGCTAAACCATAAGTATCTTCAACTTTTGGGTGCCATTCTTTCTTGGTTACACCTTTATCAGGTATCACAATACTAATACAACCACAAAGTGAGGCATATATGGAATAGCATGTATATGTATCATATGAAATAAAATACTTTTTTTCATTAAAAATCTTCGCCAATTCTTCATGTGACATACCATCAGTCAGCAATGAATTTTTTTCATGGACAAACTGTTTATTTTTACCCTTTCTTATCATGTGACAACTTCCAATTCTATCATTAAAGTTAGTTTGTTTATAAATATCTGTCATGATATAAAAAATTGTTAAAAGATTATCTTTATAAATAGGAAAATCTTTAGTAGCAAATTTTTCACCAAAACCAACTATCATATCACTTAAAGCAAAATCAATTTTTCCGCTATGAAATCCAGGCTTATGTAATAACCATCTCACAACATTTTTTGCATTTAAGGGATTTCCCTCCACTACTTCAGGATATACAACAATGGTTTTTTCTAATTCCAGCTTTTTATGAACAACCGGTGTATTCCAATTTTTATTTACAGTAAAAGGTCTGTGAAGCTCTTTTTTGTAATATTTCAAAAACTGTCCTAGGCTTTTTAAAGATTTTTTAGAATTAAAAATAGGACGATAACTCGGCCATAAATATGCTTCATATCCTAAATCATTTAACATGTGACATAACATATGCAAAACAATCAAACCACCAGAATTTATGTCATACCTATGTGTATATATAATGAACTTCATTTAAACAAATTTCCAACTCTTTCATTTTTGGAAGTAGCTAAAAATATCTCATAATTTTTTAAAACTCCTTCCTTGTTTCTTTCTCCAACTTTTTTATTGCCTACATAGATACCCCAAGGTTCTAAATTTTTTGTAATGAGTGAATTTGCAGCCACTGTGACTCCTTCACCAATACTAACATTTGGTAAAATAGTACAATTTGTACCTATAATTGCAAATTTGCCAATTATTACTTTTCCAGTTTTAGCATTTCTAAATTTATTGTCGATAGTAGGATTTCCAAATCCCCAATCTTTAAAATCATCACTTCCTGTAATGACTCTACAACCTGAAGCCAGACCTGAAAATTCCTCCATAATTAACTCTCCTCCACCTGAAATAGAAGAAAAGCTTGCGATGTGCACAAAATCATCAATTTTAATTTTCTCTTTCGCATAAATAAGTACAAAATCATCAATAATAATATTTTGGCCAAACTCTATATTTTCCAATCCTATGATTTTTGTATATTCAAAAGTTTTAACATTTGGAATCCTATATTTATCCATTATAAATTTTCCTTTATGGTTTTAATAATTATCTCTTGAATACTTTTTTCCAGTTCTGCATAAATAGGCAAACAAAGTATTTTTTTTGAAATATCTCTTGATGTTTTACATTCTTGCTTTGGCTCAATATAAGACAAAGTATCAAGTGATGGATAAAAATACCTTCGTGGGAAGATATCTTTTTCATTTAATACTTTCTGTATTTTTAAAAGTTGCTCTTCAGTTTTAAAAACTACTGGAAAATAACTATAATTTTGAGTTGCATTTTTATTTTGCTTTTGAAATTGAACGAAACCCTTTAATTCTCTTGCGTAATTTTCTATTAAAACTTTTCTTTTTTCTTTAATCTCTTCAATATCATCAAGTATGCAAAGTCCCATTGCTGCTTCAAACTCATTCATTTTAGCATTTGTGCCAAGTTCTGGTATCTCTTCCATATTTTTAATGCCAAAATTTATAAGATATCTTGCTTTTTGAACAAGTTCATCATCATTGATGATTAAGGCACCACCTTCAATACTATGAAAAAGCTTAGTAGCATGAAAGCTGAGGGTTGATATGTTTCCATGGTTTAATACACTTTGATTTTTATACTTCACATCAAAAGCATGAGCCGCATCATAAATTACTTTTAGATTATGTTTATTTGCTATTTTTTCAATATCCTCTACCTCACAAGCATTTCCAAATACATGCACGGGAAGAATTGCTGATGTGTTTGGAGTGATCAACTTTTCTATATTTTTTGGGTCAAGATTCAATGAATTTCGGTCAATATCTGCAAATATCGGTAAAAGCTGATTTGTTACAAGTGAGCTTGTAGTCGCCACAAAACTAAAAGGTGTCGTTATTACAAAACCTTTTAGTCCAAGAGTCCTGTAGGCTATTTCAAGAGCCACTGTACCATTTGAAACCAATACAATATTTTTTACACCAAGATACTCGGCAAGTCTTTTTTCAAGTCTTTGAAGAAGCGGACCATTGTTGGTGATCCAACCATTTTCATAGATTTCATCAATATATTTTTTATATTTTTCTTTGTTTGGTAAGTATGTTTTTGTTACATTAATCATGTTTTAACAACACCATTATTGCAAAAAAATTTGTTTATAGCTTGATTCGAGATTATAATTTTTCTATTGACCAACCCCTGAACTCCTCCAAATTTTTTAGAGTGATATAGATGCAATATGAAGAAAAATGCAACTGTGATTCTTGTGAAATATTTTATCGACGAGTATAATAATATGCTCTTATTTGGCGTCACATATTATCCTTTGTGAATGCCTTAGGCTATGTTTTGTTGAGAATTTTCTTAATGCAGATAAAAACATTTTTAAATCATCCTTGCCTCTAAAGCAACGCCTAAACAGCTTGACATACAATGCTATAAGCAAAATTGATCTAGAAAATAATGAAAAGTGTTTATTTAGCAATATATTGTATGAAATATAGTACTCCAGTTTTATTTGAAAACATTTTTGTGTGCTACCGCCAGACTTATGATAGATTTTTGCTTGGGGTAAAACAACTATTTTATAACCATGATTTAGTGCTCTTTTGCATATATCTTCTTCTTCGCAGTATAAAAAAAATGTAGTATCAAATCCGCCAATTTCACAAAATATATCAGCTCTAAAAAACATACAAGATCCGCTTACTACCTCCACTGATGTAGCACTAGTTAGTGTCTGTTTATTGCTGGGCATGTTTTTTAGCTTTCTTGCTATGTTATTTCCGAGCAATTCTTTTATTATGGATGGGAAAAGTTTATGCGTTGATGACGAATTGTTATTGGTATCAATGATGGAAGCAGTTAGTATGGCTATTTTATTATTTTTACCAGCATAATCCATTATTATGCTTGCGGTATCGTTTATAAATATGCAATCATTGTTTATAAAAAAATAATAATTACCAGATGCATAGTTTACCCCCAGCATATTACCAGATGCAAATCCGCTGTTGACTCTGTTTCTTATTATTATGACTTCTATATTTTTTAGTTTGTCTTTTAGATTTTTAAAATCATCTACGCTTGAGGCATTGTCAATAATAATAATTTCATATTTTATATCTTTTGAGGTTTGTTTAATTATGCTATCAACTAAAGATATTGTTAGATTCGATGAGTTGTAATTTATGGTGATGAATGATATGTCAATATTCGTCATATGAAAGGAACCATTTTATAAAGTTTACCACCGAATGACTCTTTTATGCAAGCAATAGTTTTGTTTTTGCTTGTTATTTTGAAAAATATGTTTTTGTGTTTTGATAAAAATATAAACATATTAAAGTTGAGCCAATTTTTATCAAAATCTTCATAATATTCTAGTAATTTTTCAAAATAATATTTATCTTTTAGTTTTAAATTTTTCATTGTTTGCATATACCATTACTGCAAAAAAATTTGTTTAGCTTGAAATTTGCCATTAAAATTTCATCATTAATTTTCATAATGTCACTGTTGAACCGTTTTTTGTGGTACAAATGAATTAAATTTGCGTTAAATTTACAAGAAACCAGTTCGATGCCAAGTCCACGAAAACGCCAACCTAGGTCAATGTCTTCGCCAACAGAAGGATTTTTATATGTTTCATCAAAACCATTAATCGTCAAAATATCATCTTTAAAAGCCGACCAATTGCACCCGATTATGTATCTGACCCTTCTTTTTAAAAATTTTGCCAAATATGACTTGCAATGAATGTGAAATATATCTTCTAAATGTCTTGTTTTATCTGCTATTAGCTGCGGAAGAAATAAAATATAATTTTTAGTCAAATAATCACTTTTGAGTTTTCTTTCATAGATTTTTTTTGTTATTTTTGGACCAAGTTCAACTCTTTTTCCACAAAGCACAATTCCTTGTTTTGCTTGAAGTAGATGATTCTCTATAAAATCATCAAAAGGCACACAGTCCCCATCGATGAAAATGAGATACTCGTGGGCAGAAGCGAGGATAGCGCGGTTGAGGGCAATATTTTTCCTCCACCCTAAATCCTCTTGAGAAAGATGAAGCATCTTGAGTGTTGGGTAAGTTCTTTGCGCTTGCTCTACAAAATCTTTCATCTGGGGTGCATTGCCATCTTCGGAGATGATAACTTCATCTGGGGTGCGTGTTTGACGAGCTAGACTTTGAAAAATCAAATCCAAACTTTGGGTATCTTTGTAAACAGAGATGATGATGGAGCATTTGGGTGTCATTTACTTAACCCTTGTTGCGTAGTGTTTGAGGTACCATTCAATAGTCTTCTCCACTCCACTCTCAAAATCCTCATCCGCCTTCCAACCAAGCTCATTTTCAATCTTGGTGGCGTCAATAGCATAGCGTCTGTCGTGTCCTGCGCGGTCTTCGACAAAGGTGATGAGCTCTTTGTAGCTTTTTTCTCTAGGAGCTTTTTCATCCAAGAGCGTACAAATTCTATCAACAATCTGCAAATTCGTTCGCTCATTTCTTCCGCCGATGTTATAGGTCTCTCCTGCCCTGCCTTTATGGAAAGCCAAGTCGATGCCCTTGCAATGATCCAGCACATAAAGCCAATCTCTGACGTTTTTACCGTCTCCGTAAATGGGGATGGGGTTTCTTTCTAGGGCATTACGGATAATGGTGGGGATGAGTTTTTCATCGTGCTGTTTGGGGCCGTAGTTGTTGGAACAGTTGGTAATGACCGTGTTGAGTCCATAGGTGTGGTGGTAGCTACGCACTATCATGTCGCTTGAAGCCTTGCTGGCACTATAGGGGGAGTTTGGCGCGTAAGGAGTGGATTCGGTGAAAAGGCCTGTTTCGCCTAGTGTTCCATACACTTCATCGGTAGAGATGTGATGAAAGCGTGCATGTTCAAAACCTGCTTTACATGTAAAGGGTTTTTCCATCCAAAACTTGTAGGCTACATCCAGCAGAGTAAAGGTGCCGTTGACATTAGTTTCGATGAACACGCCAGGGTTTTTGATGGAGTTGTCCACATGAGACTCAGCGGCAAAGTGGATGACCCCTTCGATGGTGTAGGTTTCAAAAAGGTGTTGCACTAAAGAGCGTGAAGTGATGTCACCTTCTACAAAGACATGGCGGGGGTGGTTGGCGACCTCTTTGAGATTGTCTATGGTGCCCGCATAGGTAAGGGCATCAAGGCTGATGAGTTTATAATCAGGGTGGGTGTCTAAGAAGTAAGGCACAAAGTTGGAACCGATAAAACCGGCGGTGCCGGTGAGGAGGAGGTGTTTCATTAGCGTCTTTCTCCGAGTTTGGTTAAACAAGCATCTAAACTGTCTTTCCAGTAGGGGATGTCGATGCCAAAGTCGCACTTGAGGGCATTTTTGTTTAACACGGAATAGTGCGGTCGCTTGGCAGGGGTGGGGTAGTCTTCTGTTGCAATGGGGTGAATCTTACAGGGGAGTTTTGCCATGCGCATAATCTCTTTGGCAAAATCGAACCAGCTTACCACGCCTTCGTTGGCATAGTGGTAAATACGGGGTGATGGGGTTTGAATATGGGGAATGATGTCTAGTGTTGCTTTAGCTAAATCTTTGGCGCAAGTGGGCGCGCCCACTTGGTCACACACCACACCAAGACTTTCCCGTTCCTTGCCAAGGCGCAACATGGTTTTGACAAAATTGTTGCCAAAGGATGAATAAACCCATGAGGTGCGAAGAATGATGCTGTTTTTTAGTTCCGCTTCTAGCAAAGCCTTTTCTCCTGCTTGCTTGGTTTGGCCATAGGCCGTTTGAGGGTTTGGCGCATCTTGGGGCGTGTAGGGCTTGTAATGCTTTCCATCAAAGACGTAGTCGGTCGAGACGTGGATTAGGCTTATATTTAATGCTTTACATGTAAGGGCAAGATTGCGTACGCCTTGGTGGTTAATAGCATCGGCTTTTTCTGGTTCGCTTTCGGCCTTATCTACGGCGGTGTAGGCGGCACAATTGATGATGTGGGTTATTTCATGGGCCTTACATGTAGAAGTGATGGCCTCTTGGTTTGTGATGTCTAAATCTTCTTTACATGTAAAGAGAAAATCATAGTGGGAATACTCGCCATGCAGGGCTTTGATTTCACTTCCTAGCTGTCCATTAGCTCCTGTGACGAGAATCTTAGCCATAATAATGGACTCCATATTGAAAGAGTGAAACATTGTTTTTAAAACGAGGCTGCTGGGTGTCTTTGGACGAGAGAATGAGGCTTTCTTTGGGAAGGCGCCAATCAATCTTTAAATCACCATCGTCATAGGCAATGCCACGGTCATGCTCTGGAGCGTAATAGTTATCTACCTTGTAGGCAAAGATAGTGTCATCCTCTAGCACCACAAACCCGTGGGCGAAGCCACGGGGGACGAACAGTTGGTGTTTGTTTTGCGCACTTAATTGTACGGCTACATGCTTTCCAAAAGTGGGGCTGCCTTGGCGAATATCTAGGGCAACATCAAGCACACTTCCTTGAATAACCCGTACTAGTTTGGTTTGGGCAAAAGGAGGAAGCTGATAATGAAGACCGCGAAGAACGCTCTTGCTTGACTTGCTTTCGTTGTCTTGGCAAAAAGAGAGGCTATGCCCTAGGAACGCTTCTAGTTTGTCTTGTCTGTAGGTTTCAACAAAATAACCCCGATGATCACCGTGAATGCGGGGTTTGATGAGGATGACATCAGGGATAGCGGTGCGTACAAATTCCATATTAGCGTGTCCTTCGCGGATGGTTGGCGCGTTCAAGGAGGTATTGGCCGTATTGGTTTTTGCACAAAGGCTCTGCAAGGACGAGGAGTTGTTCTTTAGAGATATAGCCCATCTCATAGGCTATCTCTTCAATACAAGCCACCTTTAACGCTTGACGGTTTTCGATGGTTTGGATGAATTGGCTTGCTTCCAAAAGGCTCTCGTGGGTGCCTGTGTCTAGCCATGCGTAACCGCGCCCCATGAGTTCGACCTTTAGGCGTTGCTCGCCTAGATACATTTCATTAAGCGTGGTGATCTCTAGTTCTCCGCGCGCACTTGGCCGTACTTCTTTGGCTTTTTTAACCACATCGTTAGGGTAAAAATAGAGTCCGACCACGGCGTAATTTGATTTTGGCTCTTTGGGTTTTTCCTCGATGGAAACCACATTTCCCTTGGTGTCAAAGGCGGCAACCCCGTAGCGCTCTGGGTCTTTGACGTAGTAGCCAAAAACAGTCGCTTTTTTTTCTTGCTCAACATTTTTAACACTTTGGGCCAAAAGATGGGTGAGACCATGACCGTAGAAAATATTATCCCCCAAAACTAAACATGCATCATCGCCATCTAAAAATGCCTCACCTAAGATAAACGCTTGGGCGAGGCCATCGGGACTGGGCTGGGCCACATAAGAAAACGCCATCCCAATAGTGGAGCCATCTCCCAAAAGCTCCTCAAAGCGCGGAAGGTCGTGGGGCGTGGAGATGATGAGCACCTCTTTAATGCCTGCTAGCATCAACACAGAAAGCGGATAATAAATCATCGGTTTGTCATAGATGGGGACGAGTTGTTTACTGACGCCTTTGGTGATGGGGTAGAGTCTCGTACCACTGCCGCCCGCTAGGATGATGCCTTTCATTTTAAATCCCCTTGTTTTAAAAGTTCCTCTTGCTTTTTGTATGTCCATTTGCCTCTTGGCTTGTCGATGTATTGGAAGTACTCGTTGGTAAAACTGCCCTGAATACAGGTTATTTTAGTGTGGCGATGGTTTACTGCGGCATTGCCTATGGCCTTATTGAGGGCGTTTGGGCCCGTGAGGTTATACACACCTCCACTGACATCTTTTCTCTCTATATTTTCTACGATAATCTCTAGTGTTTTTGCAAGGTGTGGATTGTTGGGTGCAGTGGCGATGAAATAATTACTATAACGATGTTTTGTCATAAGAATAATCTCTTTATCATCGGGTTGGATAATCTTTGACAAAGGCCACACGACGTGAGCATCGATATCCATGTATACGCCGCCAGTGTGATTGAGCACAAAAAGACGCCAAAAATCAGCTTGAGCTGCCCCATCGGCGAGTTGTTCAAAGGCATCAATATACCTTTGTGGGGCATTTTTTTTGATAAATTCAAGTCGCTCTTCGGTACTTACATAGCGGTATTCAAAATCGTAGCCCATGAGACGGTTAAAGAGGTAATTAACATACACAGGAAGGCTAACGCAGTTAGTATAATTGGTCTGCCAGATGATTTTAGGGATGCTGCTTGTCTCCTTTGAAGCAAGCAAAGGTTTAGCATGCAAAGGAATAGTGAAGCGCTTTTTTGGAAAAAGAGTATGAAAGGGATAGGCGAGGGTTTTTACCACGGTCCCTAGGAATTTTTCCAAACGGTTTGCGACAATGATCCAAAACGACATACTTCCCCTTTATGCTAAAAGTGCCATTTTATCTAAAACATCCTTAGCCTTCACTCCCCTCATGCACCCATGGTGCCCCAGTGGACACACTCGCTTCATGCAAGGTTGGCAAGGCAGGTTTAACTTAACGATGCGCTCATTAGGGTTGTGCCAGCCGTGGGTTTCGGTGTTGATGGTGGGGCCAAAGATGGCGACGGTGTTTACCTTGTAGGCTGCGCTTACATGTAAAGGGCCGCTGTCGTTGGTGATAAACCACTCTAGCCCGCCGATATAGGCGCACAGTTGCGCAATGGTGGTCTTTCCTGCGAGGTTTTGGACGTTGGTGACCTTGGCTTCATGGAGCAGGGTTTCAATCTCTCCTGCGATGTCCTCTTCGTTTGGGCCCCCAAAAATAACGATGTCGTGGGTGTGGCTAAGAGCGATGGCTACTTTGGCAAATTCCTCAGGGTACCAGCGCTTGGCACTTCCGTAGGTCGCGCCGGGATTGAGTCCTAGGGTGGGGCGCGCAAAGGTGTGGGGCGCAAAGGGCAAGACCAAATCCCCAAGGGGCAATTCCACACCTAAAACATGGGCAGCAAAGTCGTTGTAACGCTTGACTTGGTGCATGCTTTCTTTGTTAAGGCGGCGGTAGCGCGCTTTGCGTTTTGCCCGAATGCACCACAGTAAAAAGCGTGTGCTCCACTGCCTGCGAAAGGAGATAGCTAGGTCAAATTTCCCCAAGGCTTTGGCGGTGTAGTAGAGCCACTTCCAGCGGTTAGCGCTTTTTTTGCTCTCATCCACCACCACAGCGCTCACGCTAGGGTGCGCTTTGTACACTTCCGTGGCAACTTTTGAGCCAAAGACTACTACTTCCGCACCCTTAAAATGAGCCATGACATTTTCCACCGCCACGCTTGCCATGATAGTATCCCCTAGCCACACGGGCACTTCGATAAAGAGTCTCATGGGTTGCTTTCAAGAAGTTTTTTAAACGCGTAAAATCCTGGCATTTTCCGTATTCCTTCGCGGTTGTCCACCAGTCCGTAGCCCGGAGCGATGAGCTGGTGCCAAAAGAGTTTGCGCACCTTGCCGCTGTCTTTGGCGGTGGTGATGTACGCCTCTAGGTGACGGGCGTAGGTGGCCTCATCCACACACTCTTTTTCGCTGGTGGGGGCGTAAGGTGCGGTGTTGGAGAGAGGCCAATTGACCTCGGTGATGTAAAGGTCATCGCTACTTTTGGGGCTAAGTTTCGCAAGGGCATACAAAAAGGCGATTTTTGCTTTCGTGTCAAAACCCAACTGTTTGTTGTGGGGTGCGCCCCGACGGTCCACGTACAAGAGTGCCGTGTGCGCGTCAAAGCGGGTGTTAAACCCATGAAAGAGGGCCCGCGCGGTGTAGTGGTATTCAAAGTCGATGACGGAGGGCCCAATGAGTTTAAGGTGGGGGAAGTGGGTGTCGCGCACCTCTTGGACACATGCAAAAAACCGCAAATATTCGCCCACGCTAAAAAAACCCCATTTGGCGCGGTTGATGGCATTGCCCACTTGAAACTCCTTTGCAAAAGGGGAGAGCGCTTCAAAAACCCGCTTTACATGTAAAGCGGCGAGGGAGGGGTTTTCGATGTGTTCGCGGTCTTGAAGCACGCACACCGTAAAGGTTTTATCTGCTCCAAAGCTTTTGATAAACGCCACGTAGTCGTCCAGACGCTCCATTTCCCACAGGGGAAAACGGCAAAGCAACTGTTTCACGCCCAATTCTTCCACAAGCGCCACTTGTTCCTCGCCTTTGTCAAGGTTGACGCACAACCCAAGTTCAAAGGGTTTTTTGGGTTTGAAAAAAGGCATGGCGCACAGGGCAAGCGGCAAGACAAAGAGTGCTGTGCCAAAGGTTTTAAGATGCTCTTTCCACTGGGCACGGCGCATGGTGTTTTTGTAGGCTTTGTCTTTTAAGACTGCGGGCTGGTCCGAGTAGGCATCCCAAAAAAATGGGGGTTTCATGCAAGGGCCTCTTGGAGTGCTACCTCAATGGGCGCAAGCGAGTAGTCTGCTTCTAGCATGAAATTGTGCTGTTTGCGGGGGTCGTTAACGGGCGCCCAGCGTTTGCTAGAAGCAAAGGTGGAGCTTCCAAAAAAGGAGAGGGTGGGTATGTTCACCGCGCCTGCTAGGTGCATGGGGCCGGTGGAAGTGCTCACAAACAGCGCACAGGTGCTTAAAAAGCGGCAAAACTCTTCCAAGGTGTCAAAACGTGGCAACACTGTGGCGGGAAAATCCAACAGCTTTTCCACTTCTTCTTTTAAGGCAGCATCGTCTGGTCCAAAGGTAAAAAAAACTTTTGTGTTGGGTAGTGTGCTAGCAAGGCGGGCAAGGTGCATATATTCAAGAAGAGGCAAATTTCCATCGGTGCTACCTCCGCTTCCTGGGTGAAAGACCACCTTTTTTTCCTGCGGATTGGCGGGGGCTTCGTAGGTTAGGAGTGGGAGAGAAAAGGTTGGGTTGAAATCAGGAAAAAGCCCCATGCCAAGCTCAAGGTTGTATTGCCATTCGGTCATCGCCACATGGCTACGGCGCTGGGTAATGCGGCGGTTGAAAAAAAACTGCGCTAGCTTGGTGGCTGGGGCAATGCGCACGCCGATATTGCTTAGAAAAAGTAGCCATCCTAGGCGCGTGGTGATAAAACAGCTAATGGAGGCGTTAAATTTTTCACGGCGCAAGGTGCGCACGAGAGACCAAAACCCTTTTTTTTCATACACGATTACTCCATCCACCCACGGAAGCGTGCGCGCAAACTGGGCGTTGATGGGCGCTACAAGCAAGGTGATGTGGGTAGCGGGATACTGGGTTTTGATGGCTTTAGCCAAAGGCAAAGCAGTGATAAAATCACCGATTTTATCGTGTCTAGTGATGAGAAGCTTCACTGAAATCCTGCCTCTTTGTTGGCCTCATAAAGCTTCATGTATTTAAAAAAGTTGGTGACCATGTGCGAAAAAGCGATGACAAGCCCCGCCCAGCCATCCAAAAAGCCGCGCTTTAGCACATAGGTGCGCACGAAAGAGTAGAGTCCGTTGAAAAACGCCTTGGCGGGGCTGGATTTTTTCTTGCCGACATTGTTGGCGGCGTATAGGGAAGAGTAGCGGTCGGCCTTGATGATGAAGTCGCTGAGGCTATGGTAGCTGTAATGCAAAATGTGGCCGTGCTCGAAAAGCCTTACATGTAAACCCTCATCCTTTAGGTTTTCATGAACAAAATTGTCATTAAAACACGTTACGGTTTTGTTGTAAAGGCGGCGGATTTTTTGGTTATTCCAGCCGCAATGGCGAATCTCACGCTCTTTGTAAAAGGCGCGAAAACGGATGAGGTAGAGGGTGTTGTGTTCAAGAGAGGCCGTTTTTAGGGCGCAAGAAAGAGATTCATCTACCACTTCGTCCGCGTCTAGGATGAGTACCCAGTCGTGGCGCGTGTGTGCTGCTGCAGCATTTTTGGTGGGCCCAAAGCCTAGAAACTCTCCTTCAAAAACCCGCACATTGGCAAAACTGGAAGCGATAGCAACACTCCCATCGGTAGAGCCATTGTCGTACACCACCACATCATCAAAATCTTTCAAACTTTCCAAGGAGCGCTTGAAGGTGTGGGCTCCGTTTTTGACAATCATCGCCACAGAAACCTTAGCCACGGGACATTCCTTTCATCCAGCCTTTGAAGCGGTATTGTAAAAGGCGCAGCCATGCGAACAGTGCGTCTGGTGCCTTGAGGTTATCCCCATCCACGCGGTAATTTACCCCATGGATGCCTGAAAAATCCTTGTGAATAGCGTTACCGATGCGAAAAACATAAGGATAGTGGGCTTTGGCTTGGGCGACAAGTGCGGGAGAGTGCTTGCCGTAGGGAAAAACAAAGCTCTCTATGGAAGTGTTAAGGCGCTCTTCAAGGAGGCGTTTGGAGCCTAGAAGTTCTTGGTCAAGGTCAACGCCAGCTTCCAGAAGGTTGGTGTGGGTGTGGCCGTGGGAAGCGATGCGCACAAGACCGCTTTGCAGCATGGTTTTTAACTCTTCTACACTGCAAAATGTCCCTTTTTCCCAGTTGGCAAAGAGCTCATCATGCTTGTAGCCCATGCGTTCTTTGGGTGAAAGGGCGCAGGTTTCAAGCAGATAAGCACTCGGCACGGCAAGGAGGGCTTTGAGGTTGTAGCGTTGCAGCAGAGGAAAAATCAAAAAATAAAAATCACTGTACCCATCATCAAAGGTCAAGCACACGCTGGGTTTTTCTAAAGACTCCCCCGGAAAAACCGATGTGAAATGCTTGGATACGTAAGCAAGATGCTGTTCGAGCATCGCCAGAGGGTTGCTACACGCATCGCTGTTGGCGTGGTGGTACATGATATTAATCAACAACCGTTACTCCTCGCAAACGTTTCTTGAAGTTGATTTTAGCTTTTAGGCGATGGGAGGCGGCAAGGGCGGTAGCGCATGCTTGTGTTGGGTCAAGCCCAGCCAAGGTCGCATAATGGGAAATAATAGTTTTTAAGTCCGCGTCTTTTGCCCAAAGTTTTGAAAAATTGGCCAGTTTTTGGGAGGTACTTAAAGGGGAAAAGCCCATGCGGTTGATGTCTACCACGCACATTTTCAGTCCCTCGCGGCGAATGAGCACATTGCCAGGAGAGAGGTCTTTGTGGGTGATGTGGTGCGTGTGCAAGGTGTGCACAAGATGGGCGAAAGCTTTAAAAATGGCCTCTTTGTCTGGAAAATTCTCTTCTAAGAGCGGTTCTCTAATGGTAAAGTCATACGTCCACTCTTGGGCGATAAAATAACTCTCTTTGAGGATTTTCCCTTCATAAAACTCCACATATCCGATGGGTTGGGGTGTGCAGATGCCTTTTTCTTGTAAAAAAAGCCCATTGAGATAGGAAGTTTTGGCCTTGCTGTTTTTCCAAAAGCTATAAACCCATTTTTGCACGCCTTTGGGTACTTTAAAAGACTTTACCACCAGTGCTTCACCCTTTACATGTAAGGTTTTTAGCTCATTGCGCGCACGGTGAATGGTGGTGTTGCTTTGGGCAAATTCTTTTTCAATGTTTTTACAAAACTCTTCCAAGTGGGCGTAAGCGGGCGAGAGTTCAAAACGGCAGGTGCGCATGTTAGTCTTTGGGCGCGTAGGCGTCATCGACCGCTTGGCACAAGATGTGTCCGATGAGGGCGTGCATCTCTTGGATGCGAGGGGTGTTGCTGGAGGGGACGATGAGGTTTACATCGCACAAGGCGGCCATTTTGCCCCCGTCTCTACCGCTAAAACCAATGTTTTTACACCCCAGACTTTTGCCTTTTTCAAAGGCGCGCAAGACATTAGGGCTGTTGCCGCTAGTGGAGATGCCCACGAGCACGTCGCCCGCGCGTCCAAGGGCTTCGACTTGGCGGGAAAAAATAACCTCAAACCCGTAGTCATTGCCAATGGCAGTAAGGGCGGACGTGTCGGTAGTAAGCGCAATACCTGCAAGTCCACCGCGCTCTATCTTGTAACGCCCACTGAGTTCCGCGGCCCAGTGTTGCGCGTCTGCTGCGCTCCCTCCGTTGCCAAAAAAGAGGACTTTATTGCCTTGTTTTAAGGCCTCCACCATCAGTGTCGCGGCTTCTTCGATGGCGCTTGGGAGGGTTTGCATCGTAGCTTCTAGGACGGCTTGGTGGTCGGCCATTTCCTGTGCAATCATCGTTTTCATTGTTGTGCCTTTTTAAGTATCTGCGTTGTGCTGCGCCCTTCTAAAAACTCCACAAGGCGCACTTCTTTGACAAGGTCGCTTCCCACCACCTCTTTGCCCTCATAATCCGCCCCTTTGACCAAAATATCAGGTAAAAGTTCTTGGATGAGCTGGTAAGGTGTGTCTTCGTCAAACACCACCACATAGTCCACCGAACTTAGTCCTGAGAGTACAAAAGCGCGGTCGTCTTGGGGGTTGATGGGACGTTTTTCCCCTTTAAGGCGTTTGACGGATGCGTCCGAGTTGAGCCCCACCACAAGTACGCTTCCAAAGCTTTTAGCTTTTTCCAAGTAGCGCACGTGGCCTGCGTGAAGGATGTCAAAGCACCCGTTGGTGAAGACAACCGACCCTTCTTTGTAGGCACTTAAGAGCGGTTTGAGCGCTTGGGCGGTGAGGATTTTTTCAGGGAGTGAAGGGAGGGTTAAAGAGCGTTCATACTGGATGATTTCTTCTAGCGTTGTGGTTGCGCTTCCTAGTTTTCCTACCACTACGGCTGCGGCAGAAGTGGCAAACAGTGCCGCCTCTTTGATGTTCATGTTGCATGCCAGAGCGAAACCAAGGCTAGCAAGCACCGTGTCGCCTGCCCCTGTGACATCGTACACTTCGCGGGCAACGGTGGGGATTTTTTCTACCGTGTCGCCAAAAATGGCCATCCCATCCTCAGAGAGGGTGATGATGGCGTAGGTTAAGTCAAGGTCATTTTTAAGCTTCATGCCCGCACTCAAAAGCGACGCGTCATCGGTGATGCTGATGTTGGTGGCCAAAGAAGCTTCGGCGCGGTTGGGGGTGATGAGGGTAGCGCCGTGGTATTTGCTGTAGTCTTTGCCTTTGGGGTCTACAAGGCAAGGGATGCCCTGCGCGTTTGAGAGGGTGATGAGGCGCTGGGTGAGAGTGGGAGTCAAAACACCCTTGCCATAGTCTGAGAGCAACAGCGCGTCCACCGAGCCCAAAAGAGCTTGCACGTGGGCTAAAAGCGCTTCTTCGCTTTGGGAAGTGATGGGCTCTTTGGATTCTGCGTCAAAGCGCACCACTTGCTGATGGCTTGCCATGACGCGGCTTTTTTTGCTGGTTTTTCGCCCAACTTGGCGCACGAGGCTTTGGTGGCCGATGCTTAAGGTGCGCAGTTTTTCTACTAACGCATTGCCGTTTTCGTCGTTGCCAATGACGCTGGCCACATGCACTTTGGCCCCAAGACTAGCAAGATTGGAAAGCACATTACCCGCCCCACCAAGGACAGTGGTTTCGTTTTTGATGTCCACCACTTGCACGGGTGCTTCGGGAGAGATGCGCTCGCACGCCCCCCAGAGGTAATGGTCTAGCATCAAATCTCCCACCACCAAAAGGGTTGGGGTGCGTCCGTGGAGTCTATGCACCTTTGACCTCCGTTTCAAACAACCGTTTGATGTGGGGGACATAGGCGCGGATGCCTTCTTCTAGGGTGAAACGAGGCGCATAGCCTAAGTCTTTACATGTAAGGGAAATATCGGCCTCGGTGTGGGTTTGGTAGGCGCTGTAGGGGTTTTGGAAATAGTCTGTGCCCAGATTCGTGCCTAGTTCTTGTTGCAAAATATCAGCGATGTCTTGAAAGCTGCGAGGCTTGCCCGTGCCCACATTGTACACCCCGCTCTTGCCTGCGGTAGCAGCAAGGATATTAGCCTGAATAACATCGTCTACGTAGATAAAATCCCGCACGATAGCATCTGAGCCGTAAAAAAGACGCGGGGCCTTACCGCTAAGGATTTGATGGCCCAGTTGCACCACCATGGAGGCGGTTTTTTGCTTGTAAAATTCCCGTGGCCCATAAACGTTAAAATAGCGCAGTCCCACGATGGTTGAGTCGGTTTTAGCAGCCCAAAGACGGGCGAGGTTGTCCATGGCAAGCTTACTAAAACCATAGACATTTTCAGGGGCCTCATAGCCTACTGTTTGGGGACTTGGGGCATTGCCGTAGGTGGCAGCCGAAGAGGCGTAGACCATGACGGCGTTTTTGCGCAAGGTGAGGCCAAGGAGGTCTTCAAAGGCGTTGACGTTGGTTTGCATCATGATGCCCTGATCCATCACGGTGGTATCGGAAATGGCGGCTTGGTGAAAGATAAAGTCGATGTCTAGGGAGTCTAGGAGACCTAAATCTTTAGTGATGTCCCCTTGAAGGATTTTGCCTTTGAAGCCAAGGAGGTTTTTAAAATGGCCAAAGCTTTTGAGGTTGCCGTTGCTAAAGCGCTCTTCGTTGCGAAAGGTGTCAAAGACAATCACCGTCGCCTTGGGGTGGTGTTCTTGAAAATAAAAAGCAAGGTTACTGCCGATAAACCCAGCCCCTCCAGTGATGAGGATGGTTTTGTTTTCAAATGTTTGGGTGGTGGGCACGAAAAGTCCTTTGGTGTTTATTAGGGGGAGATTATAACAATGGGGGACTTTAAGGAACGTAAAAGTATCCGTAAAGTTAAGTGCCATTTTAGTATATTTTTATTAACTGCACAGCAACGACAAAGTACAATGCCCTAAACAGTTCAAAGGATGGGTGTGAAAGACATTCGGATGGTGCTTCGTCGGCTAGTTCTCCCTTATTTTAAAGGGTATATCCCCTATTTTTTATTGGCCATTTTGGGCATGGTGCTCTCAGCCATCGGCGCCTCCTCTTCTGCCTACCTCGTTAAGCCTGTGTTGGATGAGATTTTTGTTAAAAAAGACATCGATTTGCTCTACTTATTGCCTTACGCCATCATCGGGGTGTACCTCCTAAAAGGCGGCGGGAAGTACATTCAGGTGTACTACTCGGCACTCATTGGCCAAGACATTATCCGCAAGGTGCGCGATAAACTGCTTGAAACCATGTTGCATTTAGACATCGTTTTTTTTCACCGGTTGCGTTCGGGAGAGCTCATTAGCCGTAACGTCAACGATGTGGAGCGCATTCGCAGTATTGTCTCGACCCTTATTCCTGAGATGGGTCGGCAGGGGCTTACGGCCCTTGGGCTTTTTGGGGTGGTGATTTACCAAAGTCCAAAACTCTCCTTTTTTGCGCTCATCATCATTCCGCTCATCATCATTCCCTTGCGCCTCATTGCCAAAAAACTCAAAAAACTCTCCCACCATTCTCAGGAAAAAACTTCCGACATTACCTCTAAACTTTCAGAGATTTTCACCAATATTGAGATTATCAAGGCCCACGCAGCCGAAAAACACGAACACCAGATTTTTGCCAAAGAAAACATGCAGTTTTTTAAGCTCAACATGAAGTCGGTCAAAACCTCTGAACTCTCAGGCCCCTTGATGGAAGTGGCGGGAGCCATTGGGGTAGCAACGGTCATCATGATAGGCGGACGCGAGGTCATCGAAGGACAAATGACCGTAGGGAGTTTCTTTTCCTTTTTGACGGCACTTTTTATGCTTTATACGCCTATTCGTCGCATTTCGGATTTGTACAACGCAGTGCAAGATGCCATCGCGGCCAGTGAGCGGATTTTGTATATTTTTGACCAAAAGCCAGCCATTGTTTCTGAAAAAAACCTCCCCATGCCCCCTGTGCAAACCTTGCGTTTTGAAGAGGTGGTGTTGCACTATGGGGACAAAACGGCCCTCAATGGCGTGAGTTTTGAGGTAAAAAAGGGTGAAAAATTGGCCCTTGTGGGGGATAGTGGAGGGGGAAAAAGCTCTATTGTAAACCTCATTGTGCGCTTTTTTGACCCCAGTTTTGGTGGGATTTACTTAGACAAAACCCCGCTGCGTGATGTGGGGTTGGAGCAGTTGCGCGGCGGGGTTTCTATCGTCACCCAGCGGGTTTACATTTTTAACGACACCATCGCTGCTAATGTGGCCTATGGCAAAGAGATTGATTTGGCGCATGTTGAGGCGTGTTTGCGCCAAGCCAACGCACTGGATTTTGTGGAAGAGATGGGTGGCGTGGAAGTGGTTTTGGATGAGCATGGCACCAACCTCTCTGGCGGACAACGCCAGCGCATCGCTATTGCAAGGGCGCTGTATGTGGACCCACAGATTTTGATTTTTGATGAAGCTACTAGTGCGCTAGATTCCAAAAGTGAGCAAAAAATCACCGAAGCCATTGAAGCGGTGAGTAAAGACCGCATCACTATCATCATCGCCCACCGCCTTAGTACTATTAAACAAGCCGATAAAATCGCCGTGTTGCGCCGTGGAAAGATTGTAGACATGGGCAATGAGGCCTATTTGCTAGAACACTCCAAAGAATACCGCCGTCTTGCAGGAAAACTGGCCCATGACGCCGATTGAACAAGCCGCAAAGGAAGCCTTGGTTGCAAACCCTACGTGGGGTGTTTTAAGTTTGATGCATGAGCAAAAGAAGTACTGGGTAAAGCGTGCGCGTAAAACGGGCTCAAGGGCTGTTCATCATTTGGCTTATGGCCTGTGTAAACACCCTTTGCTTGTGCCATCTCTCTCTCAAGGCCCCTCCCAAGCCCTTACGCATGAGGCAGAAAAGCTTGTCCGTTTGGCACAAAAAGAGGTAAACGTGCCACACGTGGTCGCCCAGTGCAGTGATTTTTTTATCCTAGAAGACCAAGGCCCAAGCGTGCTTAACGCCATAAGAAACCATGAAATCACCGATGTCTCAGGACTTTTGGAGAAGGTGATTGAAGTGTTGGTAGCCTTACATGTAAAGGGAGAATTCCACGGTGGGGCACAGATTAAAAACTTTACATGTAAAGAGGATAAGGTTTTTGCATTGGACTTTGAAGAGGCTTTTGACGCGTCTATCTCTTTGGCAGATTTGCATTTTCGTGACCTGTTTTTATTTCTGTTTTCTCTTTCAAAACACGGGGTTGAAGCGGATTATGCGAAGCTGATACACTCTTATGAGGCGCGTACCAAAAACGGCATGGCGAAGCGCATAAAAACCCTAGCCCAAAGTTTTGGAGTGTTGACATGGCTGGCCCATACGTCACTGATGCAAAAGGTGCTAGACCAAGACTCCAAAAGTGCCTTTAGGTTGCTGCGTATTCTGAGCGCTTTGGAATTTGAGGAGGAAGCATGATTTGTATCTTTGACTGCGAAACCATTCCTGATAGCGCGTTGTTGTGCCGTATTTATGGCCTTGAGGGGAGCGATGAGGTGGTGGCGAGAGAAGCTGTAGAGGCCCAAGAGGCCAAAACGGGCAGTGGGTTTTTGCCTATCGTTTTTCATAAAGTCGTGGCGATTTCGGCGGTAATCACCGATGATTTTGGGATGTTTTTGCGGGTTAATAGCATGGAAGGTGACACGGAAGAAGCCTTGCTTAAAGCCTTTTTGCAGTTTATTGACCGCCACAATCCCAAGCTCGTGAGCTTTAACGGACGCAGTTTTGACATGCCCATGCTCATGGTGCGTGCCCTTGCGTACAATCTCTCCTGCCCTGCGTACTTTGACACCGAGAGCAAAGAGCACAATAAAAACAAATGGGAACATTACCGCGCGCGCTTTAGCGACCGTTTTCATGTGGATTTAATGGACCACATCAGTGACTTTGGGGCCGCGCGGGGGCTCAAACTTGACCACGTGTGCGCCATGGCAGGGATGCCAGGCAAGTACGACGTCAGCGGAGACCAAGTGATGGGGCTCTACTATGCAGGGGAATTGGAAAAAATCAAAACCTACTGCGAAAGCGATGTGCTCAATACGTATTGGCTCTATTTAAAATACGAACTGCTCAGAGGAAACCTTACATGTAAGGATTATGCCCTTGCCCTTGAAACCATGGGCGCAAAACTTGCCAAAGACAAAGAGTACACCCCTGTGTTTCAAGAAGCCATCGCTAAAGCGCTTGAGAAAGTAGCAACACATTAAAGGAAAAACATGCGCATTTTAGTTACAGGTACCGCGGGCTTCATCGGTTTTCATTTGGCAAACCGACTTCTTGCTAGAGGGGATGAGGTGGTCGGGCTTGATTCTGTTAATGATTACTACGATGTGCGGGTCAAATACGGTCGCTTAAAAGAGGCAGGCATTGACCAAGAAGCTATCACACCAAACACCCTCACCCAAAGCACCAAACACGCCAACTACCGTTTCATTCAAGCAAACCTCGAAGACAAAGAAACCTTGCAAGCCCTTTTTGCCACCGAAAAATTTGATGCCGTCTGTAACCTTGCTGCCCAAGCGGGCGTGCGCTATTCGCTCACCAATCCCGACGCGTACATGACCAGCAACATCATCGGGTTTTTAAACATCCTAGAATGCTGTCGCCATCACGGCGTGAACAACCTCTCCTACGCCTCCAGCAGTTCGGTGTACGGACTCAATGAAAGCCTTCCTTTTTCCACCAAAGACAACGTCGACCACCCCATCAGCCTCTACGCAGCGAGCAAAAAATCCAACGAACTCATGGCACACACCTACAGCCATCTTTTTGGCATCGCGACCACGGGGCTTCGGTTTTTCACGGTCTATGGCCCGTGGGGACGACCTGATATGGCGCTCTTTTTGTTTGTCAAAGCGGCACTTGAGGGTAAGCCCATCGACGTGTTTAACCACGGCAACATGCAGCGGGATTTTACGTATGTGGATGATATTGTTGAGGGCGTAGTGCGGGTCATCGACAACCCACCTTCGCCTAATCCCACATGGAACCACCAAGACCCCTCACGCTCTTTTGCTCCCTATAAAATCTACAACATCGGCAACAATGCGCCCGTGAAATTGATGGATTTTATCGAAGCTATTGAGCGAAAGCTTGGCAAGCCTATCCAGAAAAACCTCATGCCTTTGCAACCAGGCGACGTGCCTGCCACCTATGCGGACGTGAGCGATTTGGTGGAGGATTTGAACTACCAACCCGCCATGCCCATCCAAGAAGGTATTGACCGTTTTGTGGAGTGGTACGCGCAATTTTTTGGAGTGAAGTTGTGAGAATTTGGGCGTTACTGCTTTTTCTCTCCCTTTCCCTTTGGGCGCAAAAACCCGTCCTCATGCTTCTTGAAACTTACCGTGACCATAACGTTTCAGGGTGGCTCATGAGCGAAAAACTCGATGGCGTGCGGGCTTATTGGGATGGGACGGCGCTCTATTCACGCAACGGCAACCTTTTTGCCGCACCCGCGTGGTTTACCGAAGATTTTCCACCTTTTGCCCTTGATGGTGAACTGTGGAGTGGGCGCGGGGCGTTTGAAGAGATTGCCTCTATCACGGCGCAACTTACACCCCACGAGGGGTGGAGAAAGCTTGCTTTTCATGTGTTTGACGTGCCAGACGGGCAGGGTGGATTGGCACAACGTTTGAGTGTTTTGGAAGATTACCTCAAACGCATTCCCACGCCTTTTGTTCGTGTGATTCCCCAGCATGTGTGTGAAGATACCTCCTCTTTGGAAGGTTTTTTAGCCTCCGTGGAAGACCAAGGGGGCGAGGGCGTGGTGGTGCGCGACCCTAATGTCGGGTATTTAACCAGTCGTTCACCCTTGGCCCTGAAGGTCAAGCGCTACGAAGACGCCGAGTGCGAAGTAGTGGCACACCATGAAGGCAAAGGGAAGCTTGAAGGCTTGCTAGGTGCCTTTACATGTAAAGATGAAAACGGCACACAGTTTCGCATTGGCTCAGGTCTTAAAAATGCCGACCGCCGCACACCACCTCCTCTTGGCGCTACAGTAACATACAAGTTCTATGGCACCACAAATTCAGGATTGCCACGCTTTCCTGTGTTCTTACATGTAAGGAGTGAGCGCTAATGGCTATCTTACTCACCGGCGGTGCGGGTTACATTGGTTCCCATGTGCTCAAACAGTTGTTGGAGAAAACCGAGGAAAACGTCGTCGTGGTGGACAATCTCTCCACTGGCAACCAAGCGTGCATCGATACGCTTTTGGAGATTCGGGATTTTCATTTTGCCAAGATTGACCTTGAAAACCTTGAAATGCTCGAAATGCTCATCGAACGTTTTGGAGTCACGGACGTGCTGCATTTTGCCGCGTCTATCGTGGTGCCAGAATCAGTTCAAAACCCTCTAAAATACTACAAAAACAACACCGCCAAAACCACGGGGCTCATCGAACTGTGTGTAAACTTTGGGGTCAAACGCTTTGTCTTTTCCTCAACTGCAGCGGTATATGGGGAGCCTGCGACAAACCCTGTTGATGAGACCGTTTTGCTTGCGCCTATTAATCCCTATGGTAGAAGCAAGCTCATGAGTGAAACAGTACTGAGGGATGCTTCGAATGCTCATCCTGCATTCAAGCATGTGATTTTACGTTATTTTAATGTGGCTGGAGTAGCGGGAGACGGAAGCATTGGTCAGTCTTTTCCTGATGCAACCCATCTTATTAAAGTCGCGGCACAAACAGTCCTTGGTGCGCGCGATGCGTTGGCGGTGTTTGGAACGGACTACCCCACGAAAGATGGCACGTGCGAGCGCGATTATATCCACGTGGAAGATTTGGCAGATGCTCATTTAAAGGCGCTTGAATACCTCAAAACGCACCCGAGCGACACTTTTAACGTGGGGTACGGACATGGCTTTAGCGTGCGCGAAGTGGTGGAAGCCATGAAGCGCGTGAGTGGGGTAGATTTTCAGGTCAAAGGAGCCCCAAGGCGCGAGGGTGACCCCGCAGTACTGGTGGCCAACAACACAAAAATCAAAACGCGCATGGGGTGGAAGCCTCAATACGACGACTTGGAGCACATTTGCAAAACAGCATTAGCATGGGAGAAAAAAATACATGAAAATTAGTGTCATCGGAACAGGGTATGTAGGATTGGTAACGGGAACATGCTTCGCCCAAATGGGCAACGCTGTGACGTGCGTGGATGTGGATGAGGCTAAAATCGCCAAGCTTAAAGAGGGCATTATCCCCATCTACGAACCCGGACTCGAAGAGATGGTGAAGCAAAACGCCCAAAAAGGTTCTTTGGTGTTTTCAACCCGCTTACCTGAATCCTTGCAGGGCGCACAGGCGGTTTTCATCGCCGTGGGAACACCCATGGGCGAGGATGGTAGTGCGGATTTACGCTACGTGTTGGCTGTTGCTCAGGGCATTGGCGAACACATGGAGCACCCTTTGGTGGTCGTGACCAAGTCCACGGTGCCGGTGGGAACAGCCGACAAAGTGCGCCAACGCATCGCCGAGGCGCTAGATAAACGCGGTCTTGCTGTGCCTTTTTATGTGGCCTCTAATCCCGAATTTTTAAAAGAGGGTGCTGCTATTAAAGACTTCATGAAGCCCGACCGCGTGGTGGTGGGCACAGACGCGCCTGAAGCCCTGGAAGTGCTTAAAGAACTCTACACCCCTTTTATGTTGCACCACGACAGGTTTATTGCCATGGACATCAAAAGTGCCGAGATGACCAAATACGCCGCCAACGCCATGCTAGCCACAAAAATCAGCTTCATGAACGAAATAGCCAACATTTGTGAGCGCGTGGGAGCGGACGTGAACCAAGTGCGCAATGGCATCGGTTCAGACAGTCGCATCGGGTACAGTTTTATCTATCCAGGGTGCGGGTACGGCGGGAGCTGTTTCCCCAAAGACGTGCAAGCGCTGGTAAAAACCGCCAAAGATTACGGCTACACGCCGCGCATTTTGGAGTCCGTCGAAGCGGTGAATGCGGACCAAAAAACCCTTTTGGTGCAAAAAATCGTTGCCCGTTTTGGGGAAGATTTGCACGGGCTGACCTTTGCGCTGTGGGGCCTTGCCTTTAAACCCGAAACCGACGACATGCGTGAAGCCGCTTCGTTGACGCTTATTCGTTTGCTAGGTGAGCGCGGGGCAAAAGTGGTGGCGTATGATCCCAAAGCCATGGAAGAAGCCCAAAAACACTACCTCAAAGAGGCCTTACATGTACACTATGTCAAGAGCAAATACGACGCCCTTGATGGTGCGGACGCATTGGTACTCGTGACCGAATGGCAAGAGTTTCGAAGCCCTGATTTTGTCGAGATGAAACAACGCCTCAAAAATCCTATTTTCTTTGACGGACGCAATCAGTTTACCAAAAGTAAAATGCAAAAATACGGGTTTGAATACCACCAAATAGGCGCGCTATGAGCCGTTTAAACGCGCTTCCGCTATGGGTGTTCATCGCCCTTGCGTTTGCCTTTAGTATCGCGGTGCGCCTCATTTGGGTGTACCAATTTAATGGCATAGAAAGCGTGTACCACAACGGTATGTTTATGATTAATACCAACGACGGCTACTATTTTGCCGAGGGTGCGCGGGATTTATTGCGCGGGGAGGCGGGTATTTTTTCTCCTACTCACACCGCGCTTGCTCAACTTACCGCTCTTTTTGCCTTTGTATTGCCTTTTTCCTTTGAAACTATTATTTTCTATATGCCCGCCGTGCTTGGCTCCTTGGTGGTGGTGCCCATCTTGTTGCTAGGAAACCATCTCAATGAACGAGGCGCTGCGTTTATTGGGGCATTGGTGGCAAGTATTGGGGTGAGTTACTACAACCGCACGATGGCGGGCTACTACGACACAGACATGCTCAACATCGTGTTTCCCATGCTTTTGGTATGGTCGCTGGCCCTTGCCCTGCAAACCAAGGAAGCCAAATATCTGCTCATCACAGGCCTTGAAATGGTGGCCTACCGGTGGTGGTACCCGCAAAGCTACTCCCTTGAATTTGCTTTTTTTGGATTGGTTTTGCTGTATGTGCTTGTATATGAGCGCAAAAACACCTACAACTACCAACTCCTTGCCATGATGCTCATCGCCATGATGGGCTTGCCTGATGTGGTTCGCTTGGTTGGCGTATTTGTGCTTTTTGGACTCCAGCGTGTTGAAACCTTAAAACGGCACTCTGTGACCCTACTTGGCGTGGTGCTTGTGCTGTTTTTTGCCACGGGCGGGCTTGGTCCTGTTTGGAAGCAACTGCAAGGGTATGTGTTTCGCGCTAGCACTGCAAGTTATGAAGATGAAATCATTTTGCATTTTTTTAGTGTCATGCAAACGGTGCGCGAGGCAGGGCATATCCCCTTTGAAACCTTTGCAGTGCGCATTAGCGGGCATGTAGCGACCTTTGTCGTGTCGCTTCTTGGGTACCTGCTTTTGGTGCGCAAACATCTCGTGATGCTCCTTGGTCTTCCCCTGCTTGGTCTTGGATTTTTGGCCTATGTGGGCGGGCTTCGCTTTACAATTTACGCCGTTCCTATCGCTGCTTTGGGCCTTGGGTATGGGATTGTGTGGTGCAAAGAGTGGTTTGCGACGCGCTTTGCCAAAGAGCGCAGTGTGGCGTTAATGGGCGGGGCGTTGGTAGTCGTGGCAACACTTGGGGCGCTATACCCTAACATTACACATGTTATTAATTACCGTGTACCTACAGTCATGAACGCGAGCGAAGTGGCGCAACTTGAAACCCTTGGAGAGAGTGCGGGCGAGGAAGCTTACGTGGTTTCATGGTGGGATTATGGATACCCACTCCGTTACTATGGCAAAATGCGCACTTTAATTGATGGGGGGAAGCACTCTGGGGCGGTGAATTTTCCTGTGAGTTTTATGCTTCACGCTGACCAAGAAAGCGCTTCTTCTATGGCGCGCCTGGAGGTCGAATATACCCAAATGCGTTACGACATCGGCCAAGACAACCGCACCAAGCCCAAAGACGACCGTGTGCTTTTGCCCCGTTCAAACCTCGCGTGGATGATGAGCGAGTACGGCTACGAAGACGCTAATGCGTTTTTGGACGATTTGCCCCATGTGGCACTGCCGCCTAAAAACCATGAGGTTTACATGTACTTGCCCTATCGTATGATGCCCATTATGCAAACTGTTGCCCAATTTAGCGCCCTAGATGTGATGAGCGGTACTTCCAAGCGCCCGCCTTTGTTTTTTATGACATCGCGTTTTCAAGATACCAAAGAGGCGCTGCACCTTGGTGGAGGCGTTAAGCTTGATAAAGTGCGCGGCATCATGCACCTTGGAGATCAGCAAGTGCCTTTAAAGCGTTTCATACAAACCCGTTACGAAGCGGGCGCGTTGGCTTATGAGGCTCAAAATCTACACCCAGATGGTGCGCTCACGCTCATTTTCATGGAGCCGTACCAGACGTTTTTACTGGTGGATGAGCCCATGTTTGCTTCTACTTTTGTGCAACTTTTTGTGTTAGAAAACCCAGACCAAAGATTTTTTACACCTGTTTCGCTCACGCCGTGGGCAAAGATTTATAAACTTAACCGTTGAGGAAACCCATGCAACACATTTTTAGAGAATACGACATTCGTGGCATTTACGAAAAAGATTTAAACGAACACAGCATTAAAACCATCGGTTTTTTGTTGGGCAAACGCATTGCTAAGGTTGGCAACACCGTAGCCATAGGGTACGATGCAAGGCTGCATTCTCCTACCATTGCAGGGTGGCTTACCAGTGGCCTCAACCACGCAGGGCTTGAGGTGTTAAACATGGGGCTTGTACCCACGCCGTGTAACTATTTTGGCGGTTTTTTTGACCATGAGCACAAAGCAGACGCGACAGTGATGGTGACAGGTTCGCACAATCCCCCCGAATACAACGGCCTCAAAATCACCCTAAACCAAGCCCCGTTTTTTGGCGCAGACATCACCGCCCTTGGGCAAGAAGTGATGGCGTTTTCACAACACATTCCTGATAACCTTACATGTAAAACCGTAGATACCCTTGCGTTATACACGGATTTTTTAGTCAAAGCGTTTGCGCACTTAAAGGGCATGAAAACGCGCATTGCTATTGATTGTGGCAACGGAGCCGCGGGCGTGGTGGTGCCAAAACTGTGCGAAGCGTTGGAGCTAAACACCACCATTCTTTACGCCCAGCCCGATGGCACCTTTCCTAATCACCACCCTGACCCCAGCGAAGAAGAAAACCTGCACGATGTCAAAGCTTTGCTTAAAACGCAAAACGGCGACATCGCTTTTGCTTTTGATGGAGATGCCGACCGTTTGGCGGTGCTCACTCAAACCAACAACTTCAAGGGCGACCAGTTGGCACTTTTGTACGCCAAGCTTCTTAAAAATCCCAAAATCTTGGGCGAGGTGAAATGCTCTCAAGTGATGTATGACGAAGTGGCTAAGATTGGCACGGCGTACATGTACAAAACAGGCCACAGCAACATCAAAGTCAAAATGAAAGAGCTTGGCATCGACATTGCCGCAGAAGTGAGCGGACATATCTTTTTTGCTGACCGCTATTTTGGGTACGACGATGCGATTTACGCGATGCTACGTACATTAGAGTTGCTTTACAAAGGCCTAGATTTGGACGCGGAACTGGCCAAACTTCCCACAATGTTTACCACCGAAGAGCTTAAAATCCCCACGACCGAAGAAACCAAGTTTGAAACCATCGTGAAGCTCAAAACCTTTTTGGAAACCCCGCCGAGTGATTTTCCTGCCATTAAAGAAATCATCACCGTGGATGGCGTGCGGGTGGTGTTTGAAGAAGGCTGGGGGCTCGTGCGCGCGTCCAATACTACGCCCGTGCTTGTGGCGCGTTTTGAGGCAAAGACCCACGCATTGATGCGCACCTATCAAAAAGCCCTAGAAGAGGCACTCAGGGGATGCAGCCCTTTATGTTAGAAGCAGTTGTGGGCATTGCCAAGGCAGCAGGTGCGGAAGTCTTGAAGGTGTACGGGCGCAAAGTTGCGGTTACGTACAAAGCGGACAATTCGCCCCTCACTGAAGCAGACTTATTGGCCAATGCCCTCATTTGTGACGCCCTAAATGCCCGTTTTCCCCACATTCCCATCCTCTCCGAAGAGACCAAGGCCGCGCCTTATGAGGAGCGACAAGGGTGGAGAGAATACTGGTGCGTGGACCCCATCGATGGAACAAAAGAGTTCATCAAAAAAACGGGCGATTTTACGGTAAATATCGCCCTCATTCGTCACGGCGTGCCCGTGCTTGGGGTGGTGCAAGCCCCTGTTTGGGACGTGCTTTATGGGGCGCAAGAGGGAAAAGGCGCGTTTAAAGAGACCGCACAAGGGCGCGAAGCCTTACATGTAACGCCTTTTGACACGCGCCATTGCATCGTGGTAGCGAGTAAATCGCACCTTTCTTCCAAGACTAAGCGTTTCATCGCCACACTCAAAACAGAAGTGGCAGAAGTGCAAATGCAACAAAGGGGAAGTTCGCTAAAACTCTGCCTCATCGCCGAGGGCAAAGCCCACCTTTACCCGCGCATCGCTCCCACTATGGAATGGGACACCGCCGCGGGTCATGCCATCTTAAAAGAAGCGGGTGGCGAGATTTACATGTACAACCCCGAACGCACTCCTTCGCACTACTACTTGCGCCAAGGCGTTACGCCCCTAATCTACAACAAGCCCTCGCTCTATAACCCTAGTTTTATCGCTGTGTAGGCGTTGGCAGAAAGTAGCAAACCCGTCTATATTTTTCTATGTCTAAGCGCTTTTAGCGGCTACTTCGTTGGTCAAAGGTAACAACTACGCTACTTTATTTTGGTTCTTTTAAACCTCTTTGGAGTAAAATACTATTAAAAGTACTATTGGAGGTACTATTATGATAATCACAGCAAATGAAGTCAAAGTGAACGGCGTGTCCATGTTTGAAAAAATGCTTCAAAAGACCGACGAACTTATTGTCAATGTTCGGGGAAAAAACAAATACGTGATTCTTGATATAGAAAGGTACAAGGCCTTTAGGGAGCACGAGTTAGACATTGCGCATATGAAGGCAATGCAAGATGTCAAGGAGGGAAGATACAAAATCCAAACAGCTTCAGAACACGTGAAAGAGTTGATGGATGCGCTATAAGATCATCCGAACGGATGAGTATTTTAAAAAGCTAAAAAAGTTTATCAAAAAACACCCCGACGTGCTAAGTCGCTATGTAAAAACCATAGAATTACTTGAATTAGACCCCTATCGCCCTTCGCTAAGACTACACAAATTAAAAGGAAAATTAGGGGTTTACTATAGTGTTTCTATTACTATGCAATATAGAATAGTCATAGATTTTATTCTCAATGAGAAAGAAATAATCCCCATAGATATTGGCGTGCATGATGAGGTTTACTAGCAAGCAACCTCAGTGTGATTCTGAACAAAAACAGTAAGGCTTTCTCTCTTTTTTATTTTTAAATACGTTTAAGCAACATAAAATAATACTTTATGTTATTATTCCCTATCTTACCAAAAGGAGAAATGATGCTACGAAGTATCATGTTGTTTTTGTTTTTAGCAGTTGCCCTGTGGGCCAAGGTGAATCTCAACACTGCGACTGCGGAAGAGTTAGCTACCCTTAAAGGCATCGGTGACAAAAAAGCCACAGCCATCATCACCTACCGCGAAGCCAACGGCGGGTTTAAAACCATCGAAGAACTCGCCAATGTCAAAGGCATCGGCGAGAAAACCCTAGATTCTTTAAAAGAGTCTATCGAAGTGAAGTAGCTCAAAAAGGCCCAAGCTTTTGGGCCTTGCCTTTCTGTGTTTAAAGTGTGCTAAAATCAATCAAAGCAAAGGAGGCAATTGTGACAAAAGAAGAGATTTTGACTTTTTTGCGAGAACACAAAGATGAATTGCGCCAAAAATATGCTGTCACTAAAATAGGGCTATTTGGTAGTTACGCAAGAGGAACAGCACATCAAAACAGTGATATTGATTTGGCTATCGTTACAACCAAAAAAGACTTTTTTCTTCGCGAGGATTTAAGAGAATATCTTCAAAATTCTTTTAAAACACCCGTTGATGTGGGCTATTTTGATAGTTTTCGAGACTTCTATAAACAAAAAATCGCCAAAGAGATTCTTTATGCATAAAAAAGAAGAGAGAGATTTTGAACTTTTTATTGTCGATACCTTCGTTTCTATTTACAAAGTAAAATCCTACACGGCTGAGTTTAAAAGTGGCCATGACTTGCAACATAGTTCTCTTCACTGGGATGCCACTATGAGAGCCTTTGAAATCATTGGTGAGTCACTTAACTATCTTTTGGAGGATGAAAACTTTGAAAACCTTTCTCCTTCGTATTTTCGAAAAATTGTTAATTTTAGAAACGTCATTGCTCATGGCTACTTTGGTATTGATGCTGAAGAGGTGTGGGACATAATAACGCAAAAACTTGAAGATTTAAACAAAGACCTTCTTCGTGTGGCGAACGCCCAGTTTGACATAAAAGAGGCCTTAGTGTCAACCATTAAAGAATATTCTGCGCGAGATGAAAAAATTACCCGCTACCTTCAAACGTTGCTTTAAATATCCTAAGATTCATAGTTTGCTAGCAAAGTAACCTTGGCGCCACTTTTACAAAAAGCAGTAAAACTGTTTTCCCAAGCGTGTTAAGCAAAACTAACTACTTTTTTATGTTACCATCACCCCCTATCTTACAAAAAGGAGAAATGATGCTGCGAAGTATCATGTTGTTTTTGTTTTTAGCAGTTGCCCTGTGGGCCAAGGTGAATCTCAACACTGCGACTGCGGAAGAGTTAGCTACCCTTAAAGGCATCGGTGACAAAAAAGCCACAGCCATCATCACCTACCGCGAAGCCAACGGCGGGTTTAAAACCATCGAAGAACTCGCCAATGTCAAAGGCATCGGCGAGAAAACCCTAGATTCTTTAAAAGAGTCTATCGAAGTCAAGTAATCCAAAAGGCCCAAACTCTTGGGCCTTATTTTCAAATTTATCTAACAGCATAAAATGCGATACAATACCTCGAAAACAAAGACCCGAGGAAGCAATTATGGGTGCTTTTAAGATTGAAGACACTCTGCGTCGATGGGCATGAATTGCTCTGTGGTATAATTTCAAAACGCGGAGGTGTGATATGGTGGTACGATTACAGATTAACGAAAACAAAGCAAAATTTTTTCTAGAATATTTAGCTTCCTTGAAGGAAGGTATTGTTGAGAAAGTTGACATCCAAAAAGAGCCTCTACCCGAGGTGGTAACTTCTAAAAAAGAAGTTCTCCATAGGATAGCCAAGGCAGAACAAAGTGCTACGTTTTGTTCTGGCGAAGAATTTTGGAGAGACATGGGTGTTTAGTGTTGTTTATGGGGCTCAGTTTGGCGTAGCACTACAACGTATTTGTGCCTACATCTGGGCCGACAAGCCAAGTGCGGCAAGGAATTTTAAAAAAACATTAAAAACTAAACTTGAGTCTCTTGGGCAAAACCCTTACCGTTGCCGAGCATCGCACTTTATTGAAAACGAAAATTACCGCGACCTTACCCACAAGGGCTACATTGTCATCTACAAAGTAGTGCAAGACGAGCGCCTCATCCAAGTTCTTGATATCTTTAAGTGGATTGACAGAGGTGAGGTGACCTAGTGCTTTTAACCAAACAACAACACGTAAAAAGATTTAATACAAACCTCCAAATCCCCCTTTACATGTAAGGCTACTAGCTTGCTCTAAGCTCGTGGTTTAGCTTGTAGGCGATGATTCCCCCAAGTGAGATGTCTTCGTCTATGCTCTCAAAATGCACCCCAATACCTCCGCCAATGAGCCGGTAAGTCAAAAGCTCTTCTTTTGTCGCTTGTTGGATTTTTTTGGTGTAACTGTAGGGGATGGTCAAAATGTCGCCACTTTGAAGATAGACATAAATCTTGTCTCCAAAATCAAGCCTACTGATGAAAGTATGCATTCCAAGCTCCTATAAGTTTTTTTTGACAGCAATCCCCCTCTACATGTAAGGCTTTTGTGCCTTTTGCTCTGTCTTGTGGTTTTGGCGTGGTTGTTTTTATCGTTTTTTCCATTTAAAAATTTCTAAAACATAAACAGTGTTGCTATCTACCTTGTAGATGACCGTGTAACCTTTAAAGATAAAGTCCCTGTAGCATTCTTCTGTAAAGTAGTGAGATTTTCTATACATGTAAGGCGATTCTAGCAGTGTAAGAAGCTGACGGTCTAGTTGTGAGAAGAAGTCCAAAGCCGCACTGGGCTTGTCTTGGGCGATGAACTCTAAAATGCTTTTAAGGGAAGCGATAAAATGCGCTTTCCTGATAAGTTTCAAGGTTTTATCTTGAGTTGATGGTGTAAAAAATGCTTCATTTCTTTTTGGTAGCATTGCTCATCCACGTCAACACTTTGCTCTGAGGCGAGTACCCTTTGTCGCACTTCGTGAACACTAGAAGCAAGGTGGTTTTTAGGTATTGGACGCGCCACACATTCTTTCTTGTCTTCTTGTTTAATTTTTACAGCTTTTTTGGGCAACATCTCCAAGAGTGAAACGATTTTATCAAAATAATCATCGCTAATATGAAGTGTCAATGTTTTCATTTTAATCCTCGCAAAAAATCTACTGGTGGTCTATTTGTGATTATAGCAAAACACCCTCAAGAAAAAAACACTATAGCCTTACCCTCCCAAAACACCCCTCTACATGTAAGGCTTTTTGGTGCCTTTTACTCTTTGAGGGTAAACAAACGGTAACAAATTTGTAGTTTTTTGTTTTTTTAAGCTTAAAATAAGCAAAATGAGAGGGTTTTGTAGTATAATTTTCCCCGTAACACAAATTTTCTAAGGAGTTTACATGAAATTAGCAAAACTTAGCCTTGCTGCTATCGTTGCTGTTGGTGCGATGACGACATTTGCATCTGCTACCCCACTTGAAGAAGCCATTAAGGGTGTTGACCTTAAAGGTTCTATGCGATACCGAGTAGACATTAATGACCCTGAGAGTAAAACTAGTGCTTCATCTGACAACCACCGTTTTTCAGGTGCATTTACGTTTACAATTCCTGTAGCGGAAAGTGTTAAGAGTATCTTAACACTTGGTTATGACACTTTGGGTGATGAAAGAAATGCAAGAGCCGATGGCACCGACGAAGAAAACTTCGCTGTAACTCAAGCATATTTCCAGTACGCTAATACAGATTATGTAGTTAACGCTGGTAAGATGATGATTTCTTCACCTTGGACCTATGACAGCTTATATGACGGTCAACGTGGAAATGGTGTGCTTGGTATGTATAAAGGTGTAGAAGGTTGGACATTTGCTGGTGCTGCATTCTTCAACACAGACAATGGCAAAGCAACCGCTGGTCTTTTGGGTGATGAAGAAAACCTTTACGCAGCTGCAGCAATTGGCTCTGTAGGTCCAGTTAATGCACAAGTTTGGGTAGGCAAGCTTGACCATGTGTTTAAACACTCTGTATTTGCAGAACTCTCTACAAAATTTGCTGGCTTTAGCTTGAAAGTGCAAGCTAACCAACTTAAGCTAGAAGATGATAATATTAATACTGCCGTTGCGACCAGTGCCGTGACTAATAAGTATATAACAGGAAATGATGACTCAGGTCTTTTCTGGGCAGCACAAGCGGGCTATGCAATCGATGCATTTAACGTTGGTGCAGGTTATATGAAAACCGACAAAGACATGGGTATCTACGCACTTGCTGCAGACCACAAGATGATTCGTGCTGGTAAACAAATTTATGGAAAAACTGTAAACAAAGCTGACACAGAGACATACTTCGTAACTGCAGGCTACAAAGTTAACGACATTGCTTTTGGTGCTGGTTATGTTAAATCTGAGCAAGACAAAGACGTTGCAGGGACAACGAGTGACTTTGAGTGGGACGAGTGGTATGTGGATGCTGCTTACAAATACTCTAAAAACTTTACTGTTGCAGGTTATTACTCTGCACTCGAAATGGATGATAAAAAAGGTAACGACCGTATCCGTATCGAAGCAGTTTATAGCTTCTAGTGTTTTTTGGATGAGTCATTTTGACTCATCCGCCCTTCTCTCTTTCTTTACTGCTTAGTTTTTCATCATTTTTTTTTCAACCGTTTTTCCTTTTATGGTACAATTAACTCTACTTTTTTCTAAAGGAGTTCTTATGAAACTTGCTAAACTTAGCCTTGCTGCTATTGTTGCTGCAGGCGCGATGACAACATTCGCTTCTGCAGCCCCACTCGAAGAAGCCATCAAAGGTGTTGACCTAACAGGCCTTATGAGATACCGTGTTGATATGCACGATTATGACAGTAGTTCGGGTACAGATAGTCACCGATTTTCAGGTGTTTTTACCTTTACGGCCCCTATTGCTGAAAATGTAAAAAGTGTTTTAACACTAAGATACAATACTCCTAGTGATGCGAGAGATGCGAGCTCCTTGGGAACTAATGAAGAAAACCTCGCCGTATCGCAGGCGTATTTTCAGTACGCAGTAGCCAACTACAGTGTGCAAGCAGGTAAAATGCAACTTGCAACACCATGGACAGAAAACGCATGGGATGGCGACTTTGGTAATGGTGTAATGGCATTTTATACAGGCGTAGATGGTTGGACTTTCGCAGGTGGTGCATTTTTAAACACCACGCTTGAAGACCGTCTTGGTAGTGTTGTTGGTGATATTGGCGAGGAGAATATCTATGCAGCTGCCGCTATTGGCTCCATGGGACCAGTGAATGCTCAATTTTGGGTATCAAAAATGGAGAATATCTTTGATTATTCTGCATTTGTAGAACTTTCTGCTGAATTTGCTGGATTTAGCTTGAAGGGACAAGTAAATCAATTGAAATTAGCTGACGAAACCAAAACTCTTTTTGCAGATGACAAAGGTGTTTTTTGGGCTGTTGAGGCGGGCTATGAGATTGAAGGCTTTAGCGTAGGTGGAGGTTACATTAGAAATGACAAAGACCAACCTGTTCACACCCTTAGCGCAGATGGCCAACATATCATTGCAGGTCAAAACCTCTATGGCGACACCACAAACTTGGCTGATGCTAAAACCTATTTTGCTAAAGCAGGTTATGCATTTGGTGACTACTCTGTGGGTGCCGGCTACTCTAAAGCAAAAACAGGTAGCGACGATTATGGCCGTGAAATCTACGTAGAAGCAGGGTACGACTATTCTAAAAACTTTAGTTTCTATAGTTTTTATTCTGACGTGGACTACGATTCTGCGGTAGCCAATGAAGATTACAAACAAATCCGCTTCCAAGCGACTTACAAGTTCTAGTTTTCCAAACCCGAGGAGTCTCTCCTCGGGTTTTTTGGATGTAGTTTTGCTTATCTTGCAAAAAGCCTCTTTCGTTAAAATACCACCAAAGCCAATATACAAAAAACAAATGGGACCCGAGGTTATTTTTTATCTCTCCATTTTCTCCCCCCGTTTATATTGATAACTTCTTTAGTTTAGCCATGCTATAATCATCCCCTTTTGACTTTACATGTAAGGATGTTTAATGAAACGAGTGTTGCTCTCATGTGTTCTTGTGGCTTCAATGATGGTGGCGGAGGAAACCTATGTGTTTACCGCGAAGGGGGAGTTTGCTAAGGAGCTTAAAGCGCTCATGGAAAAACATGCCCAAGAGGGGCAGGTTGAGATTCAAGAAGTTCCTCTTGAATACACCACGGGTGGCGGTGGGGTGCTGGACGCTATTCTTTCGCCACGGACACAGGTGGGCAATGTTGCTGCGGGAAAAGCACTCTATGACCGTACCTGCTTTCGCTGTCATGGTGTAGAGGCGGAACGCAGTAGCTACAACAACGCTAGAGTGCTTCGCACCCTTTCTAAAGAAGAACTTATAAATCAGATGGAAGAATATCGCAGAGATTCTTCGTATGGCGGAAGCACATCAATCATTATGCATCAAGCCTCAGTGACACTTACCTCGCAAGAAGTTCGCTCCTTGGCAGAATATATTAGTAGTTTAGATGGCGCACCAGACCAAGCAGTTTCTAGTGGCCCAAAAGCTGAGCCTGCTACGCCCATACAAGGAACTTACCTAAAGTAATCCAAATAAAAGAGGGACGATGATAGGCATTATAGATTACAATATGGGCAACCTCCAAAGTGTGATGAATGCCTTTGAAAAACTGGGTGTCAAAGCAGAGCTTGTGCGTGACCCTGCCTGTGTGAAAGCGTACGACAAGGTGATTTTGCCAGGTGTTGGGGCCTTTAAGGAGGCTATGGAGCACCTCGAACACAAGGGCATGGATGAAGCTGTAAGGGCGTTTGCCGCTTCGGGAAAGCCCTTGCTTGGCATTTGCCTTGGGATGCAACTTTTGTTTGAGAACAGCACAGAATTTGGTGAAACAAAAGGGCTTGGACTCATCCCCGGAAACGTTGAAAAGTTTAATCCCGCCCGTTTTCCTTCTGCCTTAAAAGTACCTCACATGGGGTGGAATGCCTTACATGTAAAGGGTGACTGTGCCCTTTTTAAGGGACTTGAAGAGCGTATGTATTTGTATTTCGTTCACAGCTTTCATGCCGTATGTGAGCCCCAATATGTGGTGGGCGTTACCCGCTACGGGTATGATTTTCCCAGTGCTGTGCAAAAGGAAAACGTCTTTGGCTTCCAACCTCACCCTGAAAAGTCTCACGAAAACGGATTAAAAATCTTGAAAAATTTTGTGGAGTTGTGATGTTCAGTGCTAAAATTTATTCCACGAAATAAGGAGCAAAGCATGCTTTTAGCTGTCAAAGTTCACAATAAAACCGTAGCGCAAAAAATTTTGTGGCTATTGGAACGCTTTAAGGAAGATGGAGTGGAGGTTGTGGAGATTGACAAAAAAGAAGAAACCCTTGATGCGGGGACGCTTCGGTATATGAAAACTGAGCAGTTTCAGAAAGATAAAGACAGACTTCACAAGACTCTTAAAGCCATTGAGAGTGGCAAAACGAAATGTTTGTCCCACAAAGAGGTGTGGAGTGAGATAGAGAAGCAAACAGGGGCTCGGTAGTGCAAATTATTTATGATATTGCTTTTAAAGAGCAATTCATGGATATTTGGACTTTTATCTCCGAGGATAGCCCTAACAGAGCAAATAACTTTAAAGAAGAAATAAAGGGAAAAATAGAAAATTTATCTTTTATGCCCTTGAAATACAGACAGTCTGTTTACTTTAGTCATACCTTTGTGCGAGATTTGGTTTACAAGGGCTATGTGGTTCCTTATAAAATAGACAATGAAAATCATATCATCACTGTTCTTGGTATTTATAAATATAAAAGCAGTATAAAATAAATTTTGAAAAATTTTGTGGAGTTGTGATGGAGATTTTACCAGCGATTGATTTAAAAGACGGGCAAGCGGTGCGTTTAACGAAGGGCTTAATGGAGAGCGCAAAGATTTACTCAAATGCACCTTGGGAGCTAGCCCATGCTTTTGAGGAGATGGGCTCAGCATGGCTGCATTTGGTGGACTTAAATGGTGCTTTTGCAGGCGAACCTAGGAACCTAGAGCAAATCAAGCAGATTCGTAAAAATTGTGCTCTCAAGCTTGAACTTGGTGGTGGTATTCGAGACTTAGACACGGTAAAACGCTATGTGGACTTGGGAATTGAGCGTGTTATTTTAGGCTCTATTGCATTGAAAAATCCTGCTTTTGTTGAAAAAGCTTGCGGTGTTGCGCGCGTTGCTGTGGGGATTGATGCCATCGATGGCTTTGTTGCCGTGGAAGGTTGGGCGGAAAAATCAACCATGAAGGCCACAGACTTGGCCCGTCGTTTTGCGGATGTGGGTGTGGAAGCCATCATCTGTACTGATGTGGGCAGAGATGGAACACTTAGCGGTGTCAACGTGCCCTTTACGCTAGAAATTGCCAAAGCAAGTGGGGTAGATACTATCGCTAGTGGCGGCGTAAAAGACATGGACGACATCATGGCACTCCTAGCGACGCAAGCGGTGGCGGGGGTGATTGTCGGAAAGGCGTTTTACGAAGGAACACTCGACCTTCGCGAGGCGTTTGAGTACGTTAGGGCGCAAAACCCTAAAGTAACTTCAAAGTAAATTAGGCTAAAATGGGTCAAACTTTTACATGTAAGGATGATACGTGAAACTGCTTGTAGTCGACGATAGCTCAACCATGAGACGCATTATCAAAAATACCTTGGGACGACTTGGGCATAAAGAGATTTTAGAAGCCGAGCACGGTGTTGAAGCATGGCAGATTCTTTCTCAAAATCCAGACATTGATGTGCTTATCACCGATTGGAATATGCCTGAAATGAATGGCCTAGAGCTTGTCCAAAAAGTGCGTGCCGATGCTAAATATGTCGATATGCCCATCATTATGGTGACCACCGAAGGTGGAAAAACTGAAGTCATTACAGCGTTAAAAGCTGGAGTGAATAACTATATCGTTAAGCCTTTTACGCCTCAGGTTCTTAAAGAGAAACTTGAAGACGTTTTGAACTGAGTTTTGATGCAACCAACCTACACTGAACTTCGTATTACCCCCTCTTGTGCTCATGAACTTTTTTCCGATTTGGTGTTTTCGCTTGGGCAAGAGGCTGTGGAGATTGAGGGCGAAACGCTGATTGTCCGCAGTGAGGATTCGCTAGATATGGTGCGCTTTGGCGTGGAAGCTTTTGCGCAAAAACTGGGTGAATCTTTAGGGCAAGAAGTGCATGTGCACTTTGAGGCATGTGAAAAAAACAATGAAGACTGGATTGCGCAATACCGCGCCTCGATTCAACCCGTGGAAGCAGGCGGGGTGTATGTGCATCCTAGTTGGGACCCTCCTAAAGAAGGGTTTTTGAATGTATGTATCGACCCAGCTTTAGCCTTTGGTTCGGGCCACCACCAAAGCACCTTTGGATGCTTGCAAGCGTTGCAAAAGTATTTACCCAAAGACGCTACACTCCTCGACGTTGGATGCGGGAGTGGGATACTGGGTATTACGGCAGTAAAACTTGGCGCCAAGGTAGATGTGTGTGACACAGATGACCTTGCTGTGCAAAGTGCTCTGACAAACGCTGCACTCAACGCTATCACCTACCACCGCCATTGGGTGGGTTCTGTGGGTGAGGCAGGGGCGCGCTATGATGTGGTGGTTGCCAATATCATTGCCGATGTGCTCATCATGCTTTCCCGCGAACTTATAAACGCACTAAAACCCCAAGGCGTCTTGGTGCTTTCGGGTATTTTAGAAAAATACGCCAAGCGTGTAGAAGCACGTTTTAGCGAACTCGAACTCGCAGAAACCCTCACGCAAGATGAGTGGTGTACAATGATTTTTAACAAAAGGTAACATACGATGGATCAACGACGAAACGACAACAAGAAGCCTGATAAAAACAACAATTTTTTTAATCAAAATCCACTCATAGTCTTTGCTATTTTCTCAATAGTTATTATTATGCTTTTTAAAAACCTCATGGGCCCTTCGCAAGATGCGAGTTTTGGGGGCACAAGCCAGTCAACTTCGGTGACAAAAAATATCAATTACTATGAATTTAAAGAACTTATTAAGGCCGGACAACTCACCTATGTAGCCCTTGGGCAAACTACCATTCGCGGGTTTACCCAAGAAGGTGTGGGAAAAACCGTGTATGTGGCCAAAAAAGTAGGGGAAGATGCGACGCTCATCCCGCTTTTGGATGAAAAGCAGATTCCCTATGGCGGCTACAGCGAGACCAATTGGTTTACAGATATTTTGTTTTCGTGGGTTTTACCTATTTTTATCTTTTTTGGTATTTGGATGTTTTTGGCAAGCCGTATGCAAAAAAATATGGGTGGGGGCATCTTGGGAATGGGCAGCAGTAAAAAACTGGTCAATTCTGAAAAACCCAAAGTGAAATTTTCGGACGTTGCAGGGGTTGAAGAAGCCAAGGAAGAAGTTATGGAGATCGTGGATTTTTTAAAATTCCCCGACCGCTATATGAAACTTGGTGCCAAGATTCCTAAGGGTGTTTTGCTAGTAGGCCCTCCAGGAACGGGTAAAACCTTGCTTGCAAAAGCAGTAGCAGGGGAGGCAGATGTGCCGTTTTTCTCTGTTTCGGGTTCAAGTTTTATTGAAATGTTTGTGGGCGTGGGCGCAAGCCGTGTGCGCGATTTGTTTGAAAACGCTAAAAAAGAAGCACCTGCTATCGTCTTTATCGATGAAATCGACGCTATCGGCAAGAGCCGTGCGGCCAATGGTATGATGGGTGGAAACGATGAGCGTGAACAAACTCTCAACCAACTCTTAGCTGAGATGGATGGCTTTAGTTCAGACTCTTCGCCAGTTATCGTTCTTGCGGCCACTAACCGCCCTGAAGTCTTGGACGCCGCGCTCTTGCGCCCAGGCCGCTTTGACCGTCAAGTGTTGGTGGATAAGCCTGATTACAAAGGGCGTGTGGACATTTTAAAGGTGCACGTTGAGGGCATTAAATTGTCTCGCGATGTGGATTTGGAAGAGATTGGAAAGCTCACCGCAGGACTTGCAGGGGCGGATTTGGCTAATATCATCAACGAAGCGGCCTTGTTGGCGGGACGTAACAGCAAGTCTTACGTAGAGCAACGCGACTTGATTGAGGCAGTGGAGCGTGCTATTGCAGGTCTTGAGAAAAAGAGCCGTCGTATTAACCCTAAAGAAAAACGCATCGTAGCGTACCATGAGAGTGGCCATGCGCTTATCGCAGAAACCACCAAGGGCGCGAGACGGGTTTCTAAAGTGTCGATTATTCCGCGGGGTCTTGCTGCCCTTGGTTACACACTTAACACCCCTGAGGAAAACAAGTTTTTGATGCAACGCCACGAATTGTTGGCTGAAGTAGATGTGCTTCTGGGCGGGCGTGCTGCTGAGGAAGTGTTTATCGAGGAAATCTCCACAGGTGCTGGCAATGACCTTGAGCGCGCAACTGACATTATCAAGTCCATGGTAAGTGTGTATGGGATGAGTGATGTGGCGGGTTTGATGGTCTTGGAAAAACAACGCACCACTTTTTTAGGTGGGGGTTATGGTGGAAAAGATTACAGTGACAAGATGGCCGAAGATGTGGATGGCTATATTAAAAAACTTTTAGCGGAGCGCTATGAAATAGTACTCTCAACCTTGCGGGACTACAAAGGGGCCATCGAAAATATCGTCGAAGCCTTGTTTGAAGAGGAAAACATTGAGGGGTTGCGTGTACGAAAAATCATTGAAGCATACGAGAAAGAGCAAGGTGTTGAAACCAGATTGCAACCCTTGCACCACCATGATGATGATTTGAAAACGGCCAAAGAGTCAAAGAAACAAGATGTGCCTGCACCCAAGGAAGAAGCAGGGGAGACCCCCGTGCCCTCCAAAGATGAGTAGCCATGAGTAAAACACCAACTACGACACAAATTGTTGCTAAAGAGGGATGGAAGAGCATTGGAATCGCCTTTGCTCTTTTCGTTCTTTCTTTGGTTTTTGGCGTGATTCCTTGGGTGTTTTTAACCCTCTTTGTGGCACTGGTTTTGCTCCACAGAAACCCTGAGCGGATTCCTGAAGAAGAGGACAGGCTAGTGATTATTGCGCCTGCAGATGGAATGGTGCGCTCAATTGAAAAAGGAAAAACCCCTGCGGGTGAGGCGTGCTTGAGGATTGTGATTGAAAATTCCCTTTTGGATGTGGGCGTTTTAAGGGCTCCTTGCGCCTTAGAAATCAATCACGCACATCCGCGTCACGGACTTTTTTTACCTCAGCCTTCCCCTAAAGCACCGCTTTTAAACGAACAAATTCTTCTTACATGTAAAAGGGAAAATGAGGCAGTATATATGCGTGTTTTAGCAGGCGTCTTTACACAAACTCTAAGGCTTTTTACAGACAAGCCGCAGGTTAAACTTGGCGAGCGTTTGGGGTATATTCATGAGGGTTCGGTTGAGCTTTTGCTTCCCTTGCACGTGCGCATTCGTGTAACCCTTGGACAATCCCTTAGGGCGGGTGAGACAGTGTTGGGTTATTTTAAAAGTGAGCAATAATGGGCCCTACTAAAGACGGAAAACTTCAACTTATCTACCTCATTCCCAATCTTTTTACTGCTGCAAGTGCTTTTTTGGGTGTTATTGGCGTGCTGGCTTCCGTGCGTGGACAGTACGAAACTGCGGCAATTTACATTCTCTTGTCTTTGGTTTTTGATGGGCTTGATGGGCGCATTGCGCGGTTGACAAAAACCACAAGCAAGTTTGGCGCAGAGTTTGATAGCTTGGCCGACATCGTTGCCTTTGGGGTGGCCCCCGCGATGTTGTTTTACTTTAGTATCGGGCACCAATTTGGACGCTTGGGTGCCTTGGTAAGTGCTTTGTTCGTGGTCTTTGGGGCCATTCGTCTTGCGCGCTTTAACGTGATGAGTTCAGACAGTGAGCCTTCCGTGTTCATCGGGGTTCCTATCCCTACTGCGGCAGTTGTTTCTGCTATGTGGGTGCTCATGTACGAGAAATACCCCTTTATGCAAGGGCTTGAATGGACCGTGCTTATGGGCCATGGCGTGCTTGCCTTTTTAATGGTCAGCAATGTGCGTTACCCAAGTTTTAAAAAACTGGATTTTAAAAAAGCACACCGTATGAAAGTGTTTGTGTACCTAACGGTGACCTTTTCTTTGGTCTATTTGTACCCCATTGACAGCGCAACTTTTTTTGTGACCCTCTATTTGCTTTATGGGGTGGCGCGGGAGAGTTATGTTTTTTTCGTTGCAAAATGGAAAAAAAATAAGTATAATACCTAAATTTTCACAAAGGAGACGCCATGAACAGTGTTGATATCGGCATTATGAAAGCCATTAAACACCTTCCAAAAATCGAAATCAAAAACGCTCTCCTGCTCCTCTAGTCCTCCTTTTTCCTCTCATTTTTTTGTTTACATGTAACTTTAACACCATTAAGGATAACCTATGACACCCGATATTATTACTATTTTTGATACTACGTTGCGCGATGGGGAGCAAAGCCCCGGTGCGTCCATGAATACCGAAGAAAAGATTCAAATCGCTTTACAGCTTCAAAAATTAGGTGTGGATGTGATTGAGGCGGGTTTTGCTGCGGCAAGCCCTGGAGACTTTGAGGCCATCCAACGCATTGCTTCTCAGGTCGAACGCTCTCGCATTTGCTCCCTTGCAAGGGCCATTGAGCGGGATATTAAAGCAGCAGGCGAAGCCATTGCCCCTGCGCCGTTGAAGCGCATCCACACGTTTATTGCCACCAGTTCCATTCACATGGAGTACAAGCTAAAAATGAGCCCAGCCGAGGTGATTAAACGCGCGACGGAAGCGGTGGCTTATGCAAAAACCTTTTGCGATGACATTGAGTTTAGCTGCGAAGATGCAGGCAGAAGCGATGTAGGCTTTATGAAAGAAGTGCTTGATGCGGTGATGAATGCCGGAGCAACGACCCTTAATATTCCCGATACAGTGGGGTACCGTTTGCCACATGAAATGGGTGCGATTATTAAAGAGTTGTACGCGTTTGTGGGTAAGCGTGCGGTGCTCTCAGCCCATTGCCACAATGATCTAGGCTTGGCAGTAGCGAACTCTCTTGCGTGTGTTGAGTTTGGGGCGCGACAGATTGAGTGTACTATCAATGGCCTTGGAGAGCGCGCGGGGAATGCTGCACTAGAAGAGATTGTCATGGCGATTCGTACCCGTCAAGATGTGTTTGCTCCTTTGACCACAAACATCAACATTAAAGAAATTTACCCAACAAGCCGTTTGGTGGCGTCTATTACGGGCATTGAGCCTCAACCCAATAAGGCAATTGTGGGTAAAAATGCCTTTGCGCATGAGAGTGGCATCCACCAAGATGGTGTGCTAAAACATCAAGAAACCTATGAAATCATTAACGCTAAAGACATTGGACTTGAGAAAAACTCCATTGTGATGGGAAAACACTCGGGCCGCCACGCCTTTAAAGACAGGCTAGCAACCCTTGGCTATACCTTGGATGATACAGAACTTAATGAAGCGTTTGTTTTGTTTAAGGCGCTAGCAGACCAGAAGAAAGAGGTTTTTGACGATGATATTCGCGCTTTAGTGGCAGAAGAGATCACAAAAATCCCTGAGATTTTTGAGTTGGTTACCTTGCAGCTTTCTGATTGCAACCCTGGGGGCGTGCCTAACGCTGCAGTGACCATTCGCCATGCAGGCAAAGAGACCACAGACGCTGCTATTGGCAATGGGACAATGGATGCAGTGTTTAAGGTCATTGACCGTGTGTGTGGCGTGAACGGCGAGTTGATGGATTATAAGGTGGACGCGGTCACCCAAGGCAAAGACGCGTTGGCGCGTGTTGTGGTAAAAGTGGCCTTTGACGACCAAAAACCTGCTGTTATGGGCCATGGTTTGAGTGTAGACACCATGTGGGCTACGGCAAAAGCGTACATTGGGGCACTCAATAGCTACATGTCACTCCGCGAGGGATTGCGCATGAGGGGCTTGGAGAAAAAAGGTATTTAGTTTTCGATTTTGAAACTAAAATAATTGGACACAAAGCCGCTATTTCCAATGGCGCCAAATTGGATAGCGGCTCCTTCAAAATTTTTAACCTCTTGGTACAAAAGCCCAAGGGCGTAGCGGCTTTCAATGTTGGCCGGGTCTATGCGCTTGGAGAGTTCAAGCAAAGCGATGGCATTGGCAGTCTGCCCTGCACCAACGGAAGCGACGGCCCCTAGGAAAATAGTGCGACTGTCTTGACGTTTAAAATCATCAATCAACTGATTGTAAAAGGTGTATGCTTCTTGAAAATGGTGCGTGTAAATGCTCAAATATGCCACCGTATTAACGATACCTTCAACATCCTTGGTCTCTTTTCCCATGCGTGCCAATAAAGCGGCACGCTCATGGTGGAGCAATCCCCCAATTTGCAACAGTTTGACATATTGCTCTTTCACTACCTTTGGCCCATAATAAAAAGCATCCATGTTGACATTAAGCTTACGAAACTCAATTTGAATAGCTCTAGCATAGGCTTTGATTTCGTTGTCGCCAAATTTAGCATGAAAAGCGAGGATGTTGGAGACAAGGTCTTGGGGCAAGGTAGCACGCAAGTGTTCCGTTTTTGCAAGATAAGCATTGGAATTGTTGGTGAGCCTAGAGATAATCACATCAAAAGCCAAGTGAAAGGGAGAGTTTTCTTTGTCTTCTTCCATCCATCTGGCCATGGAAAGTTGGTTGTTTTCTACCAAATGGATGAGCGTCATGAAAAGGTTGATTTCCGAAAGGGTGGTGTCGCTTTCGAGGGTTTCTTTGATATCTCTTGCAAGGAGCGTTGTGTCACGGCCGATTAAATCAGCGCTCATAAGGGCAAAAGCCCCCGAGAGGTAGTTGCGTGGATTGAGGCGGTAGCTAGTGGTAAAGTGGCGGTTAGCAAGGGAATAATTTCCCAGTTGCGCATAGGTCAGGCCAAGGTTGTAGTGCAAAATAGCATGTTGCGGGTAGGTGTCAATCATGGCAAGTAGTAGTTGGTTGGCTTTGTAGACTTGGTGATCAAGGGCAAGGTTGAGGGCTTGGGTCATGGCGGCATTGACCCGTGAAATGGTAGAGCCAGCTTGCAAATAGTCCAAAGCGTCTCCTACGGCATTGGCCTCGATATTAAGGCTTCCTTTACGGATGTAGTCGATGGTTTGTTGGGCATTAAAGATTTTATAGGGTGCGAAATAAAACAACAAATCGTAGCGTTTTTCTTTGTTAAAAAAGTTGCCTTCTTTAAAGTCTTTTTGCGCTTGGTTGATGTCAAAAAGGGAAGATTTGAGGGTTGTTTGGATGGGGTAAGTTTCTGTGGCCAGGTCGGGAAATCTCTCTAGGGTTTGGCGCAATAAAGTGGCTGTGTTTTGCAAGTTGCCCAGTTTTGATTCCACAAGAGCAAGGGCGACGGATGCACGGCGTTGCTCGACCCCAAGCTCCATGGCTTGCGTCAACTGTGCTCTAGCAATCTCATACTCTCCGATGCGGGCGTTTAAAAGTCCCAGCGTGAGCGCGTTGTACTGGTTTGGGTGCGCCAAGAGAGCGTCAATAGCATAATGGTTTGCTTCTAAAAAACTCAGGATTTTAGAAGCAAGATAGCGTTGCCGCTCCTTGTAGTGTTCGCCTGTTGGGTGAGAAAAGGCTGAAAGCGCTTCATAGTACAGATTTTTGTAGTAATGCACGAGGCCTACATAATAAGAATAAAGAGGCGAGTTGCTCTCTTCAGGAAGGTAAGTTTGTGCTAGCTCCAAATAATACTCAAATAAGGGTTGGTTGCCAAGCTCAAGGGCGCAAACAGCCGCATTTATAGCGCTAATAGAGCGGTTTTCATGGTTGAGAATCGCTTTTTTAAAAGACTCTAGCGCGGCTTCAAAGTCTTCTTCGCGCATCTGTGCGACACCGATGTTGTAGTGGGAGAGCGCTTCATTGAAGATGGCGATTTCTTCGTAAAGTTTGAGGGCTTCGGTCTTGTTTCCTTGGTCGTAAAGCATGTTTGCTTTTTTGAGCATGGTTTCTAGGCGGGAAGGGCCAAAGGGCTGTTCGGGTGTTTTGCGTTGCAAGTCTTTGGCTAATTGGGAAGGGTCGATACTGCTAGGTTCAACCTCTTTGGCACCACGGAAGATAAGAAGAAAAAGAATAACGATAAGCAGGAGCAATACCCCTCCACCTACACTAAGCCAGAGCATTTTAGGAGGAATTTTTTTGGATACCTTTATGGTGCTTTGGGCGGCATCCTCTCCTGTGGTTTCGAGTTGAAAATCAAGGGAGTCGATAGCGTGTATCTCATCTGTGCTATCGTCTTCTAAGATTACAATTTCTTCTTCAGCCATCTTACATGTACACCTTTAAGACTTCAGGGATGGTGATGGTGCCGTCTTCGTTTTGGTAGTTTTCCATAATGGCGATAAGGGTGCGTCCTACGGCGAGTGATGAGCCATTAAGGGTGTGCACAAAGGTGTTTTTCTTGCCCTCTTTAAAGCGGATTTTGGCACGTCTGGCTTGAAAATCGTGGGTGTTGGAGATGGAGCTGATTTCGCGGTAGCGGTTTTGGCCAGGAAACCATACTTCCAAATCGATGGTTTTGGCTGCACTAAAGCCCAAATCTCCACCGCAAAGAAGCACGTGACGGTGCGCAAGACCCAATGAGGTGAGCAAGTCCGAAGCGCACGCGACCATCTGGTCAAACATGGCCTCGCTCTGGCTAGGATGGGTTAGGGCCACCAATTCCACTTTGTCAAACTGGTGTTGGCGAATCATCCCTCTCGTGTCCCGCCCCGCGCTTCCTGCTTCTTTGCGAAAGCATGCTGTGGCGGCGGTGTAGCACAAAGGCAAGGCTTCGGCAGGGAGAATTTCATCGTAGTAAAGGTTGGTTACAGGGACTTCGGCGGTGGGGATGAGGAATAAATCCTCTCCTTCAATCTTGAACAAATCTTCTTCAAACTTGGGCAATTGTCCCGTGCCTGTGAGGGTAGGGCGGTTGACGATGTAGGGAACGGCAACTTCTTCAAAGCCCCGTGCGCGGTTGAAGTCTAACATGTAGTTAATGAGGGCGCGAGAAAGCCTTGCCCCTTGGCCTTTGAGGACCGAAAAACGGCTTTTGGAGAGTTTGACGCCTCTTGCAAAGTCAATCCACGCTTGGTTGGCATCAATCTCCCAGTGCTCTTTGGGGGTAAAGGCAAAAACAGGAGGTGTGAGTACGGTTTTAAGCACCACGTTTTCTTCTTCGTCCTTGCCCTCAGGCACGCTAGGGTCTGGCATGTTGGGGATGCCAAGGGCCAGGGCTTCAAGCTCTTCTTCGAGGGTTTTGACACGCTCTAGGAGTGAAGCGATAGCTATTTTGTTTTGGCTAAGTTCTGCTTTGAGTGCTTCGACATCGCCACCCGTTTTGGCCGCCACGCCCACGGCTTTGCTTTTGGCGTTTTGCTCTGCTTGAAGGGGTTCGAGTTGTTGGCGTGCCTCTTTAAGGGAAAGAGAGAGGGTGCGTAAGCGTTCAAGCAAGGACGCGTCTACATGTTTTTTTTCTAGCGCGTTTTGAACGCTCTCAATGTCATTTTGCAATAATTTAAGGTCCAACATCAGGTTATCCTATCGGTAAATGCCAACCGCAGCGCGGATGGTTTCTATGGTTTTTTGGGCGATTTGGCGTGCTTTTTGTGCCCCTTGGTCTAAGATTTCAAACACCTCTTCAGGGTGGGCTTGGTAGTAAGCGCGCCGCTCGCGGTGGGGGGCAAAGTAGTCCCAAATGAGCTCTTTGAGGTACATCTTAAAGTGCCCGTGCCCTTCGCCGCCTCGTTGGTAGCGGGCGATGAGGGCTTCTTGGCCCGCTTCGTCTAAAAAGAGTTTGGCTAGCGCAAACACGTTACATGTAAAGGGGTCTTTGGGCTCTTCTAGGGGCGTGGAGTCAGTGATGATAGCGGAACAGCGTTTTTTGAGCTCTTTTTCGGTGGAAAAAATGTCGATGGTGTTGCCGTAGCTTTTGCTCATCTTGGTGCCATCAAGGCCTGGTACCGTGGCAACGTTTTCGTCTACTTTAAACTCAGGTAAGGTGAAGATTTCGCCGTGGTCGTTGTTGAATTTAACAGCGATGTCACGGGTGATTTCCACGTGTTGAATCTGGTCTTTTCCCACAGGAATGCACTGGGCGTGGTAGAGCAAAATATCCGCAGCCATGAGCACAGGATAGGAAAAAAGGGAATGGTTTGCTCCAATGCCTTTGGCGACTTTGTCCTTGTAACTGTGGGCGCGCTCAAGGAGTCCCATGGGCGTGTAGCCTGAGAGTATCCAGTAAAGTTCCAAGACTTCTTTGACGTCTGATTGAACCCAAAGGGTTGTTTTGGCGGGGTCGATGCCCAAGGAGAGAAGGGTGATGGCTGCGTCAAAGGTGTTGTCCTTAAGGGCTTTAGGGTCTTTGAGGGACGTGAGGGCGTGGTAGTTGGGGATGAATAAAAATAGCTCGTCCCTCTCTTGTAAATCCACCATCTGTTTAATCGCGCCAAAATAATTACCAATGTGAAGCGCGCCAGAGGGTTGAATGCCAGTTAGTGTGCGCATTGAACATCCTAGTTGTGTTGTAAAATGGGAAGATTATAGCCAAAGAAAGAAGAAGGTTGGATTAAACGGGAGGTTGGCCACCCACTGGCTAGGCAAATGGGTGATGCGTTGGCGCGGTGCCCTCTTAGCGTTTGAGCTTTTTTTCCAATTCTTTGACGATTTGCGTGACGCTTTTTCCTTCTACATGTAAGACAATATCTGCTTTTTTTTCATACAAAGGTGCGCGTTTATCAAACAAGGCTTTTGCCTTTTCTTTGTCGGTAAACAGCGGACGTTTGGCTAGTTTTTGTTCCGCGTTGGGGTGGTTGAGTAGGCGCTCTAAAATACCTTCAAAGCTCGACTTCAAATAGACCACCGTGCCAATTTTTTTGAGGGACTCACACATGAAAAATCCGCCACCTGTGGAGACGAGTGTCTCTTTGACGTGCTTGCTTAGCCACAGGGCGATTTCTTGTTCTTTGGCGCGAAAATACGCTTCCCCATCGCTTGCAAAAATCTCTTTAATACTGCGGTTTTCCATGCTCTCAATCAAATCATCGGTGTCAACACCAACACAGTGGGTGTGGGCGCAAAAAGCGCGGGCAATGGTCCCTTTGCCTACACCCATGAAGCCAATGAGGACGATATTTTTCATGCGTCTTCGTCTTTTTCGCCGCGGTTGCGCGGGATGAGGATGATGGGTGAGCCTTCTAAGTCAAAGCTTTCGCGTAGGCGATTCGTGAGGTAGCGTTTGTAGCTAAAGTGCATGGCGCGTGGGCGGTTCATGACAAGGGCGATGCGTGGCGGGCAAATGTTAAACTGGGTGGCAAAATAAATCTTGACCAACTTGCCTTTGTCGCTTGGAAGGTGGTGGCGGATGCTGGCTTCCTTGACAAGTTCGTTAAGCTTGGATGTGGGAATGCGCCTAGAATAGTTCTCGTACACGCGCAAAATGAGGTCGTGAATCTTGGGCACGCGTTTTTTGGAAAGGGCGGAAACGGTGATGATGGGCGCGTAGGCGAGAAACTTGAAACGGTCACGCACGGCTTCGGTGCTGCCTTTGAAATCCGCATGGGCGATGTCCCACTTGTTAAGGACGATGATGCAGCCAAGTTCGTATTTTTCCACCAAGTTAGCGATGCGCTCATCCAGTTCAGTAAAGGGTTGGCTCGCATCAAGTACCAAAAGTGCAATATCGGTGCGCTCTAAAACCGCTTCGGTGCGCTTAAGGGCGTAATGTTCGATTCCTTCGATGCGTCCTCGTTGGCGTAAACCCGCAGTATCAACGAAGTTGAAGACTGTGTCGTTGTATATGATGCTCTCATCCACGGGGTCAATGGTGGTGCCCGCAACATCACTTACCACGGCGCGCTGTTCGCCCACAAGGGCATTGAGTAAGGAGCTTTTGCCCACGTTGACACGCCCAATGATGCCGATGTTTAAGGCAGGGTCTTCTTCAATAAGCTCTTCTTGGAGGGCTTGGTCTTCCTCGTCTTCTTCGTATGCCTCAAACATGTCGTCTTCATTTTCTTCGTCTTCTTGTACTTCTTCAAGGGGCGGCAAAAACTCTAAAAGCCATTTTTTCAACGTGCTTGTGCCACGGTTGTGGGAGACAGACATGGGGATGAGCACTTCGGCGCCAAAGGTGCCAAACTCCCATGCGCGTTCTTTGTCGGCGTCATTGTCGGCTTTGTTGACCACAAGGGCGATGGGTTTTCCCAGTTTGGCGAGGGAGTAAAAGAGTTTTCGGTCTTCTTCGTCTGGGTAGCATTTGCCATCGACGAGGTAGAGGATGATGTCGGCTTTTTTGGCTGCACTGAGGGACATGGTTTTGACTGCTTCAAAGAGCGTGCTGCTCTCATCTAGCCCCCCTGTGTCAGTAAGGAGGCACTCGCGTCCTTCAATGAGGACACGCTTGGTGCGCACATCGCGCGTGGTGCCGCTGAGGTCTGAGGTGATGGCAATGCGTTCTTTGGCAAGACGGTTAAAAAGAGAGCTTTTGCCAACGTTGGGTTTGCCTAAAAGTGCGATATTTAACATGCGTGGTTTAACCTTTTTGGGTGATGAGTTCGCTGGGAATGGATTCGATATGCAAAGATTGTGTCGGAAAGGCAAAGGAGGCGCCGTTGCGCTCAATAATGCGCATAAGCTCTAAATTGACCTGTTCTCTGACTTTCAAATACTCTGCCCAGACGGTGGTTTTGGTGAAAAAGTAGCAAAAGATATTGAGGCTACTTGCGCCAAATTCATCAAAATAAATCATAATCGTGTCTTGATGAATCGTGTCGTTAGAGGCAAGGTAGGCGCGAATGTCGCCAAGGATTGCCTCCATTTGTGCGGTAGTGGTGCTGTAAGTGACACCTAGGGACATGCGAATGCGGCGCTTGCCCATGCGTGTCCAGTTGGTGATGGCGGTGTTGGCCACGATGGCGTTAGGGACAGTGATGAGGGCTTGGGCGAAGGTGCGCACCTTGGTGGAGCGAATGCCAATATCTTCTACCACCCCTTCGACATCACTGGTTTGAATCCAATCTCCCACACGAAAAGGCCGGTCGGTAAAGAGCACCAACGAGCCAAAAAGATTGGCAACGGTGTCGCGCGCTGCTAGCGCGATGGCTAGGCCTCCAAGTCCCAAGGAAGCAACAAAAGCGCTGACATTGACACCCCAAATTTGCAAGATACTCATGACACCAAAGGCGATGATGATGACGCGCAAGGTTTTGATGATGAAGTTTTCAATGTCATTGCTCAGTGTTTTGCCAAAGCGGGTGGAAAATGCGCTAAAAATAGTGCTAAACTCGTTGACAAGTCGGTACAGCACCCAAAACAAGATAAAGGTGGCAAGGGAGCTGATGAGGTGGGTAAAAAACCCATCGAGGGCTTCGAGTTTTAAGCTTTGCTTGGCAAAGTAGGCACCCAAGAGGAGAAAGATAAAGCGCAAAGGTTCTTCCAAGGCGATTACGAGTTTCTCATCAAGGGAGGTTTTTGTCTTTTCTGTAAAGGATTTCAGGGTGGCTAGTACTGTTTTGGTAAAGACCGTACGCAATAGCAGAAAAAAAGAAAAAACGGCAATCGCAATGGCAATATCTTGAAGCCGAATATCTAATAGCGTGGCATCAAGTAGTTCTTGAAATTGTTCCATGAGGGTCCTCTGTTGGATAATACCGTGGTTTTTAAGTGAAGGTAATGGGATTTTAACACAAGGTAGATTAAAATAGCGTAATTCAATCATGTGGCGTTAGGGAAATACTCTTTTTGCGTCATTTAAAGGTCCGCGTGTGTGTATTCAAACCCCTTGTCCTGTTTTGGGCAAAGCGTTACATGTAAAAAACTGCAAATGTGTTGGGTGGAGAGGTTTAGGTTGTTTTAATGCTGCGTAAGCGTATGGCGATGCCTGTTCTTAATGAAGGGGTGCGGCTGATGGTGTTGGCCGCCTTTTTCTTTGCCCTCATGGGGGCGTGTGCTAAGATGCTCAGCGGGCTCATGCCTTCTGTGGAGGTAGTTTTTTTCCGCAACCTCATCGGGGTGGTGCTCATTGGCCTAAGCGTGTGGAAAAACCCCATGAACAACCGTGGTGGGCGATTTTGGCTACTTGTTTTTCGCGGCACCATCGGCTTTTTGGCCTTGCTCGCCTTTTTTTACAACATTGCCCACATTTCGTTGGCCAAGGCGATGATTTTTTCTTACACCTCTCCCATTTTTACCGCCTTGTTGGCCGCGTGGTTTTTGAAAGAATCCATCGGGTCTAGGGGGTGGATGGCGATTGGTCTTGGGTTTGTGGGGATTGTCTTTGTGATACAACCTGACGGATTTACCCTTGAAAAAACCGATATATTGGGCATTTTTAGCGGTCTTGGGGCGGGGTTGGCGTACACAAGTGTGCGCGAATTAAAACGCTACTACGATACGCGGGCCATTGTGTTGTCGTTTATGAGTATTGGTACCCTAGGGCCGTTGGTGCTCATGGCCATTAGCGAGGTTGTGGAGGTGGGCGCTTTTGATTTTGCCCTTGGGGTTTTTGTGATGCCCCATGGCATGGCATGGGTTTACATTGCGGGGATGGGAGGGTTTGCCACGCTAGCGCAAACCCTTCTGACCCGAGCGTATGGGGGAACACGGGCTGGGATTGTGGCAGCGGCAAGTTATAGCAGTATTTTCTTTTCGGTCTTTTTGGGGGTTTTGCTGGGGGATGTTTTCCCGAATCTTTTAGGCATGTTTGGTATAATACTCGTCATTTTTGGCGGAATTTTAGTAGCAAAGGAAAAGGCATGATACTCATTGCGGGGCCATGCGTCATCGAGAGCAAGGATTTACTTCTTCGCGTAGCCGAAGGGTTGGTGAAATACCACGAAAATCCTGCCATAGAGTTTTATTTTAAATCCAGTTTTGATAAAGCCAATCGCACAAGCCTTGAGAGTTTTCGCGGACCTGGGATAGACGAAGGGTTGAAGTTATTAGAAGAAGTGCGCGCTGCCTTTGGGTTTAAGCTCTTAACAGACATCCATGATTTCACCCAAGCTAGTCCTGCGGGCGAAGTGGTAGATGTGCTTCAGATTCCTGCGTTTTTGTGCCGCCAGACAGATTTATTGGTCGCTGCGGCCAAAACATCCTGCGTGGTCAACATCAAAAAAGGGCAGTTTCTTAACCCCGCAGACATGCGCTATTCGGTCAAAAAAGTCCTTGAAACAAGGGGCGTCAACGGCGAAGGGTACGACGTTGCCAAAGAACACGGGGTGTGGTTGACCGAACGGGGCAGTACCTTTGGGTATGGCAACCTCGTGGTGGACATGCGCGCCCTTGGCATCATGCGCGCTTTTGCGCCCGTGGTGTTTGACGCGACCCATTCGGTGCAAATGCCCGGTTCCGTAGGGGGAAGTAGCGGTGGAAAACGGGAGTTTGTCGCACCCCTCGCGCGTGCCGCTGCGGCTACGGGCGTGGATGGGTTTTTCTTTGAAACCCACATCAACCCGTGCGAGGCCCTGTGTGATGGGCCAAACATGCTTGATTTAGAGCAGCTAGATGCGGTGCTTGAGAGTATTTACGCGATTGAAAAGGCACTGCATTTTTCGTAACTCTATGCTAAAAAACACTTACATGTAAAGGAACACAATGACAATTCTTGAAGGAAATCTCTCGCTAAAAGGCGATGAAAAAGTTGCGATTATTAATGCACGGTTTAACCATATCATTACTGACCGTTTGGTTGAGGGTGCGCGCGATGCGTTTTTGCGCCATGGCGGCAAAGAGGAAAACCTAAGCTTGGTGCTTGTACCTGGGGCATTTGAGATTCCTATGGCGCTTGAGCGGGCGTTGGCCAGTGGGAAGTTTGACGCGGTATGCTGCGTAGGCGCTGTGATTCGTGGCGCGACACCACATTTTGATTATGTGTCGGCCGAGGCGACTAAGGGTGTGGCAAACGTCGCGCTAAAACATGGAAAACCCGTCACCTTTGGTGTGTTGACGGTGGATAACATTGAACAAGCCATCGAGCGCGCGGGAAGCAAAGCGGGCAACAAAGGTTTTGAAGCAATGACAGGTATCGTTGAACTTCTTAGCCTTTACCGCCAGTTTTAGGGATAAGGGATGGCAACAAGACACCAAGTGCGTGAAAGCGTTGTAGGCTTGCTCTACGCGCATGATATTGGCAATGAGGGCATCGATAAATTTATCAACGAACTTTTTGATGAAAAGAAAATCCGCAACCAACAACGCGCTTTTGCGTTAGGGTTATACGAGGGCGTGCAGGCCAACAAAGAAGCCATCGACAAGGCGGTCAACGAACACTTAAAAGAGTGGGAGCTTGAAAAGCTTGGCACCATCGAGCGGGCTATTTTGCGCCTTGGGACGTACGAGCTTTTGTTCACGGAGGTGGACAGTGCGGTGGCGATTAATGAGGCGATTGAGTTGGCTAAAGAGATGGGCAATGACACGTCGCCCAAGTTTATCAACGGCGTGCTAGACGCCCTTAAAAAAGGCGTGTGATGCAGTTGTGTGTCGCCCTTGATTTGCCAAGTGCCGCGCAAAACTTGGCCCTTGTGCGTTCTTTGCAGGGGCTGGATGTGTGGATGAAGGTGGGGTTGAGGGCGTTTATTCGCGATGGCAAACCGTTTTTAGAAGAGATTCGTGCCATCGACTCTGGGTTTAAGATTTTTTTGGATTTGAAACTTCATGACATTCCCAATACCATGGCCGACGCGGCTGAAGCGGTGGTGGAGATGGGCGTGGAGATGTTCAACGTGCATGCGAGCGCGGGTAAAGAAGCCATGCAAAGGGTGATGGCGCGTGTGAGCGGCTTGCCAAATCCTCCTCTTGTGCTTGCTGTTACGGCGTTGACAAGCTTTGATGAGGCGGGTTTTGGCGCGGTGTATGGCGCAACTATCGAGGCAAAAGCCACCCAGTTTGCCAAAGACGCCTTTGAGAGCGGGCTGCATGGCGTGGTGTGTTCGGTGTATGAGAGCCAAAAGATTAAGGCCTTTACATGTAAGGAATTTTTGACGCTTACCCCCGGTATTCGCCCTTTTGGAGAAGAAGCGGGGGATCAAAAGCGGGTGGCAACGGTTGAGGTAGCCAGAAGAGAAGGGTCAGATTTCATCGTTGTGGGACGACCAATTTACCACGCTAGCGACCCTCGTGGCGTGGTGGAGAAGATTTTAGAGCGCTTTTAGGGTGGAATTGTTTTTGCTTCTTTGAGGCATTCCATCACAGAAGGAGCTTCCATGCAGTGTTTAGTACGCAAGGCTGAACTTATCGCGATGCTAAAAGCGAAAATCGAAGAGGTCAAGGCCGAAGACAAACGTGCGGCGCGAAAACTCGAAAACCTTTTAAAGCGTGCCATTTCTTCCCCAGAAATCGCCGTTCTTTAGGGTTTTAGCCTTACATGTAACCCTTTACATGTAAGGCTATTTTCTTTTAAGGGTAGTATTAGTAAGAGGTGTGTATAATTCCCATCTACTTTTTACGGACAGATGGGTGAGTTGGCTGAAACCACACCCCTGCTAAGGGTGCGTCGGGGAAACCTGACCGAGGGTTCGAATCCCTCTCTGTCCGCCAGAACTTCACCAAAACCCCATAAATAAGCACTTTCAAGCAAATTACAACCCCATTAACTATAAGTGTCCAACATTTTGTCCAACAACTGTCCAACATTCTAAATATCTTTACAAGAGAAATAATATCTATTATTTTTCAAAGCGAATCAATGGAAAACCTTTTAAAATATCCCTAAAAAGTGGTAATCTTGAGTATTGTATAATACTAAGAGATAAAATAATTGAAAGGCTGGAAATGCCAACATTGGAGCAAGTTTTAAACAAAATTAAAAATAGGGAAACATTAACAAGGGAAGAAGCCACAATAGCATATGGTGAAGAAACCATCAAGGCACAAGAAAATTTTATACAATTAACACCACAAGAGCAAGAAGCATTAACTAATTACATTTTTGAGGAAGAAATAGAAACACATAAATATATTAAACAACTTGAACAAAACAAAGATAATCAAATCTTGGCAAGGTTGGAAAAATTAGAAGGTAAAATTTCACAACCTACAACCCAAGAAATTACAAACATAGATCAACATTTTGAAAACTACTTAGAACATAGAAAAAACTTTGACAAAGTTTCAAGCAGCTCCATAAAAGCATATAGTGCAAGTTATAGATATTTACAATATTTTACAAATAAAAATACTACTTTTAACTTTGCATTTTTCAAGCAACTACAAAAAGATTTACAACAATTACCAAAAAACTTTTTCAAAGATAAAAAATATTATCAAAGCACAATAGAGCAAGTTTTAAAACTAAGAAAAAAAGAAAATTATGAACCATTAGACCCAAAAACAATCAACAATCATATGAGTAATTTCAAAACCTTTTTTGATTATTTGGTTTATGATGAAATTATCAAAGAAAATCCACTTCTAAACATAAAACCATTACAAGAAAGCAAAGAAATCAAGAGGGAGGAATACACACAAAAAGAATTAGATTTAATTTTTAATAGTGATATGGAGCAAGAATATAAATATCTTTGCAAAATTAGTTTATACACAGGTTTGAGATTGGAGGAGGTTTTACTATTAAAAAAACAAGATATTAAAGATAATTTTATTCACATAAATCTACAAGATACAAGCAACAAGAAACATACAAGAATAATACCTATTCATAGCAACATTTTAAGCCCTATTAATACACTAAAAAAGAATAAAGAAGGTATTTATCTATTCTTTAATCAAGACCTTGAAAATAGGGCTCGAAATATAGGGAAACGAATAAACAGAAAATTAAAGGAATTAGTAAAAGATAAATCATTTCATTCATTTAGAAAAAACTTTTCTCAAGAGATAGAACTAAATACAACAAGTGAGGAAAAAACTAAAAAGTATTTAATGGGACATAGTTTTGCAAAAGATGTTACCCATATGGTTTACAATAGGGGCAAAATGAACTTAGAAAAATTAAAAGATTGTATCAATCAAATAACTTTTAATTATTAAAGTATTAGCATAAGCTCTATAAAATAATCCTTTTTTAAAAAAAAGGCTAACGTAGTTAGCCATTAGGTTTATATAATTAAATTAAATAAACCAAAAGGGGTTAAAATGTTTTTTTTATTAGTTGCTTTTTTAAAAAAAAAGGGAGAGCAAGAGTTGTTAAATGAGTTTAAAATTTATTACAAAAATAAAAGGGAGGTAAGGGAGCTTACTAAGCAATTTATAAAATTAGCAAGAGAGCTACAAGAACAAAAAGAGAAAGAACAAGCAAAGTTAAACTACTTAAATTATTTTAAATAATAATTCTTCATACTTTTCACTTTTTTAAAAACTTCTATAATTAATTTCAACTGTTTAAGCTTGCTTAGACATAGCACCTTATGGCTAAGTACCTTAGCCGGTGTTTCCAGCCCCCTAAAGGGCTGAAAAAAAGAAATTAAAAAGGAGTTTTAAAATGGCAAAATTAGCATTTAATGTATTAAAAATTAAAAACAAAGAGGCATTTAATAATATAAAAAACCATAACAACCGCACAAAATTTAAAGAAAATATAGACCCAAGTAGAACACACTTAAACATAATTTTACAAGAAAATAATTACAACTGGGACAGTTTTTTACAAGAAAAAAAAGAACAAATAAGAGAGCATAATTTACAACACAAAACAAAAAACAGGATGCTAAAAGAAGGAAGTGCTTTTAGTGTAAATTACACAATACAAGCCAAAGGATTGCAAGAGGAGGAGCATATACAATTTTTAAAAGAAATAGACAAACATTTAAGAGAATACTTTAAAGATCAGCAAATTTTAGAGAGCATAATACACCTTGACGAAACTACTCCTCACTTACATTTTTCATTATCTTTTTTTAATTTAAAAGAAATGAAATTTAACCAAGATAATTTAATGAAAGCAGGAAAAACAGATGTGGCCAACATTGAAAAAAATTTTATACCAATATTAGAAAAATATAACATTAAAGAAAGAGAAACATTACAAGAAAAAGCACAACTTTTACCAATAGCAGCACAACAACAATTGCAACAAATACAACAAACAACACAACATAAACAAGACAAAAAAAATTCTATAAGAAAATTATTTGCAACTCATAAAATCAATTCAGGAGGTTTTGATTACATACAACCAAAAGCATTAAAAATTATTGAAAAAGAAACATTAAAAGAATATAAAAAAGAGTTAAACAATACAGTTAATGACATTATAAATAATAATACAATTTTAAATGTTATCACTGATAAAGACAATTTAAAACAAGATATATTAAATTATATACATAAAAACAACAATATACAAAATGACATTAAAGAAATCAAAGAGGCTAAAAATGAAATTATTTTAAAAGTTGCAAATTATGAAAAAATAATCAAATTTCAACAAAACCAGATTGAAGACATAACCCATTTAAAAGACTTAGCAATTCAAAAATTGCAAAAATTTAACAATACTGACATAGAGCAACAAAGTGAGCAAATTAAAAAATTAAATCAAGAAATTTTTATATTAAAAAACACACAAGAAAACAAAGAAAAAGAGCAAAAAGATAACATAAATTTATTACAAAAATACAAAAACAAAAATCAAGAATTAACATCTATTTTACAAGAATTAGAACCATTAAAACAAGAAAATAAGGGGCTAAAAATGGAAAATATAGATCTACAAAAATTAATAGAAAATCAAAACAAAGAAAAAATAGAAATGATGCAAGAAATTTCAAATCTAAGAATTATTGTGGGGCTGTTTGCAGAGGAGGAAGTTGCAATACGTTTACAACAAAAAGAAAAAGAGCTACAAGAACAAAAAGAAAAGCACAGACAAGAACTAGAACAAGCAAGAAAAACAACAACTTTTAGCGACAGATAAGGAGCAAAAATGGAAAATTATGAACAACTAAAACAAGAAAATAAAGAGCTACAAAAAGAACTATTATTATTACAAAATAACAAAACAACTTATAGAATTATTTTTCGTAATTGGGTTGCAATTGTGCTAATTTGTTTTATTGCTATAGCTTCAATTACTTATAAAATAAATAACATTTTTTTAAATGAAAAAATAGCAGTGCTAGAACATAAAATTACATTATTAAGAGATATAACCTACTATAAGACAATGTACTTTCACCACATTCCAAAAACTCACGAATATAAAAAAAATAAAAATAATCAATATAATATCAATGATTTTTTTGACGACTATGAAATTAAACCACAATTTAAACAAGAGCAAGAGCAACAATATAAAAAAGAATATGTTAAAGTTTTATATAAAATATAGCCTTATTCTTTAATTTTTCAACATATAGCTACTTTTACCCATCTTTTTCAACTTTCAAAGCCTAGGGGCTTATTTTGATACAATTTAGCCCCATTTCAATAAAATACAACCCTCACAAAAACCACTATTAACTAAAATAAAAATAAACAACCCCTTATTATATATATATTAAGACTTAATACATATACGCGCGATAAAAGATATATTCTTTTTATATATCAAAAAGACTATAAGACATATAAAAATATATATTACTTTCTTTTTCTAGGGCTAACTACGTTAGCCTTTTTTTTTAAAAGGGATTATTATTAAAGTCTTATATGTATGTAGTCTTCTTGATTTAGTCTTCTTAAAAATAATATATCATTTATACAATACACCAAAGACTAATAAAACTATATATTATTTTTATATATGAATTGACTATTACAACATACGCGTAATAAGATGCACTTTTATAGTGCAGATTATTATATATAAACCACTTACTTATAAAATATAAAGCATTAAACAACACAAAACAAATTACTAAAACCTATTGAAATTGTATCAATGTAAGCCCTTAGACCTATATAAGTTTAAAAAATTGATAAATAACCCATTTTAATAAAATTAAGTTGAATTATGGCTATTTTTTGATATTGTTTTTAATAAGTGTCCAACAAGTGTCCAACAAAAAAAGGAGTTAAAATGTCATTAAACCCCCTAATGGTGGGGGTTTCTGGCTATGGGTATATCAATAATGATTTCCCTCTCTGTCCGCCACCTACCTTAAAACCCCTATTTTACGGTACTTCCGGTAAGAGAAAATCCCACTGTGTCCAAATTGTGCCCAAAAGTGTCAAGATGCTTCTTGTAAAAAGCTCGCTCTTTTCCTCTCTTTTTGCCTTGTATATCTAGCATACATGTCAAGTGTCATCGAGCTGTGCTTGTGACCTAACATATTAGAAACCCATAAAACATCTTCTCCATTTGATATCATCAGTGATGCAAAAGTATGTCTCATTTGATACAAGTTACGATATGTAATGTCTAGCTTTTTTAAAGTTGGGCGCCAGTAGTGAGAACTGATTTTGTCACAAGTGTTAAAAGGCTCTCCAAGATAAGTTTCAAATACATATTCACTCTTATCTTTTACAAGCATCCTATGAAGCTCCAAGTGGGGCATGAGCGAATCGATAATATCAATCGTTCTGATACTATTTTTTGTTTTAGGAAGCGTTTCCACGCCTTGCCTTCTGCTCCGCTCAACTCTGATCGTTTTATCGTAGAAATCTATATCTTTCCACTTCAGACCAATAATCTCCCCAGTTCTCATACCAGTAAAAAAACCAAGTGCAAAAAATGCCCTTACCTTGTCAGGAAGAGCGTCTAAGATTTTAAATATTTGCTCCACTGAAAAAGGGTTTTTATGCAATTGGATTTCACTGTTAGGGGCTTTTATCAAAGCAAATGGATTTTTTGTAATTATCTCATCTTTGAGAGCATCTTCAAAAAATGTATAAAAGATAGTTCTAACACCTTTTGCAGTTTTTCCAGTTACTTTTTCCAAGAGCTTATTTTGCCATCTAGCTAACTCAGAAGGTTTGATGCTATCCATGCGCCTATTTTTAAAATAAGGCTCAATATGGATTTCATATAAACGGATATAACGTTTTTGAGTTATCTCACGTCTTTCATTCTTGTGAATGTCAAAGCTAACTTTAGCAAATGCCCCAACAGTTGGTACTTTTTCATTTTCAATGTTAAAGAACTCTCCAGAGTTGATTTTGTATTGCAACTCTGGAATAATGTGGTTTGTTGCAAATTTGCGGTTTGCCTTTGTATCATCAAGATTCAAAGATTTTCTATATCTTTGTGACTGATGATAAAATGTTATCCACAATTTGCCGTTGCGATTTGTTAATGTCATTGGTATCCTTCCCAACTACCCATTCGTCAATCGTAACTCTGTCAAATAGAAGTTTACCAGTTTTTTTATAGAAGTGAACGCCTTCAATAAGCACTTCTTCTTTGAGCTTGTATATTCTATCTTTAGAGTAACCTAGATAAATAGCCAGTTCTTTAACGTTTAACCACCTCTTTTGAGTTTGGTTTGAGAGAGATTTTTTAATAACCTCAATATCTTGAGCCATTTCCTTAATAAGGTTGATGTTTTCCATATCAATCATTTAAAACTCCAATCGACCCACAAGGTCAATACCTCTTTTTTCCATGTAGCATGAGAGGGTTATATATTTTTGATAGAGCTCTTCTTGATTGTAAATATGGTTGCCAATTGCATCTGTCATCTCTTTTTCTAAAGCAAGTAAATCATCATTGCTAAGGCGTTGGAGTTTGGCTTCATAGGGCTCTTGGGTTGAATTATCCAATACTTGAACCAATAGCTTGGATGCATGAATAGCCGTGTCAATTTCCATGCTCTGCTTAACACTGTCCAAACATTGATGCATGAATAGCCTAGTGGGCAATCCACCCCCATTGAAGATGGTTCGCTTGAGAATCTTCTCAATGGCTTTTTGTGCGTCAGTGAGAGAATATCGCTCAGGATTTTTATTGATACGGCTGAGGTCATGTTGGTGTTGGAAAAATTGTTTCAGAATATAAGAGAGCTTCATGAATGTCCAGACTGGATTGGTCTTGGCTCTGTTTCTGTTGTAAGAATTTTTTTCTTTTTCGTTGATGCTCTCTGGGTTGATGATTCTGATGGTGTCCATGCAGTGACGAAAAAGAATCTCTGCGCGACTAAGGGTTTGCTCTAGTGTAGTGATGTCATATTGCTTCAAAAATTCACGGTGCAATTCAAACTCTACATTGAATATGGGTTTTTCCAAATCAAAGTGACGGGCTTTGAAATACTCCATCATCATGGCTTCTTTGGGGGAGTTTTTAAGTTCACTCTTTTTGTTGTAGATTCTAAGCATGAAGGGTTTTTTGCCCACATAGATAGTCTCTTTAGTTCTTGTGCTCCCGTAGCTTTTGATGATTTCAGAATAGCTCTTTTTTTTGGAAACAATCATGCTAGCATCAAGGTATGAAAAATCATGCTGTATAAAGCAGTTCAAATCCACTCTTGTAATGGGAAAAGTTTGGTCTAAAACATATTTTCCCAAGATATCATGATTGACATACTCGATTAAGCTTTTTAGACCCGCTGTGTAGATACCTTTGGCATCTAGTTGGACTTTGATATCATTTTGCGTGACGTTTGACTCAGGATGCTTGAATCCTAGCCTTACCACCTCGTTTTTGAACCAATGGAAACCGTCTTGGCCTTTGCCTGTATAAATGAACTCGTGCTCATCTATAGTTATCCTAACAGGATGATTTCTGGTATCGATGCCAAATGTTGCTAATCTAGAGATTTCTTGGGAAATGCTACCCAATAGTCGTTCAAATAGTTCATCATATAGATGGTTGCTTTTGGCAAAGTAATAGCATGTATCAATACCAGAGATAAGGGCTGGCATGTCATTATAATCAAGCATTTTATCTCCTTGAAATATTTTATTTGATGTATGTGAGGGGGTGTTACTAGCACCCCCTGTAACCTCTGGCTAGTTTTTACTTATTCGCACCCACCCACCGCACTAAGTAAAAACCGCCAGTCCTTTAAGTTTTTGTGAATCTAACGCCTCGGATATATTTATTGAGTACTCATGTTTTTAGCTCGTTGTTAGACCAACTCCGACTCGAAGTCGAGCGCAACAGCTCTCTCCTCCAAGACGAAGTTGGCCGCAACTAAACTCCATAAAAATTACATTTGCCTATAATGGCAACATCTACTTCCACGTCACTGTTTTCCTTGCCTTTGTATTTGGTGACTTTTTCAATAGGAATTGATAAATCTATCAACTCATTCTTTAAAGAACCGTTTTTTAAAGGCACTTTGGTGAGCAATTGCAACTTTGTCTTTGGAGGGATAGTTTTCCCCTCTGCCGTTGTGTATTCACTTGTGGTGAATATGTTCAGTAACTTACCTTTGAGAGTAAGCATGATGTCTCCTTTGTTGGAGACTGAGCTCAGTCAAGTTTTTGATTTTGTATCAATTGATAAGAGGATTGTAAGATTTTGGAGGCTGACTTGTCAGGAGTAAAAAGTAGGGTTTTAAAATGTTTAGAGAATTTAACTTTTGCTTAAATGAAGGTATTTTTGAGAAGACTTGATAAATGTTTCCAAATATTCAGTTGTGATTGCAATTTCTTCTTGCTCTTTCTTAATCTTCCTCCTCCCATCTTCAAATGTCATCAGAGGAAGACCATTAAATATTTTAGTTTCAACTATGGGTCTTTTTGTTTTTTCTTTTGCAAATAAAGGCTGTTTCCAATTCTTTAGTTCAGGGAAGAAGAGTTCTGATAGTTTGGTAGCAAGGCTATATACTTTTGTATATGGTATTTCCCTGCCATTAATTTTTGAAGTAAATGTATATACACCAAATATACAAGTAAAAAAACTTCGAAAAATATCTTTTTTTTCAATAGGGGTATTTGCATTGATAATATGCGCTAAATCCGTTTTGGATTGTATAAGAATATCATTTGGAAAATTATCTTTTATTTTTTTCAGTTCGTTGATTGATTTTGCAGTGATGTGGCTATGGGCTATAAAATCTTGCAAGGTTTCTTTTTGATAGCTATACCCAAGCATCCTAGTTTCTTCTAGAGATGGATTTGCAAGCTCATTGTTGAGATGATTAAGCTTGAAGGCAATCATTTTTGCTTTAGTGTCATTTGTATTTCTAGAAATATCATAGTTTGATTCATGGGGCTTGTTGGTATTTTGTCTTTCCCATTTTTGATAAGCCTCTTCATGTTGAGTTCCAATATGGATGATGTGAGAAAAAGAATACAAGAATGATTCACCATTGGCTTCTGCATATAAATCATGATCTAGTAATTCATAAAAAGAGTCAATTATGTCTTCAAACTCTTTTTTTTCATCTGCGCACTTAAAGGATGTAGTATCTATTTGATTTTCTATTTTAGTAAACACTCCATCCGCTTCATTGGGCGAGTTAAATTTTCTAATTTTATATTTAGCTTCAATTTGTTTTTTTAGTGGTTCAAGAAGTTTGTGTAAATAGCTTTCAGCAAAATAACTATATTGTGTGGGGATTAGGTGGTGAAAAGTTTTTTTCATAATGCTAAAAAGTATAATGTACTGATGCTTTGTGCTAGTTATTTTTGCAACTGTTTCGTAGTATTTTTTGACTATTCTTGGGTCAATCTGGTGCAGTTCGTACATTTTGCATAACCTTGCACATAAATTTTTTCTATTATAGCACGGTAAAAAAACATAAGATTAATTATTAATATTTTTTGTAATTTAATAAATGCTTCAGGAATGAAAAGAAGTTTGATTTTACGCGTGATATATATTTGCAGAAAAAAGAGGGAAATTTAGCCATCTTTACTGTGTCCAAATTGTGCCCAAAAATGTTAAAAATGAGAGATTTTTTTGAAAAAAACAGAATTACGAAAGTACGTATTTGTGGTAGTTTGTAGTTGTTTTATATTCGTTTAAGATTTCCCTCTCTGTCCGCCACAAACCCCACCAACTTCAAAATCCTTTATCTTTTTAAGACTATGTGCGCAACATGTACCCAAAAAGTACCTTTATAAGCGTGGCACTGTGTATTATTTTTCAAAACACCGATGGTGCCTTAGGGGAAGAAGCCTTGCGCGCAACCGCAGGTAAACTTCAAGAAAAATGATAAAATCATGACTTTGTGACAAAGTTTTCAAAGCCGATATTTAGGGATTTAAAAAGAAAAATGAAATCTTTTCTCTTTTTAGAATATTTATTGGAAAAGAAGATGTTTATTTTGAATTTTAATCATACTTCAATACTCTCTTGGTTAAGATATTACTTTAATTTGTCAAAATAGGGTAGGGTGGAATGTACACGATTCAAAATGAGATTATGACAGTGGCTTATGCTGGGGCTATGCAAGACCAAAAAGTGACCATGCTTGTTAACACAATCGTGAGTGCACGCGAGAGTGTTAAAAACCGCAATGTCAAAGGGGTGGTGATAAGCCTCAAAAGCGCCATGTATGATGCAAAATCTTTAAAATTTTTAATCGCACGTCTTGAGACCATTCCTAAACTTTTGGGCGTTCCGGTGGCTTTGACGGATTATTCGGGAAGAACCTATGAAGCGCTAAAGGTGATGACACACGACACCCCTGTTAAATTGTGCAAGACCGTTCAAGCGGCCCGCTTGTTTTTTGCCCCAAAAACACTCAAAAAAGACCTCAATATTTTAGTATTTGACGAAGATGAAACGAACATGGATAAGATTTGCACCATGCTAGTGCGTCAAGGGTACAGCGTGCATCGTGCCAACGATGAGTCGGATTTTAAACGACGCATGGAAAACGGTTACGACATCGCCATTACGCAGTGTCGCCTCAATTCTTCAACGAGCAAACCCGCCGTAAGTGCGCTTCCTTTGTCAAAAATCTTAGTGGCAAACCTTCCCATCTTCATGGATACCGCCGTAGAAACCTTGGTCTCTTACACAGGCATGGAAGCAAAAAAAACCTCTCACCAAATCAAGCCCTTTACGACCAAAATCGAAGGCGATGTTATCACGGCGATGATGCATTTCAAGGGAGACATCCAAGGACACTTTGTACTGCTTTTCCCGCGTCCCTTGGCGGTGTACGCCCTTGAAGCGATGCTAGGCGAAGAGGTGGCTGTTACGGACAATGAAGCCATTATGGACGGCGTGGGTGAGTTGTGCAATATTATCACCGGAAGTGCGAAGTCTAAGTTGTCTAAGACAAACATCAAGGTTATCTTTGACCTCCCTAAAACCTACACTTCCATCGCAGCCCTAACCGCGGCAATTGGCCAAGAAAATGGCATTTGGATTGACATGCAATTAGACGGCAATCCTTTCTACATGTTCATCACCAGATAACCCATAAAATAGACTAAATCCCCGTAAATATTCTTCTTATATACAGTTTAATGTATAAAATATAAATAATTCATCATAAAATAAAAACCATACTGTATATTAATGCCTAAAAAATGTTTATTTTAAGAAGTTTTTTGGCAAAATGCCTTACATGTAAAGGGTCTGGGTGAAGGTTTGAGGGAGGGGTGTTTGGGCACATGCTTGCAAGAATTTACAAGCATGTGCCTTGAGGAGAGAAAAGGGTGCGGCAAACGCGCCGCACGGGGTTAAGTTAGGCTTTTTTCCACAAAAGTGGGCCAGATTGGTGGATGGAATTACCCTGTGAATCCACACCAACAGTCACTGGCATGTCTTCGATTTCAAATTCATATACCGCTTCCATACCCATTTCTGGGAAGGCAACCGTACGTGCGCCTTTGATGGACTTGGCAATCAAATACGCCGCGCCACCGGTGGCGATGAGGTAAATACTGCCGTACTCTTTGATAAGATCAACCGTAGCTTGGCCACGCTCTGCTTTGCCGATCATGCCCAAAATCCCAGTTTCTAGGATATCTTTGGAGAATTTGTCCATGCGGGTAGAGGTGGTTGGGCCTGCTGGTCCGACAACTTCATCACGCACAGGATCAACTGGTCCCACGTAGTAAATCATGCGGTTTTTCAAATCAAGCCCTTCAGGAAGCCCTTCGCCTGATTTTATTAGGTCGATGATTTTTTTGTGCGCCGCGTCACGGGCGGTGAGGATTTTGCCACTAATAAGCAAGGTGTCGCCAGATTTAAACTGGGCAAGGTCTGCTTTGGTAAGGGTGTCGATGTTGACTTTTTTCAACCCATCAGTAGGCAACTCAATGTCTGGCCACAAGTCTAAGGACGGTGGCGTAAACTCTGCTGCGCCTGAGCCATCAAGGGTGAAGTGAATGTGGCGTGTGGCGGCACAGTTAGGGATGATAGCAACAGGCAAGGAAGCTGCATGGGTAGGATAGTCTTTGATTTTGACATCAAGGATGGTATTCATCCCGCCAAGGCCTTGGGCGCCGATGCCGAGGTTGTTGATTTTTTCAAACAAGCTTAAGCGTTTTTCTTCGAGGTGGTTTTTGGCCCCTCTGGCTTTTAGGTCAAAAATGTCTACAGGGTCCATCAAGGATTCTTTTGCAAGAATCATGGCTTTTTCAGGGCTACCACCGATACCAATACCGATGATGCCGGGGGGACACCATCCTGCGCCCATGCCTGCAACTTGTTTCACTACCCATTCTTCAAGGTCATCGCTTGGGTTTAACACGCCAAATTTGGCTTTGTTTTCGCTACCGCCACCTTTAGCTGCTACGGTGATTTCAAGGGTGTCGGAGAGGTCTGTTTCGATGTGAATGACCGCAGGAGTGTTGTCTTTGGTGTTGCTACGTTTGCCTGCAGGGTCTGCTAGTACGGAGTAACGCAAGGTGTTATCAGGGTGGGTGTAGGCTTTTGCAACACCTTCGTTAAGCACATCTTGCAAAGGACGCTTGAGTTCAAGCTTCGCGTTAAGGCCGAGTTTAACGAACATGGTAACCATGCCCGTGTCCTGACAGATAGGGCGTTTGCCAATGGCACACATTTTGGAGTTAATCAAAATCTGACCAATCGCATTTTTAGCAGCAGGAGAGGGTTCGTTTTCATAAGCCTTTACCATGCCCTTGACAAAGTCAGCAGGATGGTAATAGGAGATGTACTGAAGCGCGTCTTGAACGCTTTGAATGATGTGTTCTTCGGTAATAGTGCTCATGAGATTCCTTACGAGAATTTGGGTTGCGGCAGCAACACAGGGTGAGCTTGTAAAAGCCACGCAGGTGGTTACATGTAAACGCTTTACATGTAAGGTCGATGAGGGTATTCTACCATGAGTTGGGGATAATTTTTGGATTTTGTGTTAATGCGAAATATTAAATAAGAGCAAAGCCAATGAGGCTAAGTGCCATGACAAGCATCCCAAGGACGATGCCCAAAATGGTGGTGTGTGCATTGCCATAGACCCTAGCGGAGGGCAAGAGCTCGTCAAAGGAGATGTAAACCATCATGCCTGCCACAAAGCCAAAGGTGATGCCAAGGGTCAGTTCGCCCATAAGGGGGGCGAGTAGAAAATACCCAATCAAGGCACCCGCAGGCTCCGCGAGACCCGAGGCAAAGGCATACCAAAAGGCAGTGCGCCGTTTTCCTGTGGCGTGGTAGATGGGAAGGGAAACCGCCATACCCTCAGGAATATTGTGGATAGCGATGGCAAGGGCGATGGGAATGCCAAGGGCGAGGCTATCAAGGGCGGAGACGAAGGTGGCAAAGCCCTCAGGGAAGTTATGGATAGCGATGGCAACGGCAGTAAACACGCCGGTACGTTTAAGTACGGCGGTGTTGCTTTTGAGGGTGCGAATTTCGCTTTTGGTTTTAAATTCGTGGGGGTTGACGTCTTCTGGGATGAAGTGGTCGATTAAAAAGGCAAGGGCGATGCCGCCAAAAAAGCAGAGCAAGCCAAGGATTTCACCACCAATCATTCCATACACTGCGACAAATTCGTCTTGGGATTTTGGGAGGATTTCAACAAAGGAGATGTAAATCATCACGCCTGCTGAAAACCCCATACCAATGGAGAGAAAGCGTGTGTCACCGGGCTTGGTAAAAAAAGCAAGTCCCGCGCCAATACCTGTAGAAAGACCAGCAAAAAGAGTGAGTAAAAAGGCGGGGCCGTAGGTTGCTAGCACGCAACTGTCCTTACATGTAAAGGTGTGGGGGCAAAGCCCCCGAAGTATTATGCCACAGAGGCGCTAAGCATCCAAATTTCTTTTTCAAATGTTGCAATTTCGCCCTCAGCTAGGGCAACAGTGGTGCTATCACCTTGCGCAGCAGCTGCGGTTGCAAGCTCTTGAAATTTCCCTTTAAGGTACGTAAAGTCCTTGATGATGCTCACAAGCACGGTGCGAGAGTCAAAACTCTCCGCGGTTTCTTCTTCGATGGCAGTAAGGGCGACAAGCTGGCCTGTGCTAAGGACGGCTTTACCGCCAAGTTGGATGGCGCGTTCTGCGGTAGCGTCGTAAATCTCCGCCATTTTATCGTACAACTCTTCTGTTTTATTGTGCACAGGATAAAAGTGCATCCCTTTGATGTTCCAGTGGTAGTTGTGAAGCTTGACAAACAACGCATGGGCGTCGGCTTGGATTTGGTTTAGCAATGTAACAGTATTCATAGTAACTCCTTGTGGTATGTTTTAATAGAAGTATTATAGATAAATAATCTTAAAAGAAAATAATTATCTACTAATAAAACCAAAATCCTTAGGAGTCACCCGAGCTTTCTTGCTGCAAAAGGGCAGGGCGTGCAAAAACATTTATTTTTCTACGGGCAGCAAAACACCCTTACATGTAAGGCAGGCATACACGTGGGTTTTGCGCACAATGCGGTTGTGGCGGATGGCAGAAAGGGCGTGGAGTTTTTGGCAGGGGCAGCGGTACATGTAACGGGAAATACGCCTGGATTTTGCCTTTAAAAGAGGGTATTTGGGGCGCTCTTTTGAAGGAATCACGCGTCCTTCAAGGTGGCATAACATGCTTTTCCACTGAGTCCCATGAGGTTTGGCTTTGCGCCCAAAACGTTCCATTACCAAGGCGTGGGCGAGTTCATGGGGGATGACATCTTCAAGGTAGGTTTGGCCGTAGTGTTCACACAGTTCACGGTGAAGGCGGATGCGGTAATGGCCCCGTTTTTCTTGGCGGCATTGGCCGATGGTGCTGTGGCCCTTGAGGTCAAAGGTAAGGGTGATAGCAAGGGTTGATGCGTCATGCGCACGCGCAACATAGGAGGCCAAGGTGTCATGGGCAAGGGTGTGAAAATCCATGGGGAAAGTATAGCCAAAACGTTGCCCTTGCGTAAGGGGATGTTGCGGTTTTTGTGTTACAATCTTGGCAAAAAAAGAGGTCATGATGGAACACAGTTACGATCAACGCCCTTACGTGAAAGATGCCCCTGGGGCACAAAAAGGCCCTGCCACAGCCGTGTACGCGTTGTATGCTGCTTCATTTTTTGTGGGCATTACGGCGATTATTGGGGTGATTATCGCCCATGTGAAAAAAGGCGACGCGCGCGGAACGTGGCTACAAAGCCACTATACGTGGCAAATTCGTAGTTTTTGGTGGCTTGTCTTTTGGAGTGTTGTGGGGGTAGTATTGCTGTTTGTGGTGGTGGGGTATTTTGTCATCCTTGGCGCGTTGGTGTGGTTTATCTACCGCATCGCTAGAGGATGGCTGCGGCTTTTGGAGGGGAGGGAGGCCTATTAGCCTCCTTTTTTAGGTGCGGAACATGTCGAGTTTTTGGTTGAGCTGTTCTGTGAGTTCCCCTAAATGCTCTGCCGCACTTGAAATCTCTTCCACGCTGCGCGCGTTTTGAGCCGAGAGGTGATTGACCCGCTCAATACTGCTAGCAATGCCCTGAATTTCCTTGCCCGTTTGGGTAAAGTCCTTGACACTTTTTTCGTTCGCCTGCGTCGCCAAAACCACCTTGCTTACAGCTTGTCCGATGCGGTTTTGCGCTTGTTCTGTGATGCCAAGGAGGCTTTGGACTTCTTGGGCGTTGTGGGTCATTTGCCCGCTAGCATCGGCGATAGATTGGACGATGACATTGATGGTGGAGTGGATTTGTGTGAGGGAATGCTGGGTTTTTTCGGCCAATTTGCGCACCTCATCGGCCACGACTGCAAACCCGCGTCCGTGCTCCCCTGCGCGGGCCGCTTCGATGGCGGCATTAAGGGCAAGGAGGTTGGTTTGGTCGGCAATGTCGCTGATGACAACCAAAATATTTTTCACCTCTTTGGCCTCCTGAGAAAGCCCTTCCATGCGCGATGAAAGCTCTGTTTCAGCATGGGCGGTTTGCCCCATCTTATTGGCAAGTTGGGCCATGGCATTTTTAGCCAAGAGCAATTCTTGATTGGCCTGACCCATCTCTTCTTTGTTTTGTTGTGCCTCTTTTACAAACACATCAATCTCTTTTTGGACTTGCAGGGCTTTTTGGGTTGTTTGTTCGACCACCTCGGTTGTTTTTTCGGTATGCCCGCCCACGCTTTGGGACGTTGTGGAAAGTTCGTGGGAGATAGAAGCGTTTTCGACGGCGAGTTGTTTGGCTTGGTGGATGAGGGTTTGAATTTTGGCAATAAAGGCGTTAATGTTGTGACAGGCTTGGCCTATTTCGTCTTGGCTTGTCAAAAACAAGCGCCTTGTGAGGTCGCCTTCTCCCATGGCAAGGTCTTTGGCGACGGTGTTGACTTCATGGATAGGGCGTGTGATACTGCGCATAATAAAAAAGATGAGCGCCGTAAAAAAGGCTAGTCCGATGAGGGAAAAGATGCTGATAAAAAGTTGCGCATTTTCAAGGAGTGCGCTAAAAGATTCTTTTTCTTCTGCCACCTTTTGGCCAATGTTTCCTTCGTTGACGCCTATGGTGTCTCTGAGTTCTCGCCAATGTTTCAAGGTGAGGGCGTTTTGAGTAGAAGAAGCAGGCGTGCCCTCAAGGGCGAGGCGCTGAAGGAGGGTGGCTTGTTCTAAAAAGGCGTGAGCAGCAGGAACGATGGCTTGATGCAAGGGGCCATCAAGCTGCTTAAGGCGCGCAAGCTCTTCTTTTAAGCCCTCTAAGGAGCGCTGCATGGTTTCTTTGGGTTGGGATTGGGAGAGGTCACTAAAGGCAACCTGTCTGGAGGAGTTGAAAAGTAAGCCATTGACCAAAAGGGATTTGAGTATGCTTTCTTGATTGAGTAAGTTTTCGAGGCGGTTGTATTCGTTTTTTGACGAAGAAAAGGTTGAGAGAACGACGAGAAAATTTGCCGTAAATCCAACAACAATAAACAAGGCCAACACGTAGCCTTTTGTTCTAATGGTTAATGACACAAGACACTCCTTGGTGGTATGCACGGTTTTGACACACACGCGGGGATTATAGCGAAAAGTAAACAATAGTTTAATGCAGTAATTGTTTGGTTATGAAATATGTGTACACTTAGATTCATGAAAACCTACCGTAGCATCTTTCTCTCAGACGTGCATCTAGGGACAAAATTTTCCAAAACAGCGGAGTTGTTGGCGTTTTTGCGCGACCACGAGAGCGACCATCTCTACCTTGTGGGGGACATCATCGATGGTTGGGCCATTAAGCGGCGCTTGCATTGGCCCCAGTCTCACTCGGACGTGATTCAAAAGATTTTACGCAAGTCCCGCAAGGGAACGGAAGTCTTTTTTATCTTGGGCAATCACGATGAGTTTTTACGCTCTTTTGCGCCATTGGTTTTAGGGGAGCGTTTGCACATCATCAAAGACACGCTGTATGAAGCCCTTAATGGCAAGTCCTATTATGTCACCCATGGGGATTTTTTCGATAGCATTACCTTAACGAAAAAATGGGTCGCGCATTTGGGCGACAAAGGCTACGAAATGCTCTTACATGTAAACAAAGCGCTCAATTATACGCGGCGAAAATGCGGGATGCGTAGCTACTGGTCCCTCTCAAAATACATCAAACAAAACGTCAAAAAATCGGTGAGTTTCATCACGGACTTTGAGACCATTTTGGCCGACCATGCCAAGCGTTACGGGTACGATGGGGTCATTTGCGGGCACATCCACAAGGCGGAGATTCGCATGATTGAAGGCGTTGAGTACCTCAACTGCGGCGATTGGGTGGAGAGTTGCACGGCGATTGTGGAGCACCATGATGGACGCTGGGAGGTGTTGGATTTTGGGAACTATACCTAAAGAGATTGGCCTGTGTCTCTCAGGCGGCGCGGCGCGCGGGGCCTACCATTTAGGAGTGTTAAAAGCCCTTGAGGAGCTTGGCATTGGCGTTAGGGCCATCAGCGGTAGCAGTATTGGCGCGGTGATTGGCGCGGGATACGCGTGTGGCAATGCGCCCCAAGAGATGGCGGCATTTTTCAAAAGCCGCGCCTTTAGAAAGAGCATCAAGTGGAATCTTTGGGGCGGGAGTGTGTGGAAAATCAACGTCAAAGACCCCATTTTTGAAACCCTGTTTCGTGGCCATACGCGCCTTGAAACCCTTCCTCTTCCTTTACATGTAAGCGTGTGTGACGTGCAATACGGGGAGGTGGTGTACGCCAAAGCGGGCAACTTGCACCACTTTTTAGAGGCCACATGTGCATTGGCTCCCTTTTTTCCTTTTCGGGCTATTGCGGGAAAGTGGTATGGGGATGGTGGGTTTATGGACAATCTGCCATTGCACCCACTCAAAGAGAGCGGCTTGCCCCTTTTGGCGGTAAACCTTCACCCTTGTGTGGTTCAAGAAAAACAAGGCGCCTTGTTGCGCCGTGCGTTGTTTTTGTGCTGGCATGCCAATGTGCGCACCCAAGAGAAGGAGGCCACGTGGCTCATAAGCTCACCCGCGCTTTCGCATTTCTCGCTCTTCTCTTTTTCTTCCATCGACACGCTGATGGAAATGGGTTACCGCGCGTGTTTAGAAACGTTCGAGGTATTTGCTTCTAGCGATGGCGTGTAGCCAAAAGGTGCGTCCGCTCCAGTCGGACTTGACGGCTTTTTGAAAGAGTGCTGGGGTGTGTGTTGAGGCGGCGGGCGAGGGCATGGGGGTTTGGTCCATGAGGCAGGCTTGAAAAGAAGCCACAAGGGCAGGGTCGCGTGAATAAGCCGTTAAAAATCCCTCATACAGCGCGCGCGTCACCAAATGCACCGGCTCCCCGTCGCGTCCAATGCCTTCGATGCCATCATGGTAACGGTCAAGGTCAAAGGTGCGGTAGGTTCGAAACTCAAACCCTGCGTTCATGATGCTCACGGGGCCCACGATAAACTCTAGTGCGCTATCAAGGCTAGCTTCTTCATACACCAACACTTCGCCCGTGTGTCCTAGGTAAAAGGTACGCGTCACATGTAAGGGCCCTGCGTGGCTTGTGGTGCCAAGCACACGAAGGGGGGCTAGGCATGAAGGAAAGGAGGTTGACGCGCTTGGAGAGGGCAAGTGCGCACATCCACTAAGTAGTAACACACCTATGACACCTCCCACCCACGTTTTCATCCTCTGGCTCCTAAGACATTTTTTAAGATACGTTTGCCCACTTCCACCCCGGGTTGGTCGTAGGTGTTGATACCAAGCATCAAGCCGCACGTCGAGGTAAGCAATTCGTAATAGTACATCAAATACCCTGTATGCCACGCATCAAGGGTGTCAAGTTCAATGAGGTCCGTGGTGATGCCCTCTTGGATGATGCTTTGCATAGTGGCGGCGCATTGGGCGTTGAGCAAACTTCCCATGCTAAGGCCTGCGGTGTAGTCCACCTTGTCTAAAAAGGGGAGCTTGATGCTAGGGATGGGATTGGGTTTATTGAAATTTTTGATTTTAATAAACGTGACCGTTTTATCTTTGGGCCCTTCCATGATGAGCTGTAAAAAGGAGTGTTGGTCCACAGAACCAATAAGGCCAATAGGCGTAAGGCCCATGCGCGCGTAGCCGTGTTTTTTGCCTAAAGATTCGGCCCAAAGTTGGGTGTACCACGCGTTGAATTCCCGAAAGGCATCGGCGTAGGAAAAAAGGACGTTGATGGAAGCTTGCTTGTGGATGGCGTAGCGGTAGGCTTTTTGCATGATGGCTTCGTCGCCTTGTTCCACGTAGGTTTCTTTGCACGCGTCCGCCCCTTCTAAAAGGGCTTTGGTGTCGTAACCACAGAGGGTGAGTGGCACAAGACCCACGGCGCTGAGTACCGAAAAGCGTCCGCCGACGTTTTGGGGGATGTGAAAGGCACTCAGCCCGTACTCTTTGGCAAAAGAATCAAGAGGAGAGTTTTCGTCGGTGATGACGCCAAAATGGTCAGCAAAGTGAAAACTCCCTGGCAAACAGCCTGTTTGGGCCATGACGACTTTGGCCAAAGAGAGGGTTTCGATGGTCGTGCCAGATTTGGAAACAATGAGAAAATAGGTCTCTTCAAGAAGGAGGGGTTTTAGGGTAGCTTCCACGCTCCACGGGTCGATGTTTTCGATGAAATGCAACGTCGGCGACCCCTCTTTTTTATGGGCAAAGAGCAAGGAAGCAACGGCCTTTGGCCCCAAGGATGACCCGCCAATCCCAATCACCACGATGTGCTTAAAATGCGGATGCATACGCCCAAAGGCGGCGGCTTTTTGGACGATTTGGCCCCCCTCTTTGGGAAGGTGATAATACCCCACCTTGCCCCCGTTAACTTCGGCATGAAGCCGTGAAACGTAGGCGTTGATGAGGTCGGGTTCGACGGTTTTAAAATGGAGCGTATTGGTTACCATGTGGCTCCTTTACTTGTTTTTTTGGGTGAGACTGTAGGCGTAGTTGGTGGCTTCGACGTACCCATCAATACTCCCGCAATCAAACCGTTTACCTTGGAATTTGTACGCCAAGACCATGCCTTTTTTGGCTTGGGTAAGAAGCGCGTCGGTGATTTGTACTTCCCCATTTTTGCCCGGGCTTGTGCCCTCAATGATGTCAAAAATATCAGGCGTGAGGATGTAGCGACCGATGATAGCAAGCTTGGAAGGGGCTGTACCAAGGGCAGGTTTTTCGACCATGTTAGAAACCATCAACAAGTTTTTTTCGATGACGTTGCCTTCGATGATGCCGTATTTGTCGGTCTCTTCCTCGGGCACTTCCATCACCGCAACGATGCAGCAGCGGTATTTTTCATACATGCGTACCATTTGGGACATGACACCCTCGCCCCCTTCGTTGATGCACAAGTCATCGGCCAAGACCACGCCAAAGGCTTCATCGCCAATGAGCGGTCGGCCTTTTAAGATGGCGTCTCCCAAGCCCTTCATTTCGTTTTGGCGGGCATAGGCAAAGGTGCAACGGTTCATGAGATCACGGGTTTCGTCCAACAAATGTTCCTTGTTGGTGCCTTTGATTTGGTGTTCGAGTTCGTAGCTGATGTCAAAATAATCTTCCAGCGCGCGCTTACCGCGCCCTGTGATGATAGCCATCGTGTCCATGCCAGCTTCTAGCGCTTCTTCGACGCCAAAATGGATGAGGGGTTTGGTGAGAATGGGAAGCATTTCTTTGGGGAGGGCCTTGGTGGCAGGCAAAAAACGTGTGCCATAACCTGCAGCAGGAAAAAGGCATTTTTGAATCATAAACTGTCCTTTGTTGATTTAGCGCATTCTAGCGCATTTTGGGTTAAGCGCGTTTAAGCCAAGCGATTTGGCTGGGGGCTAGGGTGCTGAGTGCGCCGTGGAGGATGCGGTTTTGTAAAAGCTCTTTGGCGTGGGAAAATTCAGGAGGCAATTCAAACTGCACAGCGTCTAGGCTAAGGTTGTGTAGCGCTAAAAGGGTTTCGTTGCCAAAATGGCGTTTGATAGCAAAAACTTGGGGGTGTAAGGGCATACATGTAAAGTCCCCAAAAGGGTGAAATGCTACCTCTTGACGTCGCAGCTGCAAGAGGGTTTGGTAGGTTTTAAAAACCTCGGATTCCTTGCTACTTTGGTTTTCTATGAGGCTTTGGAGGTGGTCGCGGTTAAATTTTTCGCGGTTGAGGGTACGCGCAATGCCCGTGTGCTTGAACCCATCGTGGTAATTTTCCACGCCAAATAACGAACTAAAGTAAACCCCTGGGATGCCAGGCATTGCTAGCATGATGGCTTGGGAGAGCAAAAACCGCTCAATGCGCGTTTTCATGGGAAGTTCGGGCGAGCAAAGGAGGTCAAAATAGGTGCAGTTCAGCTCATACGGCTCCTCTTTTCCTTCTTGTTCTCGGTAAGAAACTTCTCCGCCGTGGGCTTTACATGTAAGGAGGAGTTGGGTGATTTCTTCGTGGGTTAGAATCTCTTGCACAGGGCGCAAACCGATGCCATCATGGCTAGCTGTGAAGTTAAAAAAACAGACCTTATCGTTAGGGAGTTTTAATCCATGCGCCCAAAACTGCAAGGCGTGGGCATGTTGGGTTAAGATGGCGTGGGCGATGAGGGGCGGGAGGGCAAAGTTGTAGACCATTTGGGCTTCGTCTTCCCCGCTGCCAAAGTAAGAGATATTTTCGGTGTGGGGCACGTTGGTCTCGGTGATGATGCGTACGTGGGGGTCGACGCAGTGGATGGATTCGCGTAAAAATTGAATCACCTCGTGGGTTTGAGGCAAATGCACACAAGAGGTACCCAGTTGTTTCCACACAAAGGCGATGGCATCAAGGCGAATGAGGGTAGCTCCCTTTTCCACATAAAACAATAACGCATCTAAAACAGCCAAAAGCACCCGCCATGAGGCGAAATTTAAGTCCACTTGGTCGGCACTAAAGGTGGTCCAAATGTGGCGGGTTTTGCCGGCGTGGTCCACAAAGGGGGTGAGCAAGGGCGAGGTGCGCGGGCGTACTACGTGGCTAAGGTCTGTTTCAGGCGGCAAGGCGATGAAAAAATCCTTAAACTCTTCCGCATCCGCAAGGTAGCCTTGAAACCAAGAAGAGTGCCGTGAAATGTGGTTAATGACTCCATCGACCATCAAATGAAAATGCTCTTGCAGGGCGCTGATGTCTTCCCACGTTCCCATGCGCGGCGAGACGGCGGTGTAGTCGATGATGGAAAATCCATCATCAGAAGAGTAGGGAAAAAAGGGCAACAAATGCACTGCTTGAAACAAGGGCCGCAAGTGGGCATCCATAAAGCCTTTTAGGCTTGCTAAAGGGGCTTCATCTGGGGCGCTCACGCTATCGCCATAGCAAATCAAAATGCAATCACGGTGGCTGGGCGTGTGGGGGTGCGGCGTGATGCGTGCGCGGTAGTGTTCTATGCATTTTTTCCAAGCAAGAAGCGCGTGGGCGGAGTCTTCTTTGCCGTACAGCCGCAAAAGACGCGTGTGGATGGAGGCGAGGTTATTCTGCGTTGTCTGCATGCACGGCTTCTGCAAATTGCTCAGAAAAATCAGGCAAAACCGAGCGCACCGTAATCCAGGCTGAAAGCATGGGAATGCCCATGGGGTCTTTTAAAAAAACACGTGCCGCCTCTTTGAGGGAGTGTTCAAAGGCTTCCACTGCGCTAATCTCTTCTTCGCGCACGTAGGTGAGGCCGTTGAGTTTGGAGAGGGCGTTGTATTTTAAGATGGTATTGCGGGATTCGAGAAAATACGCCGCGATGATGGTTTGAAAGGTCGCCTCGGTAAAAACCATCCCTTTTTGGGCAAGGGTTCTAAAAATGACTTGAGCGATTTCATTGGCCATTTTGACAACGCCATCGCCGCTTTCTTTGGTGCCTAGGGCTTGGTGTTTGTGCTCATAGGTTTCCATGATTTCACTTTGGCAAATGCGCTTGGAGGAGGTGTTGTCAAAGACTTCGCTTAGCGTTGCCACTTCTAGCCCCCACGTGGGTGAGATGCGAATACCTCGCGCAAGGGAGCGGATGAAGGCAAATTCTCCCGAGAGGATGTAGCGAAAGCTTTTGAGGTATTCCAAATAATTGTGCGGGCCTAGGGTTTTTTCAATGGAAGCAAGAAAGGGTGTCAGAAAAAGCCGTGTGGCGCGCCCATGAAGGCGGTCTGTGACTCTGGCGTAGTAGCCTTTGTTGAACTCCAAATCCAGTGCGGGGTGGATGATGGGGTAAAAGAGTCTGGCGACCACTTCGCGGGAATAATTTACAATGTCGCAATCGTGCAACGCAAAGGCGTAATTGTCTTTGTCGGTCATGCCATAGCCTATCATGGTCCACACGTTACGCCCTTTTCCGGGGATGTCAAGGCCGTGAAACCCCTCGCGTTTAAGGGTTGCATAGAGGGCTTGAACGCGCGGGCCATCGTTCCACACCACATCCACAGGGACGCTCAGGTGTGCCATGCGCGCTTTCACATCGGCAAATTGCGCGGCATTGGCACAATCAAGCCCTAGGATGATTTTTTTCAAGTAGGTCACATGCCGCAACTCTTCCAAGATGGTTTCCATGGCCGGCGTGCTAAATTCGCTGTACAAGGCGGGCAACAAAAGAACCATACCATGGTACTTGGCGAAGTGGTTCAACTCTTCCTCGAGGGAGGCAAGGGAGCGACCTCCAAGTTTTTGCAAGGTGGTGATGGTGCCGTTTTGGTAAAAATCTGCCATTGTTTACTCCTTGAGGGCGATGAGAATGTCCATGACATTGGTGCCTGTGGGGCCGGTAATGAGGGCACTTTGGGTTTGTTCAAAGAACGCATAAGCGTTACATGTAAGGAGATGTGCGTGCATGTCTAGGCCACGTTGCTGGGCACGTGAGCGCACGCTATTGTCCCCAAAAGCACCCGCAGCAGGGCTGTTGCCATCCACTCCATCGGTACCGCCACTTAGCAAGGCGACGGGTGCGTCTGGGGTGAGGTGGGTTAAAAAGTAAAGCACCACCTGTTGGTTTCTACCCCCTTGTCCATCGCCTGTGAGGGTCACCGTAGGCTCACCCCCATAAAGCAAGCAGGTTTTAGAGGGGGCTGCGGTGATGTCCGCGTAAATGCGCGCGGCAACCTCTTGGGCTAATCCTTCAAGGCTTTCGCTTACGATGCGTGGCGTGTAGCCAAGGCTTAGGGCTTTGGCCGCCGCCGCTTCAAGGGCGAGGTGATTGGTGGCGATGAGGTGGTGGGGCGGCGTCGCGGTATGCTTTGGCGCCAAAGGTGTTGCAAGACACGCTTGCACGGATGAGGGCAAGGCGTTTAGGATGGCTTCGGGGAGTACGGGTACATCGGATTCGCACGCCATGAGCGGTGCGGAGCCGATGGTGCCTAGGTCATCGCCAATTACGTCAGAGATTACAAGTACGACCCCTTGGGCGGGACAACTCCCGCTAAGCCCTCCGCCTTTGATGCGCGAAAGGCGCTTACGCACCGCATTGATGATGGTGATGGGCAGGTTGTGAGAGAGTAAAACGTGGGTGGTTGCTTGCAAATCCTCCAAGCTTATGCCCTCATGCAACGCTTCAACCAACGCCGAACTGCCTCCGGAGAGAAGGTAAAGGTAAAAATCCTCTTCGCCCAAGGCACTCATGGCATCAAGCAAAGCTTGGCCAGAAGCGAGGCTGTGGGCATCGGGGATGGGATGGGTGCCTTTGTAGTGTTCTATGGGGCCGATGGGCTCCCCGCCGCTTGGTGAAACGATGAGTCCGCCGTGCAAGCGGGGGCCCAACACCCCATAAAGCGCTTGGGCCATGGTGTGGGCGGCCTTACCTGAACCAAAACAAAAGAGCCGCCCAGTGGGTTTTAGCGGGTAACGCCCGTCCTTTACATGTAAGGCATTATTTTCTAAAAAAAGGGTTTCAGGCAGGGTGTTGGCAGGCAAAATAGCATTTAAACTCGCCCCAAATATGGCGTGGGCGTCGTGGGCTAAAGGCATAAAACTTCCCTGAGTGCGCTTGTCCAACCCAAGGGGCCAGCGTGAGGCGCGTGCAAGGGGGTACAGTTTTCGCACAAAAAGGGTGCGCGCGAAGGGTTAGGGATGAGGATGGGGGTGTGGGCGACGCGCAGCATGGGGAGGTCGTTGGGGCTATCGCCTAGGGCGATGGTGCGCACTTCGTGGCCGTGGCGACGGTATAGGGCTGTGAGCAATTGCAAGGCCGCGCCTTTGTCTGCGCCATGGCCCAAACAGTGGAAAAAGCGCCCGCCTTCAATGATGGAGAGGCCATAAAGCCGTGCTTCTTCGCGTAAAACCGCCACCAAATCTGGCTCTTCCATCAAAAAAGGTTCGCTAAATTCGCGCGCTTTAGCAAGCCGCGCTTGTGTTTCATCTAGCCCTGTGTGGCGTGCGATAGCGGCGATGTCCATGGCGCTAAAGTCGCGAATGCCGTATTTGTTTGTGACGGTAGAAAGGTAGGCACAGATGAAAGGGTAGGGTTTGCCTAGCACAATGCAATGCCATCCGTCTTTGGCGGGGTAAGTGGGAAGGGTGAGCGCGTCATAGCCCTCGGGAACGTAGATGGCCGAGCCATTTTCGCAGATGAAAGGCGCGTGGAGGCCAAATTTTTCTTGCCACCAGAGCACTTCGGCTTTGGTTTTGCTGGTGGTGAGAATGAGGGGAATGCGCTGGGTTTGTAAGGTCAAAATCAGCGATAACGCGGGAGAAAAATCGTAGGTTTCATGGTCTAATAAGGTGCCGTCCATATCGGAAAAAATTAAGGTTTTCATGGGAAGATTGTACCACGAAAGGCCCTAAAAGGCTGATTAAAAACCTGCCAAAGTGAGAATTTTGCGCTCAAGGGAAGAGAGCGGCAAGGAGGCAAGGGCTTCCTTGGAAAACCATGTTATGCCTTCTGTGGGCGCCTTACATGTAAAGACGTCTAGGGTGAGTTTGAAGTGGCTGTAGGTGTGTGTCACGACGCCTAAGTGGTGGCCTTGCGGAGGGGTGTCAGACTGGGGAAAAGCCCACAATCCGTGCAAAAAACGCTCCGTGTGTTGGGTGAGTCCAAGGGTGTCGCCTTGGCGCAAAACAAGGGCGAAACGGTGGTGATGGGGGATGGTTTTTTTGGTTTTTGGCGCGGGAAAGCGCGTGGGCGCGTGGATGCCCTTACATGTAAAGGAAAGCGGACAGGTGGCGCAAGAAGGGTTTTTGGCGGTGCAGACCAGTGCGCCAAGGTCCATCAATGCTTGGTTGTAGTCAAATGGATTTTGGTGGTCAAGGAGTGCCCACGCGTGCTCCCAAAGTGTCTTGTCATTGGGGGTTTCAAGGGCATTTAGGCGGGCGAGGATGCGTTTGACATTGGCTTCTAGGATGGGAAAAGGCTGCCTGTAAGCAAAACATAAAATAGCATGGGCTGTGGTTTTACCGATGCCTGGCAAAGCTTGGAGTGCCTCGGAGGAGCTTGGCAAAACCCCTTTACATGTAAGAGCACAGGCGTGCAGGTTGCGCGCTCTAGTGTAATACCCAAGCCCCTGCCACTGCTCAAGAACGGCTTCAAGAGGTGCGTTTGCTAGGGAAGAGAGGCTAGGAAAACGCGCTAAAAACGGGTCGTAAAAACGCGCCAAAACGGTGGCCACTTGGGTTTGTTGGAGCATGGTTTCACTAAGGTAAATCTTGTAGGGATTGCGCGTATGGCGCCACGGCAAATCATGCCGCCCGTGGGTGGCGTACCATGCGTGCAAGGCGTGATGAAGGGCATGGGGAAGGGAAGATTTCATGGGTGGGATTGTAGCATGATTTGGGAAGTTTTCATTTTGAAATATTTAATATCTTTTTAGTCTAAAAGCGGTAAGCTTTGTTTCAAAGGAGTATTATGTTACGCATCCATTCTCGTATCCCTACCTCTAATCTTCCTGTGGCTAAGGCCCTTTCAAGACTCATCCAAAGTTATATTTACCACCATGTCCCCCCGCGTGAGCACGAAGGGTTAAAACATGCAAGTGGCAAAGTGTTTAAGCGGATGAATTTTGATTTTAGTTTGCGCCAAGGCGTGCTTGAGATTCGTTTTCGTGCGCATGAGCGAGCGTTGGAAGAAAAAGTAGCGCTAGCGGTTCTAAGAGAGGGGCTGAAGCTAGGTGAGATTCACCTTGTGGACACCAGTGTGGCAGTGGAGGAGCACCGCGTAGAGGCTCCAAAGGTGCAGTTAAAAGGGTGCGTTGCATGCGCAGTTCAGGGGCTTTTGGGGCATAAAATCTACCTCGAACCGCAAGATAGCAGACACTTAGAAATGCTAAAACGCAACGCGTTAGAGCGGTTTGAGGCTCTTACATGTAAGGCGTACGAGGGGCCGTTTGAGATGGCGTTAAAATGGCAGCAGCTGGACAAGCCGCGCCATTTTTACTACGGGAACAATCAAAGCCCCATCAAGGCTTGGCCCGCACGTTGGGAAATAGAAGCAACGCCTGAACTCATCAATGTGATGTTAGATACGGGTGTGGGGAGTGGGTGCATGAACGCTGGGGTCGGGTTTTTGGAAGTGGCGGGAAAGTGAGAAAATCAATGCCCCGGGCATCGTCACCGCATAAAGCGGGAGAGGCAATCCCTACTAAACTTCGGGTGAACCACGGGGCTTATCGAGCGTATTATAGCATGCAATAAAGGTAAAGTAAAGGATTTTTATGGGGCATCAAAATACTGCTAGCCAAATACAAAATGCCATCTCCCGCGAGAGACTATTGACATATCGTCAGGGGGATGATTGGCGCGTTGATGTAGGTGCATATTTATGGAATGCACTACTTGCGCAACAGTTTTATCTTTTATTGCAAAATTTAGAAGTTACACTTCGTAATCATATATACAATGCTTGCACTCAATCTTCAATACCACTTTTTTATCTTCACGAGACAGATGTGCGAAATCGTTATTTTTCTAAAAAAGAGTTTCATTCGAGCAAGTGTTGGAAAATGCTTTGCGGTGTAAATCACACGTTGACGCAGCAAGCTGGAAGGATCTCTGATGGAAAAATTGTTGCGGAATTAAATTTTGGCTTTTGGGTAGAATTAATGCTTGCGAATCATCCATCTTATCAACATATGTGGCGAAAGATTTTTCATGAAGTTTTTCCTCTTGCGCCAAACAGTCTTTTTGTTGATCAGGCAATTAAACAAGTGGGAACACATATCGATAATGTGCGGAAATTTCGCAATCGAATTTTTCATTATGAGCCTATTGTGAAATATGATTCACTGTTGATGCGTCAAAATATTCTTGAGGCTATAGGCTGGATGAGTTTTGAAATGGCAAAGATTAGTGAAGTGTTTGTTCCGCAAGATTTTATGAAGGGCGGACAGATGGAGGTCGTTGAAAAACTATCTTTTTTGTATAAGAAAACAGGTAACAAAAAGGAGCAAAAGTGAGCTTAGCGTATAAGCTGTATTGCATCGGTAGTGCATTGACAGAAAAAGACGTGTCGTCTATGGTGCGGTTACGCCATGAAAAAGATGCAAATTTTATTGTAATAGATTTTGATGAAAAATTTCAATACGCGATAAGGCAACATGCTATTGCATCAGAACGATGTTTTTATACTCAAAAAACAGGTGGTTCTGGGGAGGGGATTTACTATCTCTATCCAAATATTTTCTTTGAAAAAGATACTCCGTGCAAGCATGAGAAAGGTAAATTCAAGGGAAAATATAAACTACTTGTCAATACGTTAAATAATGTCTCAACTTATGTCAGCGAAAAACATGCTCAAATGCTTCAAAATATGGCTTTAGCATTTGACGATGAAGGGCTTCTTGAAAAACTTTCTTTTTTTGAAAAAGCCGATTACTTTATGATTGTTACCTATCAAGGCAAGACGATTTATGAGCTAATGCCAGAGATTTGGGAATATTATTATCACAATCCTTGCACACCTCATAATATTCTCGAAGTGGGGCTGGATGCCATGACGGGCAAGGAGTGCGGGCAGATTGGTTTTAACCCTAATATCAAAATTTTTACGATGGATAACTATCACGATAGCTTAAAGCATCGCATGCCTAAGCATTTACCTCTTTCCCAAGAAAGTGCGAAGGCTATTCGATTTGGATGGCAATTTGTTTATGAAAATTTACTCTACCGCTACAATGGGTTGCAGTATATTATTATCCCCTCTTTAGTGATTGAGAGTAGAGAAGAACTACGTAATGTATTAATGCTTCTTAAGGAAAGCAAAGAAAATGAGCGTAAAAAAATTGATGTGCTTAAAGAGGCGGAAGATAAAATTAAAAAAACACTAGAAGGGCTTAAGAAACAAAAAAATAAGAAGCCTGTTAAGTCTTTATTCTCGGCGGATAGGGAGAATGAGGAGCATAGACTTAAAGAGATTCAAGCGCAACTTAATACTGGGATGGTTGAGACATTTAATATAGAAACTAAGGCAATTCAGAAGCATGTAGCCTTGACGCTCGATATCTTTTTTATTACATTTAGTCCCACTGATAAATCATTTAGCATTCAAGGAAGCATCGAAGAAATTTTACCTAGCACTATAGCTGGGGTCAGTCGCGACATGGATGAGTCAAAAATCAGCGACAAGGTGGCGCTCAAAGGATTGGATCCTAGAGTGCTTTATTTGCAAGATTATTTTAATCGCGATGAATTAAGACTGACGCTTCAGTCGCATGATAGCAAGAAGAAACATATTAATACGGTTTATCAGGAGCGCATCAGGCTAGCCAAACTTTTGTTAGAGCCAATAGCAATTTCTTATGAGGCGTTGTATGAGTATTTCATGCATCATCGTGAGTATGATTATAAAGGAAAAAAACGGATTACAGACAAGGGAACAAAAGAGTGGATAGAGCATAGCGAGTGGTATGCTCTAAAGGAGCAAAAGGTATTAGACTTTTTGAAGCGTCATAACAAATTAAGGAGGTAGTATGGGATTTGAGTCATTTTTGTTGAAAAGAAAAAAAGAAGAAGAGGTGGCGTTTTTTTCAACAGCTATTATTGCCCGTGCGTATTATGTTGGAGCATATGCTAGAGCAGTTATTCAGAGTTCTTTTAAATCTGAAGTCAGCAAAGGAAATACAACGTTTAAGCAATGGTTGTCTAATCAATTAATTAATGCAAAAAACCTCGATCGAATTTTTGAAAAAGCATTTGAGTTTGAGCAAAAACTTAAGCTTAAAATTCGTGATGACTCCGCAGTGCGAAAGCTTGCTCACAGCACTCCTTATGGTGCGGTGCGCGGTGTTTCTAACGCTAAAATTAGTTATGCCTTCATTTGTGGGTTTGACGACTATAAAACATACCAAGATCAAAACGAAACAACCAAAGGAGTAAAAGATGAGTAATGCTGTGACTAATCAAGAGATTTTATTTTTATGGGATGCTAGCATGTGTAACCCTAATGGTGACATGGCAGCGGACAATGCACCGCGTTTTGATGAGGTGGATGAAAGGGCCATTGTTAGTGATGTTCGCATTAAGCGTACGATTCGCGATGACCTTCAGTATCGCAAAAATATGGGTGAGGAAATTTTTATTAATAATGAAGTGATTCTTGCTCACGATAACGAAGAGACTGTGACGGCAGAGCGAATGTTTGATTTGCTTAAGGCGCGCGAAGGGAATAAAGGCAAAGCAGAAAAAGAAGTTTTTTTAAGTTGCATCGATAATCGACTTTTTGGAGGAGTCGCGCCCAAGAGCGGACTACAGCTTGTAGGGGCGGTGCAATTTAGTTGGACCAAATCCCTTAATGAGACTGAAACAGTTCTTAAGGCCGGTACAGGTGCTTTTGCCACCAAGCCAAACAAGGAAGAGGATGATGTTAAGTTTAAAAAAACTTTTCGTGTAGACAACTACTTGCCCTACGCGCTTTTTGCTATGTACGGTACCGTTAATGCTAATAATGCCTTGCAGTGCCAAACTACGGAAGAAGATGTTGCGCATATGCTTAATTCACTTTGGTATGGTACAAAGTTTCTAAATACGCGTAGCAAAATGGGACAAAAACCACGCTTGCTAATTCGCATTAAATATAAAGAAGAGAGCAAATATTTTATTGGCTTGCTTGATGAGCTGCTTTCTTTAAAGACCGCTGAGAGCAAAATGGTGCGTAGTGCCGTAAAAGGTGATGCTGATATTGATTTTTCAAAGCTTATTCGTGCGATAAATCAGGCAGAGTCTTTTATTGATGAAGTGTTGGTAGTTTATGACGTAACCATGGAAGAATATCTTGACATTCTCAAAGAAATTAAGAATGTTCGGATTGTTGATGATGTGGCGTTTGCTACACAAAGCTAAGGCAAGGCAATGATTGTTTTTAGATTTTGGTCTCGCTTTGGGGCCTTTAAGGATCCTCTTGGGATTAGCCAGAACATTACCTTCTCACTGCCCCCCAAAACAGCTATTGGCGGTACAATGGGGGCTGTTTTGGGTAAAACCTCGGAAGAGATATTTTCTGATGAAGAGTATTTTGATTTTGGCTATTCGGTTGTTTTGCTGCAGCCCATTCGAAAGCAGAGTTTTGTGCAAAACTATATTAATGACTACACTAAAAGTGCTGCAACAAAACTAGATGAAATGCAAAAATTTCGAAATAAAAATGCAAAAAATACCTTACTTAAGTTGTATCAAGAGGGATTTAAAAAAGGAGCCAAGCCAACTTTTCGCGAACTTTTGATTAACCCAAGCTACCTTATTGCTGTTGATAATTTTAAGCACGAAGCGCAGTTGCGGGAACATATGGCGAATCACTACAGTGTTTTCCCTCTATATATGGGGAATAGCGAGTTTGCTGCCAATTTTTCCTTGCTTGAATGTAATGTTGAGATGCTTAGAAGTGATAGGGTGGATTCTTTTACAACGCAGATTGAATGCATTGATTTTCAGCCCAATCAGCACTATGGTTCTATGAAGCTAGCTTGTAGTAGCTATGGTGAACGTCAATATCGTGACTATCGCCACATTGTTGTGAGCAATAAGCCACTTAAGATGAAAAATGATGTTTCTGTTGTCAAGCTATCAACAGACCTAGGTGAGTTTTGGTGTGAATTTATCTGAAATATCAAGCGAATATTTTTCACATCCAGATTATGCTTATGTTCGTCACGTTGGCAATATCGTTGAAAGTTTTGAGGATGTTTACCATAAAACGTGCGCGCTCTTCCATGATCTTGGGAAATTAAGCAAGGAGTTTCAGTGTTATATTGACCCAAGTCATCCCGCGCGCATGAAAACAACCCATGCTATCGAAGGGGCGTATCTTTATTTCTTTACTGTAGATGCTATGGATGAACAGACGTTGGCAAATTTTTTAACTATTTTAAAGCACCATGCTAATTTGGAAGACTTTAAAAAGATGGTGAATGATTTATTTCATGGTGGATTTGCGCGTTTAGATGCTCAAAGGATTGAAACTATTAAATTGCGTAGTGGGCTATCTATGCTCGAAGATAATAAAGAAGATTTTTTAGATTCATTTTTTTCTTTTGAAGATTTTACGCCACTCATGAACATTCACACGTATTTTTTAGTCAAAGAACGTTTTTCGAGACTTGTTTTTGCAGATAAATATGAAGCAATTTTTAAAGAAGCCTACAGAAAAGAAGATGTTTTTAATCCATCTGAGGCGCTTAAAAAACTTGATGGTATTTTGGAAAAAATGAGCAAAGGCTCCAAAATTGACCGCGGAAGAGCACAGCGCGAAATTCTTGCAAATTATCAAGAGCACAAAGATAAATATATTTTTGTGCTTGAGGCACCTACGGGTATCGGTAAAACTTTTGCAGCACTTCAGTTGGCTCTAACGATTGCTTGCGAGAAAAATAAAAATAAAATCATTACAGCACTTCCTTTTACGTCGATTATTGAACAAACACATCGTGAATATGCAAAAGTGATTGATGGAAGGACTTTGCTCAAATATCACCATTTAACACCTCAAAAACCTCATGAAGTAAACGGTGAAGAAGAGCAAAAATTGCAAAAAAATGATTATCTTTCCTCTACATGGGCATTTGATGGTGTCGTTGTGACAACATTTAATCAGCTCTTTTATGCAATTTTTTCAAACAAAAACCGTGATTTGACAAAATTTTGGGTATTGCGGGATAGTATTGTGATTCTTGACGAGGTGCAAGCGATTCCTAGATTTTTGCTAAAAGACATCACTAAAATCTTTGTTTATCTCGCCAAGAACTTTAATATTCATTTTATTTTAATGTCAGCAACCATACCAGCTATTAAAGGCGTTTTGCGTGAAGAAGATTCTAGACTTTGGACGGACAAGCTGCTTAATCCAGAAGAATATTATAGTCAGAATAGGCGTTATAAAATCACATTAAACCATGCCATAGATAGCGAGGAAAAATTGGTTCGACGGGTTGTTCGATACGCCCCAAATCATTCGGTACTTTGCGTGGTCAATACGAAAAAATTTGCCAAATCTGTTTATGATGGCGTGAGGCTGGAGCTTGTTGCGCAAGGGTATTGCAAAGAAGATATTTATCTTCTCACGACACATCTTACCCCATTTCACCGCAAATGCATGATTCGTGAAATACGTAGAAAATTAAAATACAAAAAAATTGTATTGATTTCTACACAAATGGTTGAAGCAGGAGTTGATGTAGATTTTGATTTAGGCTTTCGGGAGTTCGCCCCTTTTGGTAGTATAATCCAAACAGCAGGGCGCATCAATCGAGAAAATTTAAAGGGGCTATGCCGCTTATTTGTTTTTGATATTCCGGGTAGAAAGTCTCCTTACCACGACAAGGATATGTTGAGAGAGGAAGTGAAGCAATGTATTTTAAACAAACCATTGCTTGAAGTGGATATTTTAGAACACATTCGAATTTATTTTGATATTGCCTCAGAACGCACGGGAGAGTCGGGGCTGTTCAGGCGAATGGAATCTTTGGAATTTGAGAGTGCATTTGAAATCTTTAATGAGCATTTTATGAAAAAGATACCCAACCTTTCTCCTGTATTTATTGAGGTGCGTAAGGGGTTGTGGGAAGAATACCGCACGCGCAAAGAAAGGCTTTTGCAAAGCTATCAAGAGGCTGATTTTCTTGAAGAGAAACTTACCATAAAACTTCAACTTAAGCAGATTGAAAAAAAGATATCGCGTTTTATTATTGATGTGAGGGACAGTGAAGCAAGCCAATTGCCACTTTTTATGGACTCAAAGCGCTATCTTGATTTTACTGAACTGAAAGTGTGTGAATTTTATAAAATCAAAGAATCAGGACAATACCATGCAAGAGAAGGGTGGAATGGGGAGTATTGGGATTATGGCTTTGAATAAAACAGTTCATAAATCCATATTGCTCAAAGCAAAGCGCAAAAAAAGATTACGTGCCTTGGAGAAATTGAGCGGTATAGTAGCGGGTTTATTGGGCGTTTGCGACAAAAAGACACTCAAAACATCGCGCTTGGAACGCCATGTTTACCCCTGAGCTTATCACGGGGACGCTAGTGAATTATTATGCGACGTGCGTGCGTGAGGCGTGGTTGTATGGGCATCATATTCACGCTGATCAAGAGGATGAGAATGTGCTCATGGGGAAGACCTTGGCGGAGCTTAAGGAGGCGCGTTTGCAGGAGTTTCCTTTTGCCCATTTGCATTTTGACAAACTCTCCAAAGAGCGGGGGCATTATTGCATCACCGAGTACAAAAAAACCCTCAAAAACCCCGCTGCGGCCAAGGCGCAACTGCTCTTTTACATGTATGTGCTCAAAACTGGCCTAAAGCTCAAAAAAGTTCAAGGTAAGGTTGTGTGCAAAAAGCAGACGCTTTTGGTTGAAGATACGCCCGAAACTATGGCTCACATGGCCCGCACTCTAGAGGCTATCGCTGCGCTCATCAACGCGCCCACGCCACCGCCACCTGTGCGTCAGAATGTGTGCGGTAAGTGTGCGTATCGGACTTATTGTTGGTAAGGAGGGGGCATGTATGTGATTTTGTTTTATGACATTCAAAACCGTGAGCTTAAGGACAAAGACAATAGCCGTCGCATCCGCAAGGCGGTGGAAAAGTACTTGCCGCGCGTGCAGTATTCGGTGTACGAGGGGGAACTTCGGCCTAGCGAGTTTAAGGCGTTGGAGGGGCAACTCAAAAAGGCGTGCGAGGATGAGCTTGATTCGATTGTCATCTACGTGCTCGAATCCCAGCGCTACACTAAGCGCTTGGTCATCGGCCAAGACAAAAACAGGCCGCTATTTAGCTAGGAGGCGCGATGCAAAAGCAAGACCGAAGCCATTTTATCTTAAATCCTGGGCGGTTGCGTCGGCAGGATAACAACCTCTATTTTGACCGTTACGACGAGGATGGCGCAGTGGTGGGGACGAAAATCTTGCCCATCAATGGCATAGACGAGCTCTATGTGCTAGGCAAAGTGGATGTGGATTCGTACACGTTGGCGTTTTTGGCGCAACACAATGTCCTTGTGCACGTGTTTAGTCCGTATCAGAGTTTTCGGGGTAATTTTTTCCCTAGTTCATCGAACTCCGTGAATAAAAGCGGTTTTGTGTTGCTTCAACAAGTGCGCACGTTTGACACGCCCATCAAGCGGCTCTACATTGCGCGGGAGATTACGCGGGCGCACTTTTTGAATGCTGCACACAATTGCCAGCGTTATGAGACGGGTTTTGAGGCGGGGGCGCATGTGGAGGCGTTGGAAAAAGCACAGGATTTGGGCGGAGTGTTGGCTGCGGAGGGGGCGTTTCAAAAGGCGTACTATGAGCAGTGGAACCGCATCATCACTGACGGGCGGAGTTTTAAATTTACCGTGCGCTCCAAGCGGCCGCCTGCGGACAAGCTCAACAGTTTTATCTCCTACATGAACACGCGGATTTACAATGTGTGTCTCAGCGAGATTTACAAGACCGAGTTGGACCCGCGCATCGGGTTTTTGCACGAGCCAAACTATCGGAGCTTGAGCTTGCACTTGGACGTGGCGGAGGTGTTTAAGCCGCTACTTGGCGACCCGATACTGTTTGCCATGCTCAACAAGCGCGAGATTACGGCGCGAGATTTCAAAACCGACGCGGGGCGGATTCGTTTTAGTAACGAAGCGGTGCAAAAAATTGAGATGCGCATCATCGGGAAGATGACGGAGCAAGTGCGCATCGGCGAACAATACCTCACGTGGCGGCAAGTCATCCGACGCGAGGTGAATCGCCTCAAGCGGTGCATCTGTGAAGACGCGCCCTATGAGGGCTTGACGCGAGAAGCACTTGGATAAAGCGGAGTTTAAGTTTAACAAAAGCCCGAAGTTTTGGGAAGCTGAACGTTTCGTTGGCGAAATTTTAGGGGTTCTTCAGGTGAAAAAAAGTAGAGTAAAGCACGTAAAACGCC
>NZ_JCAHZR010000009.1:0-80254 GCF_059415125.1 Sulfurospirillum sp. HTRB-L1
AGCCAGTTACGGGTTCTTAGGCTTGTGTGCCCTTTTGGGTGCCTTTACCCTTCTTCTGCTCCTCTTGCGTAATCCCAAACGTGAGGATGCAAGGAGTAGGGAGATTGATGCTAACATCCAAGAAGCCACCAAGATTAATGAAATGGCCATGACCCTAGGCTTAAGCTTACTCATTGTAGGAAACTTCTTAGGAGGAGTGTGGGCTAATGAGTCTTGGGGAAGGTACTGGGGATGGGATGCTAAAGAAACCTGGACCTTGGTGACTGTTTTAGTGTATGCCACCATTGGTCACTTGCGTTATGTACCTGGGCTTAATTCCCAGTATGTCTTTGCCGTAGCTTCCATGTTTGCTTATTGGTCGGTCATCATGACCTACTTTGGGGTGAACTTCTACCTCTCAGGCATGCACTCTTATGCCGCAGGTGACCCTGTGCCTATTCCCACCTTTGTCCCTGCCATTGCCCTTGGGATGGTGGTGTTAGCGGTGGTGGGGTATTGGAGAACAAAAAACTCCATTGGAGGCAAAAAGACCCTTACATGTAAAGACCCTTACATGTAAGGCTACTTGGAAGTATAGAGTTTGTAGTTGTTTTTTCCTTGGGTTTTTGCCACATACATTGCTGCGTCTGCTGTGCTAATGAGCGTGGATTTGTTTTGGGCGAGGGCGGGATACTGGCTAATGCCAATGCTGGCTCCTATGTGCACGGAGGTTTCACCTAGGGGGATGGGGCAGGAGAGGGCGCGAATGATTTTTTTGGCAACATTGCTAATGGCTGGGTGTTTGTCGAGGTTTTCGACAATGATGGCGAACTCGTCCCCGCCAATGCGAAAAACGTTGTCATTGTTGCGCAGCGTGTGTTTGAGTTTTTCGCTGACGCTATGCAAAAGCAAGTCGCCCATGGAGTGCCCAAGGGTGTCGTTGACAATCTTAAAATCATCCAAGTCAATTATCATCAAATAACAATAGGTTCCATAGCGCTGAGCATTTTCAATGGCTTGGGTGATGCGTTCTTCAAAGTAATGGCGGTTGGGAAGTCCTGTAACGCGGTCATAATAAGCCAACTGTTGAAGGCTAAGGTCGCGTTTTTTAATCTCAGACACCATTTCGCCAAAAGCCTGAGAGAGATGCCCCACTTCGTCGTTGGTGCCAATGTCTAGTTGTGTTGTGTAATCGTTTTCTGTTGTAATTTGCTTGGTGGCTCTAAGGAGGCGGTCTAGGGGGCCTGTGATGCTTTGGCTAATGCGCCCCGCAAGCAATTTCGCCAGTAAAAAAGCAATCCCTGTCGCCACAAGCGTTGCTGCAACATACCACCCCAGTCGTACGTAAAAACTTTGCAGATTTCCTATGATGTAAATTGTTCCAACAAGGTTTTGGCGCAAAAAAATGGGTTTACCTATGAGAATAGCTCCAAGGGTAACCTCTTCAACCCCTTTGCTTGTGTATTTTTTAGCAAAGTTATTTTTTTTTGGAGAGCTAGAGTCCTTGGCATAGGAAGCTAAAACTGTGCCATCCGTCAAAAGAAGGTGCGCTTCGAGGATGTTGCTAGCACTTCTGAGTGCCCCAAGGGTTTCTATCGCCGCCGCCTTGTCTTCAAAGGCAACAGCAGCAGCGGAAGCATCGCGCATGATATCTGTTTGTGTGTGAATCTCTTGAAGGATGGCGCTTTTGATGGAGATGTATTGGTTGACAAACATGATGGACGCAATCATAAGTACCGCTAGCGCGATGCTTAAAACGTTGGAATAGATGAGTTTTTGGTGAATAGATTTGTTTTCCAAAAATTTTTCAATCAAGGGCATCAGGGGGTTACCTTTTTGGCAAGTCGAAGCAAGCGTGAGCTGAGGGTAAGGTTTGATTTTTGGAGGGTGCCAAGGTTGATGGAAAAAACCAAACGTTCGTTGTGCTGTAGGATTTGAATATGTGCTTGCGCCAAATCTTCATCGTCTGTAACGGTAAGGATGGGCTCTTCGGCGATACTGTTTAAAATGCTTTGGCTGTGTTTGTGTTCATGTTTTGAGAGAAACAAGATGTGGCAAGAGGAAAGATCGCTTCTGGCTTTGATTTGGCGAATTTTAATAGATTGCTTTTCAATCTGCTTTTGTTCTAACGCCACAAAGGCATCATTAAATGTATAATCCCCAAAGAGGCAAACAGTGAAGTCGTCTTTTTGTTTTTGATTTGGCCACTCTGCAAGGAGGGCAAAGTTGTATACATAGGCCGCCTTGAGGGTGTATTCTGGCAAGGTATCTACCGTTTTGGATTGTGCAAAAATACCAGTGGTACATAAAAAAAAGAAAAGGAGAAATTGTTTCATTTGAAGCTGTACTCCATTTCTAACCAAAAAGTACGCCCTTGGTCGCGTAGTGTTGGATGCCCATCAAAATAAGGATAAGCGATGACATTTTCATACCGCTTGTTAAAAACATTGTGTACTTTTAGACGCGTGGCGAGGTTTGGCACAAGGCGGTGCGTTGTGAGAGTGAGGTTCGTAAGCCAGTACGCCGGAGCATAGGTTTGTTCGCTGGTATCCACCAGTCTACGTTTGCTTGTGTAGCGGGTTTCTAATCCTGCGCGAAGGTGCTTTTCCACAAGGGGAAAAGAGAGGTTGAGCTTGATAAGATGGGCGGGCGAGTTGGGTCTTTGGGTGTTAGAGGAGGCATCTTTAGATTCTTGCCAAGCGTAGCTTGTGCGCAAGCGTGTGCTGTTTTCCCACTGTTTTTCAAACTCTAGCTCAAAGCCTTTGGAATGAATGTCGCTCTTATTGTAGCCGTAAATATGGCTAATGGTGTATTGGTAGAGTGAGCCTAAGAGTTTTGCATCCTTTCCTAAGCCTTGCTCTAAGACGAGTTCAAGAGTTTTAACTTGTTCGGGTGTTTTGTGCGCAAGGTTAGACCCATTGGTTTGGCGCTGGGTCTTGCCAGTAGAAAACTTTAATGTGGTCTCTTGGTGCACATTCCATGAAAGCGAGGCATGGGGGCTAAGTACACGCATGGGGATATCGCTTTTTTCATAGCGAAAGCCATAGTTTAGTTTCAAAAATGGGGTGAGCCCAAAATCATCGTAAAGATAGCCACTGTACGTTTTTCTTGGCGTAAAAGTTTCGGTGTAACTTTCATTCCACCAAGCATCCTTGTAAAAATCTTTTCTTACCCACTGGTAGTCATGGCGGTACTCGGCTCCAAAAGAGAGGGTATGGTTTTCAAACCATGTTCCAATCAATTTTACATCCACCCCGCGCCATCTTGCAGTTGTTTCATCGTGCCATATATAAAGAGTGGGGTCCACTTCATCTATAGTGCGGTACTGGTAATGTCCATACCATAGGGATGAGGAAAGCTTTAGGGCATGGCTTAAGTCGGTGTCGTGTTTTAGACGCACAAAAGCACTTTCGTCGCTGATGAAACCAGGGGCACCAATTATCCCATGGGTAGTATACGAAGGGGTGTGTAGGCCACGCTTCGCCCATGCCGCCGTAAGTGAAACCCCTTCATGGTCGGCTTTGAGGAAAAAACGGGTTGTTTTTTCTTTGCTACCTTCTTGCTTGATGGTGTCGTGGCGGTAGTCATCTTGATGGGCATGAAGCACGGAGGCCGATAGAAGGATGTTGACACCGTTGTCAAAGGTTTCGCCAAGGGCGAAGCGTTTTTCTTGAGAGTTAAAACTTCCGTAGCCATAGGCAAGATGGGCACCTGATAGGTCTTGAGCATTTTTGGTGATGATGTTAATGGCGCCAAGGAGTGCGCCGTTACCATAGCCTGTAGAACCGCCTCCAGGGATAAACTCAACCCGTTCTATCAACGAAACATCCAAGAGTCCGTCGTTGGCAAAATAGGCTTGACCATAAAAGCTATCATTTAGAAGGTAGCCATCAACAAAAAGAAGAATACGTCCGGCGTATTCGCCAGGACTACTAAGCCCTCTGCCTCCTAGGAAGCTATAAGAATAATCGTGAGTTAAATGAAGCCCTCGCATGCTAGCAAGGATTTCCTCTAGAGTTTTATAGCCATACTCTTTAATGTCTTGTGCCGTGACAACAGAAACAGCGGAGGCGGCATTGCTTACTTGGTTGGCAAGATGACTAGCGGGAATGTATTTAATCTGAAGTAACTCTTCTAGTGGAATCAGTGTCGCATCGAGGGTATTATTATTTGCCATAGCTACGGGCGTAGCGGCAGCCAGCAACAAGGCGGATAAACAGTAAAAATGTTGTTTAAGGAGCAATGTTGCTTGGCTAATCACTTTTTTCCTAAGGGGGTTAAGTTTTACAAAGACCTAATGTTAACATTCCAGTGGTCATGTTTTAGTCACATAATCTACCCTTGGTTTTTTTTCTTCAAGACGGTGCAATATTCTAAAAGTGCGGAAAAAGGCATGGGTTTGGCAAAGTAAAACCCTTGCACCTCATCGCATCCGCAAGCTTCAAGCAAAGCAACAGTCTCTTTGTCTTCAGCCCCTTCGGCTACAGTTTTAAGGTTAAGACTTTTTGCCATTTGGATGATAGCTTTAACAATGGCGGTATTTTCTGTTTTGTGGGTGACATCTTTTACAAAAGAGCGATCAATTTTTAACTTATCAACAGCGAAGCGCTTGAGGTAGGATAAGCTTGAATATCCCGTGCCAAAATCATCGATAGAAAGTTTTACGCCGAGATTTTTTAGTTTTTGAACGGTGCGAAAAACATGTTCGGTGTCGTGAATTAAAATGGATTCTGTTAGTTCTAATTCTAAACACCAAGGGGCAAAACCAGAGGCGCTTAGGGCGTTTTTGACCGTTTGTTCTAAATCTCCGCGTTTAAACTGGATGGCTGAAATATTGACCGCAACGGTACAGCTTTTTCCTTTGGCGTGCAATAAAGCACCCTGTCGACATGCTTCTTGCAACACCCACTCGCCTATGGGGACTATCAGCCCACTACTTTCAGCAACCGGGATGAAATCTGTTGGGGAAATCATGCCTCGCAAGGGGTGCGCCCAACGCAATAGGGCTTCCACTCCGCTTTCTTGGCGGTTTTTAAGGTTAATTTGCGGTTGATAGTAGAGCTCAAACTCGTTATTTTTAAGAGCCTGCTTGAGGTCATTTTGTACATGTAAGTACTTGGTGACATCATGATTCATCTTTTCTGTAAAGAAGCAGTAAGCATTTCCTCCTGTTTCTTTGGCTTTGTACATGGCAATATCGGCTCTTTGAAGCAGGGTCTCAAAGGTATTTCCATCATTGGGGTAAAGGGTGATGCCAATAGAAACAGTAGTGGAAAAGGTGTGTGCGTTGAATCGAAAAGACCTGTTGAGTGTCGCCGTAAGTTTGTCGGCAATGGCAGAAACATTTTCAGCATCGCGAACGTTTGTGAGGAGGATTAAAAACTCATCACCCCCTTGGCGGCTTACCGTGTCCGTTTGGCGCAAGCATTTTTTAATCTTCTTTCCAATCGCACAGATGATTTCATCCCCTGCGCGATGGCCCAATGAATCGTTGATGGCTTTAAAGTCATCAATATCCACAAAGAGCATGGCTATTTTTGTTGCATTTTGCTCAGCATGTCTAATGGCCTGCTTCATTCTGTCAGCTGCTAAGGTGTAGTTGGGAAAGCCTGTAAGCGTATCGTGATTGGCTAAAAATTCGATTTTTTGTTCAGCTTGTTTTTGCTCAGTAATATCTTTGGCTATGCCCAAAACACCCATGAGTTTACCTTCTTCTGAGTACACGGGTGCCTTTCTTGTTTCCAAAAGCCCTTCTTTTCCTGTGGCGCGATAGACAAGTTTGCTTTCGTAGGTGGTAACAGTCCCTCTTGTAATGACTTCTTTATCTTTTTGGCGAAACCAATCCGCCAAATCACGCTCCCAAAAATCATAATCTGTTTTTCCAATAATTTCTGCTGTTTTTGCTCCAAAAAGCTGTTCAAAGGCGTGATTACATGTAACAAAAACCCCTTCAGTGTCTTTCATCCACACCAAATCAGGAATGGTATTAAGGAGAAAAGAGAGACGGGTGGCGGTACTGGCCAATACTTCTTCGGCTTGTTTTTGTTTGGTGATGTCAAGGGTGATGCCATGCCAAATGACACTCCCATCATTTTGGGCTGAGGGTTGGGAATTGCTTTCAAGCCAGATAAGCCCCCTGGTAGGATGAAGGTAGCGAAAGACAAAATGAAAGGGTGTGAGTGTTTGGGCGGAGTGGTGCATTGCCTCTTTGAACATAACAAGATCTTCTGGGTGAAAGGCGGCGCGTAAGGCGGAAATATCCTCCTGGACGGTTTTGGCGTCCATGCCGTAGATGTGGGTCACATTATCGCTGATGAATAAAAATTCCTCTTTTTTGTTGGCATGGAGTTTGAACGTGTAGGCAAATCCTGGAAGATTTTGAATAATGTTGTTTGCACAAAGGCCAGTGGATTGTAGGTTGCAAAAAGGTGACTTGTAAGTCATGGGTGTTGTCCTGTTGGTGTCAAATGTGACACGGGATTGACACTTGCAAGCAAAATGCCATAGTAATGTTGATTAAATTGAAAATAGGTTCCTTGAATTTTTACATGATGTTTTTCCCCTTGCTTCGTGGTGTGTTGGGTATAAAATGTAAGCGTTTTCCCAAGGGTAATGTTTTGAGCGATGGTTGAGATTTTCTCAGAGCTCATCAATAGGTCAATGGTTGAGACAGGGGTTCCTACTAGCTCCTCTTGGGTATAGCCCAATTGTTGGCAAGCAAGGGCATTAGCAAAGATAATGGTGCTGTTGTGGTCAATCACAAAAAGAGCTGTTCCGAGGTTGTTAATAGCCTCCTGTAAAAGCTCTAACCCCTCTTTGGTCTCTTCTTCTTCGGTAATGTCACGACCCACCAACAAGACGCTTGTCACGTTTTGTTGGGCATCCATTTCTGGAATAAGCCGCACAAGCCCTTGGCGCACTTGAGGAGAGGTGCTTGTAAAAAAATCTGTTTTAAAGACAGATTCTTGCTTGCTATCTACGGTGTAAAAAAAGCTTTTCTTGAAAACAGAGATATCAAGAAGGGAGGAAAAGCTGTCGGGGGTTGTTCCAAGAATTTCCTCATAAGGACGCCCTAAAAGACGCTGCATTTTGGGGTTGGCATAAATGCGGCGACATGCCAAATCGTACCGTGCAATCACATCAGGGGAATTTTCAACCATGGCGCGAAAGGCTTCTTCGCTTTGGACAAGAGCTATTTCGGTTTGCTTTCTTTGCGTTATCTCGCGAGAGAGGACGATAAAGGTTTCTCCCGATGCTTTTTTTGAAGCAGAAAGTTCAAACCACTGCACCGAGTTTTTTAAAACCAATTGGATTGTTTTTCCAAAAGAAGCCCCGTGGGTGCTCGCCTCATGAAGGGCTTCAAAAACCGTCCTCGCAGCTTCTTTGGGGAGGACGTCCGCAATGTTTTTATGGAGTAGTTGCGTTTTTGGTGCTGGCAAAAAGGCTTCATTTTGCGCCCAAATACTCAAGTAATTGCCTTTGCTGTCTAGTTCAAACAGTAAATCAGGAATGGCATTGATGATGCCTTGGTTAAAGGCAAGGGCTTCTTTGAGTTCAGCTGTACGCATTTGAATGCGCTCTTCTAGCTCTTTGTTGAGCTTAGCAAGGGCTTCTTGTGCATGTTTTCGCTCACTGATATCGCGTACAAGTGCCATGTAGTGGTTATCGGATTGTTTTTTGACGACGGAGAGCTCAAACCACCGTTTTCCATCGGGAAAATCAAGAGCATAACAATTGCCAAGAGAAAACCCTTTTATGTCAACTTCTTCCATGGTTTTAAGGGATACCGCTAGGGCGTCTTTAGGTAAAACGTCACGAATATTTTTAGTGAGCAACTTCTCTTTGGTTTCTAGCAACAAAGTCTCTTCACGTCCCCAGATGTTTTGATAAACACCTTCGGGTGTTATTTCAAACAAAAGGTCAGGAATGGTGTTAATGATGCTGTTGTTAAATTCAAGCAGTTTTTCTAGTTCGCGATTTTTTGCACTGCGTTCTGCAGCAATGGCCTCTTGTTCGGTGATGTCTTGAACATGGGTAAGAAAGTACTCCGCCTCCCCGTTTTCTGAGCGCACACACTGTGTAAGCATCTCTACCATGATGAGATACCCTTGTTTGTGAATATAATGTTTTCTCAGGGAGAAAGCATCAAGTTCGCCCCGAAGAACGCGTTCAAATTGCGCATTGTCTTGAACGAGTTTTTCATCAGGATAGGTGATTTCCTCCCACGTTTTAAGAAGAAGTTCCTCACGGGTGTAGCCTAGCATGTCACAGAGTTTGTCGTTGACTTTGAGCCATTGTTTGTTTGGAGAACTAATAGCCATACCTACGAGTTGGCGTTCAAAGAAGAGTTTGGTTTGCTCGTCTTGTTTTTTTACTTCAAGCAAACGGCGCTCAGTGATGTTTCTTACCATGGCCATGTTAAAGGATATGCCCTCATATTCCATGTAATTACTGACAATTTCAATAGGAAAGAGAGTGCCATCCTTATGGCGATGGGTAGATTCTAGGGTGATAATTTTTTGTTTTTTTAGCTCTTCCCAGTGTTCAGACCACTTGTGGCTTGGAAAAACAGGGTCAATGTCTTTTACGCGCATTTGCAGGAGTTCTGTGCGAGAATACCCCAAAGAGCGACAAGCCTCTTGATTGACATATTGGAAGCGCGAATTCTGGTCTATTAAAAACACTCCCTCATGGATGTGCTCGAGCGCAAAGGTTTTGAGCAAAAGGCGTTGGTGTGTTTTTTTGTAGTGTGTTAGGTCGCGAATATTGACAATATAATACAAAAAGGAGTGATGCTCCTCTTCTTTGACTGCTATCACATCCACTTCAACAGGAAAGTGTTCTCCCTCTTTTCTTCGATGGATTGCCTCAAAGGTGTGTTGGCCCGTACGATGAACGGTGTGAAAAATACCCTCTAGCTTTTCTTGCCAATCTTGCGAGAAAAGTAATGCTAGGGGCTGGTGACTTAACTCTTCTTCATTGTAGCCATAAAGAGCCCTGAGGGCAGGGTTCATTAGCGTGAGTGTTTTGCTGTGTGCTTCGTAGATAGCAATCCCCCAGTTGGCCTTTTCAAAAATCTGCGCCCAGTGCCGTAGGTTTTTTTCAACTTCAATATGGTGTTTGATGTCTTTTTCAAGATGGGAAATGCGACTAATGGTGCTTGCCTCAATATCAAAAAGCGTGTCAGGGTCCTTTTGAAGCGCCTCATAAACGTGGTGTGGAAAATGAAGGCTAAAACAAGCTCCCTGAGGAGTGTTTTGCGCTTCGATTGAGCCTTGCATTTTTTGTTCAACGATGGTTTTAGTGATAAAAAGACCAAGCCCAATGTTTTTTTCATGTGAGGTTGTGCCGATGTTAAAAATTGATGCGATAGGCGTTTGCATGATGCCTCCTCCATTGTCCTCAACGGTGACTAAGACATGGTTGAAGGTTTGAGAAATGCTTACATGTACAGTAGGATTTGAAACTTGCCGTTGGATGAGGATATCTTTGGCGTTAAGGATGAGATTGAGGATAGCATGGGAAAACTCATTGGGGTTTCCCAGTAAAAAAATGTGGGATTCTTGAGGTTCATAAACAAGCGCAATATGTTCCGTTTTAAAGGTGTAATTTACCATTTTTTGGATGTCTTCTATGGTTTTAACGGCATTAAATTCGTACTGTTCATTGGCTTGGGATTTAAAAAAAGAGTAAAACGTATCGATAGTTTGAGCAAGATGGGTGATGATGTGGTGGCTTAAATCGATGGCATGGGTTAGTTTTTCTTTGGTAATGCTTCCTTGGAGGACAAGGGAACTTTTAAGATTGGACTGAATGGCCCCAATCTCGCCTAAGGGCTCTTTCCATTGGTGGGTGATGTTGCGGACGAGTTCGCCCACGGAGGTGTAGCGTGATTGGAGAAAAAGCATTTTATTTTGGGTTTTAATCTGCATCATCGCCTTGGCATGTTCGATAGACAAGAGGCGTATTTTGCGGCTTAGTGCCATGGAAAAAACAAGCATTTGCCACGCGATACCCGCTATGAGTAAAAGGTCATGCCAAGGAAGGCTTGGCAATGCATCAAGGCTTCCTAAAAAAGCCCCAAAAGCTCCTAGGGTCAATCCTCCTAAACCAATGAGGTAGTAGGTTGCCAAGTCGGAACGGTGCGGCATGGCAAAAAAACCTAAGAAAAAAGAGAGGGAAAGCGTAAGGAAAAAACCCAAAGCACACAAGGGCTCTCTAAAGTAGAAAAAGCCAAGTAGGGCAAATAAGATGGCAAGAAGAGCAACAAGGCCCGCTGTGCGGTAAAGGGCTAGTGAAAGTGTTTTGATGTTCAAAAAATGTAACGTGAAGACAACCAAAAAACCAATGCTTGCTTGAAAACTTAAAATTTTGATGCTCAGACTAAGGTTTGGATGGTGGGGAAAAAGAAAAAAAAGGTGGTCTTGGAAGGAGAGTGCAAAGGCAAAGAGCGCGCAAATATAGAGGGTGTAAAAGAGGTAGTCTTTTTCCTTGGTGGCAATATATAAAATGCAATTATGAAAAAAGAGTGTTAAAAATATGCCTGCAAAAAGAGAAATCCCCACAACCTGAGGCAAAAGGTTTGGCACCCTTTCACCAACGGAACCGTAAGAAGCCAAAAGGGGCATGGCAAAACCAATGAGCAAAAACAGTTTATGTTTCACAAGAGCCTCGCGTGTGGTATTTTTGAGATGTTTTTGAAGTTTCAACAAGGTAATCCGTATTGATGCGATACCCGATACTGCGTACAGAAAGGATGAGGTCATCGCCAAGTTTTTTGCGAAGGCGCAAGATGAGGTTCTTGATGGCTGAGTCACAAATGGCATCAAGTGGCCACAAGCGACTTGCGATCTCTTCTTTGCTCACAACCAAATGCCGTTTGCTAATGAGTAGCTCCAAAAGCTCATATTCTTTGGGGCCCAAAGTGAGAGGATTCCCCTCGCGGTAGAGCTCTTTCGTGCCAATGTTGTACGTGATATCATCGCCAAAGTGTAACATGCCCAAATCTTTTTGGATGCGCTGCATGGAAGTGCAAATGGTTAAGGTGAGCTGCTCAAATTGCACGGGCTTGGTCAGGTAGCCATCGATGGAAAGATTGGCCGCATGGATGAGCAAATCGCGGTCTGTGAAGCTTGTAAGTAAAATGATGGGTGTTGTGTAGTCGTGTTTGCGAATTTGCTCGACTAACTTCAAGCCGTCTTTGAGGGGCATCTTGATGTCGGTGATGATAAGGTCAGGTTTTTCATCTTCGTAGATTTCATGCGCTTCTTGTCCGTTTTTAGCCGTGTAGACTTTTTGGAACATCATGCTGAGGATTTCAGCGGTTTGTTCGCGCATGACAGCATCATCTTCAGCAAAAAGAACCGTTTTGTTTTTCAATGTAAAAAGGCTGTTCATCATGTGAATCCTTAAGGGCGATAGCTAACTTTCGCATTTTAACACTAAGGAAGTCATGAAACAGTCATGTAACGAGCCAAGATGTGACCATAATGATACTTTATGATAGTAATTCACCCCCCCCCCTTCCGAAAAGAGCGGTGTTTGCGGAAGTATTCAAACACAGTAGCCTGTTGCATGAAAATAGCTGAATGGCCGATAGGTGACCATTGATTTTGTAGAATACGCGTTGAATATTTTTATAAGGGGTGGAATGATGAAAATTTCTACACGTATATTGGTGGCACTTATGCTCTCGCTGGTGGCGCTTGGCAGTTCTATGGCAGTGTTGGCTTATTTGGATATAAACAAAAAGACACAAGCTTTTGTGAACGAATATAAAGCAAGTGCCTACCGTTATCGTGAAGAGGAACTTAAAACCCTCATGAGTATTGCTGGCCAGTTGGCGATGTCTATTTATACGGCGCAAAAAACACAAGGAGCGGATGAGGATACTATTAAAAAAGCCATTTTAGGAAGGCTTGGGGACCTTTTGTTTTTTGATGACAAAAGCGGTTATTTTTTTATATATGAAATGGACGGAACTAATGTCTTGTTTCCTGTCAATAAAACATTGGAAGGGAAAAACCTCATCGACCTCAAAGACCGCAATGGTGTGATGATTATCAAGGAGTTAAACGAGGCGGCCAAGCAAGGTGGTGGGTTGGTGCGCTATGAGTTTCCCAAAGTGAAAGACGGGGAGCCGTTATTAAAATTTTCCTATGCGGTACTGTTTGAGCCCTACAATTGGATGATGGGCACGGGTGTTTATGTGGACGCGGTGGAACAGAATGTTGAACGCATTCAGGGCGCTCTTGAGGAAGAGGTACAAAAAGAGATGGCAGAATTTGCCATCGTGGCCCTTGTGATGCTTTTATTAAGTGCCATTGTAATGGGAGGTGTTGTGAAGCGGGCTGTTTCGATGCCTTTAGAAAATCTCATGAAGCGCGCCGACGCCCTTTCTAGTGGGGATGGGGACTTGACGAAAACCCTTGAAGTTACTGGAAAAGATGAGATTGCATTAGCAAGCACGAGCATCAACCGTTTTATTGAAAAGGTACGGATTCTTGTCAAAGAAGCCAAGTCTCTCTCAGGGGAAAATGCTTCTATTTCCCATGAGCTTTCTTCTACTTCTTTAGAAGTTGGGCGTTCCGTGGAAGCTTCGATGCATATCATCAATACTACCGTTTCTTCGGCGTTGGTGCTTAAAGATGAGCTTGTTCAAGGGGTGGAAGATGCCAAAAGAGGCAAAGAAGAACTACTAAAGGCTAACACTCATCTTACTGAAGCCAACCAATCTATTTTGTCACTTACGGGTGAGATTCAAGAAAGTGCGGCAACAGAGGTGGAATTGGCACGAAAAATTCAACAATTAAGCCACGATGCTGGGCAAGTAAAAGAGATTTTGGTGGTCATTGGTGATATTGCTGATCAAACCAATCTTTTGGCCCTTAATGCCGCCATCGAAGCCGCGCGCGCAGGAGAGCACGGACGCGGGTTTGCTGTGGTGGCCGATGAAGTGCGCAAACTGGCTGAACGCACCCAAAAAAGCCTCCAAGAGATTAACGCTACCATCAATGTCATCGTGCAGTCCATCATAGACAGCAGTGAGCAAATGACGCACAATTCCCAAAAAATAGCCACGTTAGCAACAACCGCTTCGGGTGTTGAAGAAAAAATAAGCACCATGCTTTTTACCATGGAAAACGCAACAGAAGTTTCGGAGTCAACAACACAAAACTACCTCAAGACAGGTGCTGAGATTGACACCATGGCAGACAATGTGGGAAAAATCGGTGAGATTTCTGGGCAAAATGCACGCAGTATTGAGGAGATTGCCTCGGCAGTAGAGCATCTTAACCGTATGACCGAAGCGCTTAACACAAAGCTTGCCGAATTTAGAACGTAAAGTATGTTTTTGGGTGCCAAAAAACCTTGAAAATTAGCCTTACATGTAAAGGTTTTCTTCCTTCTCTAGGGTGCGAAAGGCTGTTTCAAAGAAGAAATTTTGCTCTTCAAAGGCGGCCAGTACCTTGTGTTTGAATTGTTCTAGTGCCCTTTCGCGTTCTTCTTGGGTTTGGATTTCAAGCATGGAGAGGTCGCGGTAGGCGAGGCGATTGGGCTCTAGGGTGGGGTTGTCTTGCTCAATCCACACGAGGTGGGCATTTTCAACGGCACTTACGAGGGTTTCATGAACATTTTTATCCTCACTGGCGTAGGTGCTTAGCCCTTCTTCTAGGGTGATGGTACCGTTTTTGTCTTGGTCTAAATCAAGGGTGTGACCAAGTTCCTCATACACCGTGCGCTTAAAATCAAGAGCTTGTGTGGTGGTGATGTCAGCAGGATTGTGCGCATTAAAGGTGTCGCCATAGGCTTGATAGCGGCGCGCGCCTACGCTTGTACTGATGGCGGTGACGTCTTTGCCTGCGTGTTCGTAGACGAGGTTGTGGTCAAAGCCAAGGCGTAACGCGTTTTGTTCACTCTCGTCAATAGTGCCGTCTTTGTTAACATCCGCTTCGCCGTAGCCTCGCGTGTGGACAATCTCTTTAAGCCAGCCTGCCACGTAGCGTTCAGCTGTGCCATTGAGGCGAACGATGCCATCCTCGCGCGTGAAAACATCCTCTTTGCCAAAGGTGGTTTTGAGGTCGTTTAAGGTGTTTTTGTCGAGTTGGATGACGAGGACTTCTTCGGGGTTGTCGGGGTTGCGAAAGGCAACGAAACGTTGGCCTTCGTCGGGTTTGGTTTGAGGCTTGGTGAGGGTTTCATTGCGCAAGGCCGTTTTGGAGAGACGGTTAAATTGCACCCCTTCTTTGGTGTAGACGTCCCCTTCGAGGCGGGTTTTGACACCAGATTCTAGGAGTGCTTCGCGCTCCTTGGGTTGAAGGTATTGTGAGCCGTTTAAGGGTTTGCTTGCCACCGCGCTAAAGCGTTCAGGGTTTACATGTATTGCCATAATGCTTCCTTTTGATGTCAAGCACATCGGCTTAAAGCGCTAATCCTTTAGAGGGTTGTGTTACAGGTGTGATAATGCTTTATGTTTGTACAGGTTAATTAAACGGGTCGCTTCTGGGCCATTGGCTTGGTGCGTGTGGCCGCCTGAGGTGTAGCGAATCCACAGCGTAACAACACCTGTGGCGTTCATTCTTCGGGCGTACAAGGTTGCGGGATGCCCCAAATACCCCTCACTAATCGTCCCTGTGGCTTGTTTGTACACGGGAGTGTTGAGGGTTGTTTGGTGTTGGTACATCCCGCCTATGTTTTTTCTCAGAGGATGGGCATGGAGCAGTGGGACAAAGAAAAGGAGGGCCAATAGGGCACCGCTTAGAATATTGCGCATCATACACCTTGTTATTGGGTTGGAGTATTAAAAAGGAGGAGCAATAAATGTTCCAAACCTAGTGTTTACCAAACTCTTACCAAACTTTTGCTACCATCAATGCCTTTTATCTTGTACATGTAAAGAAACCAATGCAAACACTACACGAGGCCATTAAAGAACGTTTTCTCATCATCGACGGTGCCATGGGCACGCAGATTCAAAATGCCGCTGTTCCACCCGAAGCATGGGGGGAGAATGAGGGGTGCAACGAGCTGTTAAACGCCACCGCACCTGAGGTGATTTTGGAAATCCAAAAAGCTTATTGCGCTGCGGGAGCGGACATCGTTAAAACCAATACCTTTGGGTCGATGGGCTGGGTGTTGGACGAATACAACCTGGGAGAGCGCGCTTATGAGCTCTCTTACTTGGGTGCGAAAATCGCCAAAGAAGCGTGCATGGAGTACGCCCACATCAAACCCCGCTACGTCGCAGGAGCGCTTGGGCCAGGAACAAAACTGCCCTCGCTAGGACACATGGGCTACGATGCCATGTACCAAGGGTATGCCGAGGCAGCGCGCGGGCTCATTGATGGTGGTGTGGAGTTGTTTCTCATCGAAACGGCCCAAGACCCACTGCAAATCAAAGCGGCACTGCATGCTATTTTTGACACCATGGAAGCCTTACATGTAAGGCTTCCTGTGATGGTTTCTGTGACCATCGAACTCTCAGGCACTATGCTCATTGGCACCGACGCGGCGACTATTGCGAGCATCTTAGAACCCTTTGAGCTCTTTAGTCTTGGGTTTAACTGCGGCACGGGCCCAGAACAAGTGTACCACCACGTCAAAACCCTCTCGCAAGTGTGGCCAGGCCCCATCAGTGTCCATGCTAACGCGGGGCTTCCCCAAAACCGTGGGGGCATGACTTTTTACCCTATGGGCGAAGTGGTGTTTGCTAATGAACAAGCCAAATTTGCCGACATCGACGGAGTGGCAATCTTGGGCGGATGCTGTGGTACGACGCCTGAACACATTCGCGCCCTTGAATTTACCCTGCGCTCCAAAACCCCCAAACCCCCCACAGGCGTGTGTACACCCGCCATCGCGTCGCTTTTTGAGGCTAAAACGTTGGTGCAAAACCCCACTCCCTTTCTCATTGGAGAGCGCAGTAATGCCACTGGGTCAAAGGCGTTTCGAGACCTACTTTTAGCCCAAGATTTTGAAGGCACTCTTAGCGTTGCGGGCGAACAAGTGCGCAGTGGCGCGCATGGACTGGACGTGAGTGTGGGCTTTGCGGGGCGCGATGAAGCCGCGGACATGGCGAAGATTATCGCGCTGTATTCCCAAAAAACTCCCCTGCCGCTCATGGTGGACACCACCCAACTTAATGCCCTTGAAGCGGGCCTGAAGTGCATCGGCGGGCGACCTATTATCAACTCCGTAAATCTGGAAGATGGGATAGGAAAATTTGACGCCGTGTGCGCGTTAGCAAAGCGTTTTGGTGCCGCTTTGGTGTGTTTAGCCATCGACGAAGTGGGCATGGCCAAAACCAAAGAACAAAAAATCGCCATTGCGGGGCGGATGCTAGAGCGCGCCGTGGAGTTGCACGGGTTTCGCCCTAGCGATTTGGTTTTTGACTTACTCACTTTTACCGTAGGAAGCGGAGATGAAGAGTACCGCACCGCCGCGACGGAGACCATCGAAGCCATCCGCGAATTTGGGCGTTTGCACCCAGACGTTGGGTTTGTACTTGGGGTGTCTAACATCTCTTTTGGGCTAGACAAACACGCTAGAGAATACCTCAACTCTATCTTTTTGCACTACTGTGTCGAAGCGGGCCTTTCTATGGCTATCGTGAATGTAAAAAACACCTTGCCGCTCCATAAGATTGGTGAGGTGGAGCGCAAGATGTGCGAAGACTTGCTCTTTAACAACCACGAAGCGGGCGACCCGCTGTTTGCGTTCATTCGCCATTTTGAAGGGGTGGTGGCAGACACGAGCGGGGGCAAAGACCCGTACGAAGGGCTTGAACCTGAACCTTTGGTGCAAAAGCTCTTGATTGATGGCAACAAGGCGCGGATGTTGGAAGAGTTGGTGGCCATTAAAGAACTCATCGACCCTGCGACCATCATCAACGAAGTGCTCATTGGCGCCATGAAAGAGGTGGGCGAACTCTTTGGCTCAGGAAAAATGCAACTCCCCTTCGTGCTCCAATCGGCCGAAGTGATGAAAGCGGCAGTGGATTACCTCAAGCCCTTTTTGCCCAAAACCGACAAACAAAGCGAAACCACGCTGATTTTAGGCACCGTTAAAGGGGACGTGCACGATGTGGGTAAAAACCTCGTGGACATCATCCTCACCAACAACGGCTTTCGGGTCATCAACATCGGCATCAAAGCCGACATTCGCACCTTCATCGACGCGTACCGCGAGCATGACGCCGACGCCCTTGGCATGAGCGGTTTGCTGGTCAAATCCACCGCCGTCATGAAAGAAAACTTGGAAATTTTAAAGGCTGAGGGGATTCATGTGCCCGTCATCTTGGGTGGTGCTGCGCTTAATGATGCCTTTGTGGAGGAGTATTGTAGACCCGCTTATGAGGGGCCTGTGTTTTACTGCAAGGATGCTTTTGAGGGCATTGTGGCGATGAGCCGCATCGAAAAAGGCAACTTTGATACCAAACTCAGTGATGTCAAAAAAGAGATTCCCTTGCCTAAAGCCAAACGCGAACCCATCTTGCCTGAAAACATCATCATGCCCCGCCGTGACATCCCTGTACCGACACCGCCTTTTTGGGGGGTGCGAGAGCTTAAAACCGACGTGCGTGCTTTGGCGTACGAGTGGATAAACCACAAATTGTTGTTTTCCCAGCGTTGGGGCTACAGCGGCAAGGGCCTGAGTAAAGAAGAAAAAGCCGCCCAACAACGCGATATTTTATGGCCACTGTTTGAGAGGCTAAAAGCGGACATCGAGCGTCTTGGGCTGTTTGAGCCGACCTTACTGTACGGTTTTTTCCCTTGCCGAAGCGACGGAGAAAGTTTGTATATTTTCGACGACGCGCGCGGATGGTTACCAGGGCAAACCCCTGCTAAAAGTGCTTTGGAAGAGGCTTTACATGTATTGACCTTTCCGCGTCAAAACCGCAAGCCCCATCGGTGTTTGAGTGACTTTTACCACAGCGCCCATGATGATGTGGTGGCCTTTACCTGCGTGAGTGCTGGGAAGAAATTTAGCGAGTACGAAGCCAAGCTTTACGACGCGGGACAGTATCAGGAGTATTTTTTCCTTCACGGGCTTGGGGTGGAACTGGCTGAAGCGTTGGCGGAGATTGTGCACAAGCAGATTCGTTTGGATTTGGGCATCGCGAAAAACGAAGGCAAGAGTTTGCGGGATGTGCGCATGGCGCGCTACCAAGGGTGCCGCTACTCTTTTGGGTATCCTGCGTGCCCTGAGATTGCCGACACGAAGGTCATTTTTGACCTCTTAAAACCCGAACGCTTTGGCATAGAACTGAGTGAAACCTTTCAGATTCACCCCGAACAAAGCACCACCGCGATGGCGACGTATCATCCTGAAGCACTGTATTTTTCTATTTAACGTGAGCTAAGTTTTTCAAGCGACACCACTCAACAAGAGTTTCTCACGATGGGTACCCCCGAAAGCAAAGCTTTCGACCCATCGGAGAAAATTGTTTCGCAGTATCACTTGAAAAACTTTTTGAGTGTGAATTTGTGGGGTGGCGGTAGCTAGCCTAGAGGTTCACCCTCACATTGCAAAATAAGGATTCCAATGAAATCACCCAAAGGTTTCAAAGGCAAGTATTTTTCTCTTGCTGCCATTACTGCCACCGTGGCAACCGTGACGCTCCAAGCCCAAACGGTAAGCGCACAGCAAACAACGCAAGCAAGTCAAGAATACACCAAAGAAGCGCACGAAGAAGACGTGCTGCTAGAGGTGGATGAAGCACCTGTTGTGCTCATCTCAAAAAAAATCACAGCGCAAAAATCTCGCGTTATCACTGCAACTAAAACCCCCACAAGTCCTACCAACCTCACCGACAATGTCACCATCATCACCGCCCAAGAACTTTCCTTGCGTGGCGCAACAACCCTTAAAGATGCGCTAGCCTTTGTGCCTGGCCTTGCAACAACACAAAGTGGCGGGATGGGCCAGCAAAGCTCTCTCTTTTTACAGGGGATGGCCAACCAATACACCCTTGTGCTCATTGATGGGGTGCGGTTTAATGACCCTTCTAATACTTCAGGGGCCACAACTTCCCACTTGCTCTTAGACAATGTAGAGCGCATTGAAATCATCAAAGGGGCGCAAAGTGGCATCTGGGGCGCTGACGCAGCAGCAGGCGTTATTAATATCATCACCAAGGAAGCCAAACCCGGATTTAACGGTTCGGTTAGCATGGAGGCGGGAAGCTATGGCTACAAGCACGGCGCGCTGCAACTCTCTTACCGCACTCCCTTAACAGACGCGTCCCTTTCGGTGAGCCGAGTCCTCGCGGATGGCCCAACAGCCCAAGCACCACGGGGGAAAAATAGTAAAGATTATGAAGACGACCCGTACCGCAATACCACCGTACATGTAAAGGTAGGGCACTGGATTACGCCAGATAATCGTGTGGAAGTGGGCTATCGGGATGTGAACGCGTATACCCATTATGATGGATGGAATAATCCTGACTCTTCGGAAGCCTCTTCCTATAAAGAGAAATCGGGCTTTGCCAATTACCAACATTTTGCTGGCCCCCATGCGCTAACGCTAAGTGCTTCTAAAAGCCAATTTGAACGAGAACATTTTGAGTCTAGCACGTATAAATACCGTGGTGAATCTGAAGAGGTAGAACTCAAAGACCGTTGGAAATACAGCGACGTGGGCGTGTTGGTGTTTGGCGGAAGTTACCGCGAAGATGATGCAGGATATGAATCCTCTCACAAAACAATTCGCAATCAAGCAGGGTATGTCAACCATAGTTACACGCTCAATCGTTGGGTATTTTCCCAAGCTTTGCGTTACGATACCTTTAGTGAATTTGACAACAAGGCGACGGGAAAATTTGGACTCTCTTATGGGTTTTCTCCTGAAATTTCCGTGTATGTGAACGCGGGAACTGCCTACAAAGCACCTTCTATTTTAAATATGGTCAACCCTTGGGGAATGAGCAATTTTGGTTTAAAACCCGAAAAAATCCGCAGTTATAACGCGGGCGTACATTTTCATGCCTTACATGTAAACGTGTTCCGCAATGAAATACGTGAAATGATTGATTGGCGCACGATTAACTGGGTGACTTATGAGGGGCGTTATGAAAATGTTTCGGGCACGTCGGTGTTTAAGGGTGTTGAAGTTTCACTAGAGCAAGCCATCGCCCAAGATTGGCTTATGGGCGCAAGTTACACGTACACCGATGCGCGTGATAAAGACGACAACAGATTGCGAAACCGACCGCGTTATCAGGCGAGTACCCATGCAACGTATGTGCCTGTGAAAGAGTTAAAGTTAACTGCACTGGGCAATTACATCGGCTCTTGCAAAGACACGTCAGGGCAAGAGACGGGCCGCTATTTCCTTGCCCATCTCAAAGCTGACTACACCATCAATAGCACGTGGAGTGTGCAGGGTAAGCTCAACAACCTCTTTGACCGCAAATATCAAGAAGTGGATGGCTACGCAACCCTTGGGCGTAGCGTTTATGTCGGCGTGAAAGCGACCTTCTAATGATATCCCGCCTGCGACCCTACCTGTGGTTTAAGCTCTTAAACTCCCTCTTTTTTGGGCTCTCTACAGGGAGTGTGTTCGTACTGTACACGCCCCTTGAGCCTTCGGTGTACAGTCTGGGTGGGATTGTGTTGGCCCTTGGGCTGTTAGTGGTGGCGAAGTTTTACGAGCGCATGATGAACGCGCGGGTCTTTTTTGCCATTACCCTCGTGGTGGAGTGCGTGACCCTTGCGATGGTGGTGGGGTTTTTGCTTTTTTCTTACAGCTACATGAGTGCGCTGTTTATCTACGCCAGTTACCAGTTTACCTTCATGTTTGGCGGCTACTTGGTGCGCGTGGAAACGGTGGCGTTAAGGCGCAGTAAGCTTATGGGCTTTATTGATGTGGCGAAGCAAAAGGGCTATTTGGCGGGCATGGTGTTGGCGTACGGGTTTTACAAAGTGTTAGCGTGGCAAGGGGTGGTTGAGAAACAAATGCAGGTGTACGTGCTGCATTTTGGGCTTTTGGCCTTGCAACTTTTCATCCTTGTACTGGTCATGCGCGCCTTTACATGTAAGGCAAAAGTTTAACCACCGCACGCTTTTTTAGAAGAAGTAACGCGGCTAGGGGAGCTGATAGGGCTCTAGGTATGCGAAGTTTCGCTCTTCCTTGCCAAGGCATCTTAAGATGGCGTTGAGTGAGCCTTTGTGGGCGCAAATGAGGGTGTTTTTAGAGGGGTCAAGCTCTGTTAAAAACCCCTCAATTCTTCCTAAAAAATCTTCGTATCTCTCCTTGCTGATGTAGGCAAACCATGTTGTTTCATTTTCCAAAAAGCCTTGGCTAAAACAAGGCAAAGCAGCCACTGCATCAAAGGTTTTACCTTCAATCTTCTCTTTAAAACGTACTTCTCGCAACCTTTGGTCGGTGGTGTAGGTGAGTCCTAAGGCATCGAGGGTTTGGGTGCAACGTTTTAAATCAGAAGAGAAAACGTCATCAAACGCCTTTTGCGTGACCTGCCAAGACGTCTTAAAAAGCGTCTCATCAAGGGGCACATCGTTCCATCCAAGGTATGTTTGGTGGTAACGCACGTGTGGCGCGCCATGACGCAGTAAGGTCAAGCCCACAGCGCAACCCCCAAAAAGAGCAAGAGCTCAACAGATTCCAAAGAGACTCCCAGTACATCGCCATTTAAAAATCCCAGTTTTTTTTCCAAGGTCTTAGCTACTCCAAAGGCGACTAGGAGACCAGAGAAAAAAAGCAAGAAAAAGAGCCCTTGGGTGAGCCAAAAACCAACAAGGAAAACACTCAAAAGCGCCCCCCAAAGCACAAGAGGGGAAAGGGAGGCTTGCAAGGCATTGACAAAAGAGGAGCGAAAGGTTTGGGATTTCATGAGCACCACAAGGGCAAACCGAGAGACAAGCAAGATGCCCAAAAATGCCCAGACCTTTTGGTGGGCAAAAAGATGGGCTATGAGGGCAACCTTGATGAGCACAAATCCAAGGGTGTAAAGCATACCCATTGCCCCAATGGTAGACTCTTTGATGACCTTGTAGGGGTCTTTGCCGCTGTGTTTGGCGTAGAGCGCATCGGTGACATCGGCAATGGCTTCGGTGTGGATGAAGCCGTAAAGAAACAGGTAAAACACCGCCGCGATGACCGCCCCTGTTGGGCCAAGGCTAGAGAGAAGGTACAGGTAAAGCCCAGCACTAAGCGCCCCAATAACAAGCCCACAAAAAGGGAAAAAGAAGAGCATGGAGGCGAGGGTTTTGGGGTGGGTTAGTACATCGGTTGTTTTAAAACGCACGGGCAAAACGGTGAAGTAGCTAAAGGCGAATTTTAGCCCTAAATAAATCTGGCGCATAAGACTCCTAGGGTGATGAGGATGAAAAAATCCAAGCGGGGCTGAAGGCTGAGGGCTTTGTGAAGTGTTTCTGCGGTGATGACCTCTTGCCCTTCGCCAAAGTAAGGCTTGGGTTCTAGGATGCCAAAGTAAGAGGTGGGGCCGCCTAGCTTCACCCCAAGGCTTAAGGCCATGGCGGAGATGGGATGGCCTGCGTTGGGGCTTTTGTGTTTTTTGCCAAAGCGGTAAAAGTGCACCAAAGCCTTTTTGGAGCCAAAAAGCAGGGCAATCAAAACTGCTGTGAGGCGTGCGGGGATGAGGTTTGCCACATCATCAAGGCGCGCACTGCATTTTCCAAACTTCCCATAGCGTGGGTTTTTGTACCCTATCATGGAATCAAGGGTGTTGATGCCCTTGCATAAAAACAACCCGTATATTCCAAAACACAGCAGGTAAAACAAGGGGGCAATGACCCCATCGCTAAGGTTTTCTGCGTAGGTTTCGATAGCGGCTTTGTGGCGCTCACTTTGGCTGAGGTTTTGGGTGTCACGGCTGACAAGGTACTGGATGCTTTGGGGGTCTTTGAGGGTCTGTTTGACGCTTTGAACCAAGGAGGTTGAAGCAAGTCCTGTGGAGGCGATGAGTCCCCAAAACAAGAGGTTATCGACCATGAGGTCTACCAAAAAAAGCGGTACAACAATCACGCAAAGCAAGGAGACGCAGGCCAATGCGCCTCTTGCTACGCTGTCTTTGTAAAAATGCTTTTCAAACCACGTGATGAAGGCACCCATGTAAATGACGGGGTGCTTGTAGGAGCGGATGAAGGAAAACTCCCCAAAGAGTCTGTCGATGACATAGGCTAGCAAGGCAAGCTCATAGTACATCAAAGAGCCTTTGGAGGTGGAGGTGTTCTTTCATGGTGTCTACAAAGGTTTGGACGGTTTGGCGCTGGTAGGCTTCAAAGGCTTCGTCGTGAAAAAGCCCGTGTACAAAGGTGCCTTTGATGTTTCCTTTTTCATAAAACAGCGGGTGTTTTTGGCTTTGCCCGTGGCGGATTTGAAAGCCTTTGACCTGTTTGCCAAAGAGTTCAAAGGTGCCTTTTTGGAGGATTTTTTCTTTCCCAAGCACGATGACATCATCGATAAACCCAAAGCCTTCTTCTTGGGTTGGCGTGGTATTTTCGATGGCAAAGGTGTCGATGATGGCGCGAAAAAGCATCTCGTAGCCGCCGCAAATGGCTAAGATATTGCCTTTGTGCGTTTGAAGTTGGGCAAAAAGCCCTGTGCGTTTTAGCCATCGCAAATCCTCAATAACCAGTTTTGACCCAGGCAAGATAACCGTCTCAAAAGGGCTAAGGTCGATGTTGGAGGTGACAAATTCCACCAAAATATCAGGGTTGGCGATAAGAGGCTCAATATCGTTGTAATTGCTCATGGTGGGGTAGTGGATGATGGCGACTTTTTGGGTGGCGTTTGGCTTGATTTGGGTGAAGTTTTTTAAGCTCGCGCTGTCTTCAAATCCAAGGTTAAAAGGCACGTAGGGAAGCACCCCAAGCACAGGGATACCAAACTCTTTTTCGATAATCTCCACCCCTTTGTCAAACAAGCTTCTGTCTCCTCTAAATTTGTTGACAATAACCCCTGCAACGTTGGCCCTTAGGGCATGGGGGAGGAGATTGTACACACCCCAGATGGAGGCAAACACGCCCCCTTTTTCGATGTCGGCGACGAGGATAATGCGTGTGTTAAACTCCGAAGCGATAAAAATATTGGAGAGGTCTTTGTCCATGAGGTTTAGCTCCACGGGGCTTCCCGCTCCTTCTGCCACGATGCAATCGTACTGGCCATCAAGGTGTAAAAAGGCCTCTTTGACGAGGGGTTTTAAGGTGTCGATGTCGCGGTAATACTCCCTGACGTCCTTGTTGGCGACCACCTTTCCTTGCACGATGAGTGAGGCGCTGTTGTGGGTGCCTGATTTTAAGAGCACGGGGTTGAGGTGGTAACTCGTAGGCACCCCAAGGACGCTAGCTTGAAAATACTGGGCGATGGCAATCTCACTGCCATCATCGGCCACATGGGAATTATTGGAGACGTTTTGGGCTTTAAAGGGGGCAACCTTGTAGCCTTTTTCTTGGAGGATTTTGGCGATGACAAAGGCGATGGTGCTTTTGCCCGCGTCGCTTGAGGTGCCAAAAATGGAGATGTTTTTTAATTTTCGAGGCATTGCAACCCTTTTTTAAATGCTTTTAACGCTTTCTTTTTCTTTACCGCAATGCGCACCCATCGCTCATCTAAAAAATCAAAATTGGAGCAATCCCTGACCATGATGCGGCGCTTTGCGAGGCCTTTTGCAAAGGTGGGAGCATCTAGGGTGGCAAGTTTGGCTAAAAAAAAGTTTGCACGGCTTGGCAAGACTTCCTCAAAAAGCGTGGAGCGGTGCAAGATTTTTTCAAGGTACGCCTTTGCTTTGGCGGTTTTTGAGAGGGTGCGTTTGGCAAAGGCTTTGTCGCGCAACACCTTACATGTAAAGGCGCTATCAAAGGCAGAGATTTTCCACAAAGGCGCTTTGGCACGTAAGTGTTGGATGTTCTTTGGGGAAGAAATCACCACCCCTAGGCGCACTCCCGCGCAAGCGTAAAACTTGGTCAAGGAGGTGAGGATGTAGAGTTTTTCATAATTCTTTAGGTATGAAAGGGCGCTTTTTTCTTGGCAAAACGCCAAAAAAGACTCATCCACAATCACCGTCGCCTCCGCTTCTCTCCATGTCTCAAAAAGCGCGTCAAGGTCATAATACCTGCCCTCAGGCGTGGAAGGATTCACAAACACCACAAGGGCATTTTTTTCAAGGCGTGAGGGCAAGGGCTCGAATCTGTTGATTAAAAGAGGGGTTTTGGCGTGGGCGTGGGCGGCTTTTTTGTACTCCACGTAAGCGGGCGAGTAGAGGTAGCAGGTGGTGGGCTCCAAGCTTTCCATCAATCCGTAAATAGCGCTGCTGCCGCCGTTGTAGAGTTCAAGCATGGAGGCTTTGACGCCAAAGTGCTTGCACAGGGTGCGGGTGAGCGCGGTGTAGGTAGGGTAAGTAGCAATGTTGGTGGCGTTGAGTTTGATGGAAGGTTTGACAAAGTTGATGTTTGAAGAGAGGTCAATCACCGCTTTTTCTTTGCATCCAAGGGCCTTGGCAAAGGCGGAGACATTGCCCCCGTGGGCATACGGTTTCATTTGATGCGCACCCCAAGGCCAAGCTTTACCTCGTACACTTCATCGCAAAACCCAGCCACGTGCTGCCCGATGATGCCATGCAAATCCACGTAGTCTCGCACGTACGCATCTAGGGGAATGATGCCACTGCTCACGTCATTGAGCACAAAAACAAGGGTCGCGTCGGTGTTTTTAAGCAGGTCAAGCTCTTCAAGCAAAGCCTTCTCTCCCCTCTTCATGCCGTTAAAAACCCACATAGAAAGGCAGTCTACGAGGTAGGTGTGTTGCGGTGTAATGGCATGGGTTAAGTCAAAGGGCGCTTCAAGGTTGATAAAACGTCCCATGCGCCTTTGACGGTGCAGCAGCACCCGCTCTTGCATGGCGGCATCCCCAAAGGCCGTGTTGTAAGTGGCAACATAATAGGGCGTCTCTTTGGCAAGGGCAAGGGTTTTTTCTTCGGCAAGCTTGCTTTTACCTGAGCGTTGACCGCCAAAATAAAGTATTTTCATCCTAAAAACCCCTCTACCTTTTGGGTGATTTGGGCCTTGCTAAGGCCCTTGAGCGCTCCATAGACCAAGCAGCCTCCCGCCCCAACGCCCTCTTTGGCTTCCCCTTGGTCGTAAAGGTTTAGCAAAGGGTGGTTTGAGAGGGAAAAATCAAAATCCGCCATGTAGGCATTGATGGGAAAATCTAGCATCTTTAAAAGCCCTACGATGTCGCTGTTGTTGTCTTCGCCTACCCATTTGGTGGTGGCAAGGCCGATGGCGGAACTGTCGATAGCCCCATCCATGGTACGCAAAATGGCATTGACTACCAAGAGCACACACGCCATTTGGGTTCCTCCTGCGAGGAGGATTTTATAGCCCTTGTTGTTGGCCCCAAGCAAAAAGCCTGCATTGAAAATGAGCATGTGGTCGCTTACTTTTCCCAGTTTTTCAAAAAGAGTGTCTTGGGGCGTGAGGTGGCTTAGGGCTTTGTGAAGGACGGTTTGTCGGACACCCAAAGGGGGCGTGGCAAAGGAACTGCTAAAGTGTTTTTCTACCGCATAGCCAAGGGCCAAGGCTGTTGCTTGGGCGGTGGTGGTGCCACTGGGGACCGATTCGCCAAGGAGAATAAACTCGCTCTTTGGGGTGTAGTGTTGCCCAAAGGCCACCCCTTTTTCAAAGACGCTAAAAGCATCAATCCCCGCACCTTGGTCGATGGCACCTGAGGGTGAAAGCTCAAAGGTGTGTTGCACAACATGGCGTAGTTTGGGCGCAACCTCTAGTCCAAGGTTTAAAAGCTCGATGTGGTGAAAAGGAGAGAGCAAATGCACTGCCCTGCTTATAAGCGCGGGGGTGGGGACACCTTTGGGGGTAAGGGGAATCTCTCCTAGGCTTCTCACCTCCCCCGTGCACACAAACTCGCTATCAAGGGTGGGTGTGAGGTGGATAAGTCCAGGAATGCCCGCTTGGGTAAGCCCAGGAATGGCGGCGGTGTGGGTGTTGCTAAGGGCTAGCATAAACGTGGCGCTTTTGCCCCGAAGGCTTTCTATAAAATCCATGCTTCCAGTGAGGGGTTTAATCATATGTTTTGCTCCATAAGGGGGTAAAATCTCTTTGTTCTAAAAAACGGATGACGCTATAATACAGCCTTGCGTAAGCGATGTAGCGGGCAAAAAGTGCCTCGTCCACGCACGCCCCGTAACTTCGTAGCAACAGGGCTTCTTCTTCTTTGGTAGTACACCACGACAAGGCAACCACGGCGAGGTCAAAGAGAAAATCTCCCGTGCAACTGTGCCCAAAATCAAGCACACACGAGAGGGTTTCCTCCTCAAAAAGGGCGTTATCCCAAAACAAATCCCCGTGGATGATACCATCGTGCCTAAGCTCTAGCCCCACGCGCGAAAAGGCTTCTAAAAACGGCGCGTGGGCGCTTTGGCGTACGAGGGCTTCAAGACGCGGTTTTTCAAAATGGAGTGCGGCACTACTGGGGCGCTTGGCCGTGGTTGCGTGGAAGGCTTGAAGAAACCTTCCTATTTGTGCGATGTGGGACGCACGGGGGTGACGCACCACTTCCCCTTTGGCTTTTTCGTACACCAAAGCGTGTTTGCCTTGCACCACAAAAGGCCCTTGTACCACCCGCGAAACAGGCAAATGGCGGCACAATGCTAGCAAGGCGCATTCGGCTTCTACTTCGTTACATGTACTTGTTTCAAAAAGCTTTAGGATGTATTTCCCATCCACCTCGTACACGCTATCGCTCGCTCCATACAAGGTTGGCGTGAGTGTAGTGGCCTTGAGGTGTGGAGCGAGTTCTTTACATGTAAGGGGTGTTTTTACGCCCATTGCACCACATCGTGAAGCATTTTTTTCTTTTCCCATCCTAGGGTTTGGAGTTCAGGTGTCTCTAAAAAAGTGTTGACATACCCCAAGCACAAGTAGCCCACCAGTTTGTACTCTTTGCCGATGTTTAAAATCTCTTTGACTTTTTTTGGTCGCAAGATGCTCACCCAACCCACGCCGATGCCATGGCTTCTCGCGCTGAGCCAAAGGTTTTGGATGGCGCACACGACGCTGTATTCTCCCATCTTTTTCTGGACGGTTTGACCCAAGATGTCCCCTTTGGGTTTGGTGTAAAACACGGCAATATTCACAGGGGCTTCTTTGATACCTTCAAGTTTTAGCTCTTTATACTGCGCTTTATCTGAAAAACGTTTTTGGGCTTTGCGGTTTTGTTTGGTAAATTCTTGGTGTATTTTTTCCTTTACATGTAAGGCTTCTACCACCACAAAATGCCACGGCTGCGAAAACCCAACTGAGGGGGCGCAAATGGCGCAGGTTAAAAGCTCTTCAAGCAAGGCTTTTGGGAGGGGCGTGGATGTAAAATGGTGCCCCCGCACATCCCGTCTAGCAGCGATGATTTCCCTTAGAGTGGCTTGTGCCTTGGCGTTAAATGCTTTCATGAAAATCTTCCTCTCACTTTTTCAAAATGGCCCCGAAGTAGGGTGTGTAAGTAGGTGCCAAACACCCCTTTGTGGCTCCAGCTTCCCCCTGTGCCTTCGGTGGTAAAAGCTTTAAAAAGCACCTCTCCCTTAGAGCTGTGTGGGGTGGGTTTGGTGTAGTGAAAGGCGTGCCCTTTGACGCCCTCTTGGGTGTGGTAATACCCCAAGCGTTGAAAGCGTTTTTCTAGAGTAAAGGCTACGTCTAAAATCCCGCTCATGGGCTTGTCATCCACCGCTTTTCCAAGGTAGAGCAATCCCGCGCATTCGGCGTAGATTTTTTTGGTGGTGGCGTGGGCTTGCAAGGAGCGTTGAAAGACCAAGGCTTTTTTGATTTTTGCGTAGGCTTCGTCTGTTTCCACGTAACCCCCACACAGGTACACCACGTCCGCATCTTGGGGAATGGGCTCGTCGTGGGTGGCGCGCACAAGGGTGAGGGTGGCAAAAATTTCTTGCAAAAACATCAGGTTGTCATGGTACAAAAAAGAAAAATTTTCATCGTGCACAACGGCGATGTGTTGCGCTATTTTGGGCTGGGGCGCAAAAGGGTAGGGCACGGGGTTAAGGGGCTTTTGGCGCGAAGCAACGGCTTCAAGAAGGGGCAAATCAAGGTGCGCTAACACCGCTTTAGCAAGGGCGCCAACGTGCTCTAGTCCTTTTAAATCAAGCCCCAAGTGGGTGCTATAAAGAGGCGGGATGTCTTTGGAAATCCACCCTAAAACCGCGATGTCAGGGTGGTCTTTTTCAAGCTGTGTTTTGATACGTTCGTAGTGGCTAGAAGAGCCAACACGGTTTAGCACCACGCCTTTAATGGTGTTACCAGAAGTGTAAGTTCTTAGCCCGTGCAAGAGGGCGCTGGGGGTGATGTAACTGCCTTGGCACTCTAGCAACATCACAGTAGGTACCCCTAGTAATTTGGCGATGCCATAAGTACTGCACCCCTTGTCTTCCCCGTCGTAAAAGCCCATGACACCTTCGATGATGGCGTGCTCTTGGGTGTTGTAATGGGCATACATCCACTGCACTTGGGATGGGGTTAAAAGGAAGCTATCAAGGGTGATGCTCTCTTTTTCGCAAACGGCGCGGTGAAATTGGGGGTCGATAAAATCAGGGCCTATTTTATAAGGCCGCACCCGCTGTTTGTAGTGGTGCAACAAGGCTGTTGTTAGGAGGGTTTTTCCACTGCCCGAAGCCGCCCCGCTGATGCAGCATTCCATGCTACGCCTTTGCCTTTAACGCACCCTCGGTGGTGTATTTGTTAAGGTAGCCTCGCGGGGTTAGCACGGCGCCATTTTGGGTGAGTCTGGTGGTGGAGTTGCCCACAATCATTACGGTATTCATGCCCACATCTGGGTTGTTTACTCCTTTGGCGATGAGGGCATCTGCGGTGGTGATGGTAATCTCTTCCTCTTTTCTTCCCACATTGTGTCCAAGGATGATGATGCGAGAAGGGAGCTCGCCAAGGGCATCAAGGAAGTTTTGGTAGGGCTGGGTGCGCTTGGTGGATTTGGGGTTGTAGATGCCAAGGACAAAATCGCACGTCAACGCCGCGCGGATGCGTTTGTCGATGAGCGCGATGTCGGTGAGTCTGTCTGAGAGGGAGACAATGGCAAAATCTTGGGACACGGGCGCACCAGCTTTTGAAGCGGTGGCTAAAAAAGCGGTCACGCCAGGCAAAGAGATGAGTTCGATTTCCTCCCACAAATTTTTAGCATCCATGAGTTCTACCACCAAGGTTGCCATGCCAAAAACGTTGGCATCGCCGTTTGAGATGATGCAGGTGGTTTTACCCCCTTGGGCGCATTCGATGGCTTGGGCGCAACGTTGTATCTCGTGGGTCATGCCCGAGGTGTAGAGTGTTTTGCCCTCAAGCAAAGGGGCGAGTTCTTTGGCGTATTTGGTGTAAGAAACCACGACTTCGCATGCTTCTATGGCGTCTCGCGCTTGAGGAGTGAGGTACTCCATCCCTCCTGCGCCAGTACTGATGATATACAATCGGTTCATTAAAAGGCTCCTGCTAAAGTGATGTGGTTTTGGTAAACCACCTTGGGAAGGACAAGTTCCCCGTACGTCGAACCCAAGACTGCCGAGGGTTCAGCGACCCCTTGGAGTCCAAAAAATTGGGTGGCTTTGGAGGGGCTAAAGGCGCCTTGGGCGCTGTTGATTTCCTCTGGCGTGAAAAACCGCAAGGGGATGCCTTCTTTCGCGCTAAAGGCTAAAAGTCCCGCTTCGTCTGCCTTGGCCTCAAAAGAAGCGATGGAAGCGATGGACTCTTTTTCGAGGCAAAAACGTTCCAAAAACCAAAAAAAGGCTGCTTGGATACTCGCGTGCGACGTGTGGCGGTTGCATCCTAGGCCAAGGGTGAGTTTGGGTTTGAGGTGGAGTTGGGTGTAGGTGCCAAGGGGGTGAATCACCACGCTGTGTTCATCTAGCGCGTCTTCATCAATACGTACGAGGGTTTCTTTACATGTAAGGCGCTCAAACAGGGCGTTACATGTAAAGACGTTGACAGGTTGCGCGTTGATGAGTCTGTTGGAGATGGCGGCGAGGCGGTGGAGGTTTTGGATGGACATGCCGTGTTCTTTGGCAAAGAGGTCAAAGGCTAAACATTCTAATTGATCAGTGGCGGTGGTGATGAAGGGAGCACACCCCTTAATGCGCGAGGCAATTAGCATGGAGAGGGCGTTGGCACCGCCTAAGTGTCCGCTGAGCAACGGAACGACTTTGGATAAATCCAAACTCATCACCAAGACCGCAGGGTCACTGGCTTTGTTGCGCAAGAGCGGGGCGATTTTGCGCACCACAATACCAGTAGCCAAGAGGCAAATGAAGGCATCGTACCTTTCCCACCCTTGGGCAAAGACGGCATCAAGCTGCTTGTATGCCAAACAAGGTTCACCCTCGCTTGTGCCCTCTTTGGCGTAAATGTCCACCTTGTGTTCGCCTAAAAACCCCCGCAGTGTTTGGGCGGCTTGAAGGCTTGGGCGGTTGATGGAGACAAGGGCGATGCTTAGCATGTGCCGCTTTCTTTGACGTAGAGGTGAGACTCTTCGCGCTCTTCTTGGTGCAAAAATTCCCCAAATAAAATGAGCGCAATGCCCCGAATGTGCCCCACTTGGTCTTGAATGTCCTCTAAGGTGCCTTTGTAGATTTTTTCTTCTTTCCACGTAGCTTTTTCCACTACCCAGCACGGGGTAGAGGGGGCATAGCCTAACTTTAAGGCCGTGTGTTTGAGGGATTCAAGCAAGGCGATGGAGAGGTAAAACACCAAAGAAGAGTGGCGGCATGCCAGAAGGGTTTCAAGGGCTTCGGGGTTGGGGGTTTTGCCTTCAATGCGCGTAAGGATGAGGGTTTGAGAGACGCCAGGCAGGGTGTATTCGATGCCAAGACTCGCCGCCGCGCCAAAGGCGGCACTCACGCCGGGGATGACTTCGTAGGGAATGTTGCGCTCTTTGAGGAAGGCGATTTGCTTGGCGATGGTGGAGTATAAAGAGGGGTCACCCGTGTGTACGCGCGCCACCGTTTTTGCGCGGTGTTCTTCCAAAAACGCAAAGATTTCAGGGTATTTCATGTTTTGACTGTCTTGAATAAGCGCCTCTTTTTTGCACCACCCTAGCACCTCTTTGGGCACGAGGGAGCCTGTGTAAAGCACCGCGTCTGCACGTTGAAGAATCTGGTGGGCTTTGAGGGTTAAGAGGTCTGGATTTCCCGGACCCGCCCCGATAAAATAGATCATGGTTTTACCGCCTTGAGTTGAAAAAGTTGCCGTTGCGGCTCGATGAGATCAAGGGTGCCTTTGTACGTGGTGAGGCTAAGGGAAAAGACTTCGTAGGCAATGTGGGCTTCCTTTAGCGTGTTAAGCATGTGGGTGAGGTGCTTGAGGCTGATGGCGTTGATGAGCAAAATCCCCTGTGGGGCTAGGCGCCCATACAAATAAGGGAGCTTGTCAATGACCTCCATGCCCCCGCCGCCTACAAAAATGCGATTGGGGTTTTCTTGGAGGGTTTCAAATGTTTCATGCGCTGGGCCTTCCACAAGGGTGGCATCGACCACTTTGTGGGCGCGCAGGTTTTGTTCTATGTGGGCCACGCGGGTGGGGTTTTTTTCAAAGAAAACCACCCGTGTTTTGTAGCGCCGATGGGCTTCAATGCCACAACTTCCGCTTCCCGCGCCCACGTCCCACAGCAGGTGGTTAGGGCAAAGGTCGAGGTGTTGGAGGCTAAGGTGGCGTTTGTAGTGTTTGGTGATCATGCCCCGTTCGGTCTCAAAAGCGTCGTCTTGGCTAAGGCCGTTTGTGGGGGTGAAGAGGCGTTTAAGTAAGAGCACGTAGGGTTGGGTGAGGTCAAAGGCATCTGCGTCGTTTTCAAAAAGATTGAGCGGGCAAATGCGTTCATCAACGTAGCCGAGTTTGTACCCGATGGTCACTTCCACATCCCTTGCATCAAGGTAGCGCAAGGCTGTTTTGAGGCGCTTACATGTAAGGGCGTCGCAAAGCACGAAGGTATAAGGTTTGGTTAAAAAGGCGGATAAATCCAACGCTTTTTTGCCGTGCAAAGAAAGGGCCTCCACTTCCGCTTCTCCAATGCCCAGCGCGCAAAGCAAATAGGCTTTGGATGAGGTGTTGTCGATAAGCCTTACATGTAAAGGAGGAAGCGCTTTGGCGATGAGCGTACCCGCGCTAAAAAAAAGCGGGCTTCCTGTGACAATGTACAAGATATTTTCCCTCTCGTAGTGGTCAAGGATGTAGGCTTTGGCTTGGCTAAAAGGGAGCTTGCGGATGGTGTCGCCGGATTCTTGAAAGTGCACATCGCACACAATCGTATCGTAGGCCGTCGTGTCGATGTTGAGGTGGGAAAAGGAGTATCCTCCCATCCCATTGCCCATAATAGTTACCATGCAACTTCCTTTACAATAAGAGTGTCTACGGGCATGTGAACGCCCCATGCATTGATGCTTTGGGCTGCTTTTGCGGCGCACAAGGTGTAAAACCCCTCAAGCAACCCCTTTGCGTGTAACTCCTCGCACACCCCTTTAACCGTCATGGTCGCCTCCGTGTCGATGGTGCAATGGAGCGCTTCTTCAATCTCCCTTTGAAGCCAAGAAAAATCAATAACCCCAAAGCGGTTGTGGGTGTTTTTAAACCCTTGGGCGACCTTGGTCATTTTCCCAATCCCGCACACGAGCACCACCCGCGCTACGCCCTCTTGTGAGGCAAAGTGTAGCGCATCGTAGATGAAATTGCCAATCTCCACCACCGCTTCTTTAGGGGAAAGGGTGTGGGCTTTGGCAAGGGCGGAATTGCCAAGGGTAAAGTAGAGGGTTTGGTGTCCATTGGCAAGAGCAAAGGCGATTTCGGTTTTGATGGAATCTAGGTACGCGGTGCTTGAGATGGGTTTTACAAGCCCTGTTGTGCCCAAGATAGAAAGGCCGCCCACCACGCCCACTTTTGCATTGGCCGTTTGCAAGGCGAGGGTTTCGCCCTCTTTAATGCCAATGGCGCAATGCAAACAGAGGTTTTGGTGGCCTTGGGTCATGCGCGCAAAAGTAGTAAAAAGGGCGTTTCGCGGCACGGGGTTGATGGCAGGAAAGTGCGGGGCAACCTTCAGCCCTTTTTTGGTGACTACCCCCACTCCTTCTCCTGCGTAGAGGCAAAGGGAGTTGGTGTGGCTTTGAAAGCGGGCGGGTTCATGGGGCGTGGGGTTAAGGGCCAATGCTTCAAGGTGCGCGCTAAGATGGACACGGATTTCACACCCCTTGGTGACGTCTAAATCGTCATTGTCCATTTTGGTGGTAAGAACCGTGGCGGATTCTTTGGTGCGAAGGTACGCTTCTAGGGCCAGTTCAAAGGCGATGCTTGCGTGGGCTCCTGTGGTGTAACCTTGGCGAAGTGGGGGCTTAGTGGCTAGCATGCAGGGTTTGTCCGATGAAAATGATAGCAGGCGTGAGGGTGGTGGCGTGCGCAAAAAAAGCCTCTTCTTGGTGGAGGATTTCCCCAAGGGTTGAGAGGATTTTCTCAGCCTTTGGGGTGGTGCCTTGGGAGAGCAGGGCGAGGGGAAGTTCAGGGGGAAACCCCTTGCGCAAGAGGCTTTGGGTGATGGCTTTGAGGTTGTGCACGCCCATCATGATGACAAGGTTTTGCCTTGGGTGGTAGTGGCGTACGATGTCCTCAAAGACCCCCATGTCATGCCCCGTGATGGTCAGGTACGCATCGCTAAAACTGCGGTCAATGGAAGGAATCATAAAACTCTCAGGCACGCTTGTGGTACTGCTTACTCCACTGATGACCACGGGCAAAAACCCCGCTTGGGTGATGGCACGCACCTCTTCGTAGCCCCGTCCAAAGACAAAAGGTGTGCCCCCTTTGAGGCGTACGACCACGTCGTGGCTTTTGGCGTAGGCAATGAGAAGGGTGTTGATTTCTTCTTGTTTTTTTAAGTGGTGGTTTTTGCGTTTGCCAACGTTGATTTTAAGGGCATCGGGCTTGCAAAAGGCAAAGACCTCTTCGCTCACAAGGGCGTCGTACAAGATGACATCGGCAACTTTTAGCACGTTGAGGGCCTTAAGGGTCAACAGCTCCACATCTCCTGGCCCCGCGCCCACGAGGTAAATCTTTTTAGTCATGGGGAGGACTCATGGGGATGGTGGGGTAGGTTTTTTCGCAAAGGGGCGCCTCCTCGCTCAGGGCCAAAAAGAGGGCTTTCCACGTTTCAAGGGTGTAGCGGTGAATGTTTTTAAGCCAGAGGGGGGCTTGTGGGGGTTGGGTGTTATGGTAAATCACCCCAACATGGCGAAAACGGCACGCCCCAAAGCACGCTGTGGTGGAGATTTTGATGCGGTGTTTGCCTTGGTGCAACCCTAACTCTTGAAGGAGGTGGCGCAAGGTTTGGGCTAGGGATTTTTCGGCGTTGCGCTTTTGGCAGCGTTCTCCACTGCACACAAAAAGGTGGGTTTTGTAAAACATGATGGGTTTGTTGGGGTCGAGTGTTTTGGGCTTACATGTAAAGCCCTCCACCACTTCACTGCCCATGGCGTTGTAGTGTTTATTGGCCATTGTATTTGCTTTTTCCATCAAAATCTTCGATGCATTTATAGAGGGCATGAAGGGTGGCAACGGCCAAAGGAGAGCCGCCATAGCGCCCTTGCATCATAATGAGGGGAACCCCAAAGTGTTCGCAAAAGCGTTTGGCGTAGGCTTTGGATTCTACGACGTTGACAAACCCCACGGGAAAACAGACAAAAGAGACGTTTTCAAGGCTTACATGTAAGTCTAGCAAGGTGTTAATGGCCGCGTAGATAAAGGTGGGCGCATTGCCGCACGCAAAGACCATGGGCGCGTCGCGGTGGCGTTTGATGGCTTCTACTACTGCGGCGTAACTGCGGGTGGTTTGGTGTTCTTTCGCGCTAGCGTGGGTGAAGGGTTCGTTGATGTAGCAAAGGGCTTCATTGCCGTAGGTGTTGAGGTAAAACGTGCTTAGCCCCCCTTGCACCATGCTCACATCCACGATGATGTTGGCGCGCTTTTGCAGTAAAGCTTGGGTTTTTGCCATGGCGTGGGGGCTAAAGTAAATGTTCTCTAGCACCGCGTCAAAGCAAGTAGTCGTGTGAATCAAGCGAGAAATGAGGGCCTGTTGGGCTGGGTCAAAGGTGTGAAATGCGGGGTAGTGTTGCAACTCCTTATGGATGGTCTCAAAAGATTTGAGTGAAATCTCCGCTCCCAAGGCGACGGGCGGGTACTCTTGCGTGAAGCTCATAAACACTCCTTTGAGGCAAAATCAATCAATAAGGTCATGTAATGTTCCACCTCTTGGGGTTGCCCCTGTTCAATGCGTTCATTGGGCAGGTTGAGGTTTTCAAAGGTGTAGAGTTGCCCTTGGGCAACAATCCCTTGGGTGGAGGAGCCAACCTTTGGGCGCATGTACACCTTGGTGCTTGGAACGGGCTTGCCCAAAAGGGGAACAAGCTCAAAACGGCTCTCCCCTAAGCACAAGGGTATTTTAACCTTTGCCGAAGCGTTTGAAAAGGAGGTAACTCCAGGAATCACTTCACTGCAGGCATACAAAGAAGGGTGGGTCGTTTTGAGGATGTCTAGCAAATAATAGACCGTGCTGTACACGCCCGCATCGCCTAGGGTCACGTAACACACGCTGCCATACGTCGCTAGCGCCTCGGTAAGGGTGGCGATTTGCCCCTCCCAATCTTTGTGCCGAAATTTCATGGGACTGTAGAGGGGAATAAGGGGCTTTTCAAAGCCAAACTCTTTAAAAAGCGCTTGGATGATGCCGTGGGTCAGGGAGCTTTCAAGGTTTAAATCAGCGCTTTTGGTCGGCACGCAAATGGCGTGGGCGTGTTGGAGCGCCTTTAAGGCTTTAAGGGTGACAAGCTGGGGGTCGGCGGGGCCTAGGGAGACCATGTAGAGTTTAGTGTCCAAGTTTGGTTATCTCTTCTTGAATGTTTTGTTGGATGATGGCCCTGATGGCGGGCATTTCCAAGAGGTTAAAGTGGCTACTTTGGCTAAGGCTTGGGGCGATAGTGGTTTCAAAATGCGCACTGAGTACTTCTTGAATCTCCACCATGTCTTTGACAAAATGGTTGCCGCTGACAAGCAATAAAGGGACGATTTGCACCTTTTGCACCTGCGCGCGGGTTATCTTTTCCACCAACGCGTCTTTGATGACACCAAAGGGAAAGGCGCCTTCAAGGGAGCAGGTGAAATTGGTGGCGCGGTTGTATTCTAAAAACTTTGCCGCGTAATTGATGGCTTCAATGCCCCCAAGTTCTAACTTGGGTGTGCCGTGGATGATGTAGAGGTTAGCCGTGTCGGGCTTAAACAGTGTGTCGTCTAAGGCTTTGAGAAAATGGGTTGTCTCTTTAGTTTTGGAAAAGATGGCATGGGTGGCGCGAAGGTTAGCAGGGGAAAAGTGCGCAAACCCTTCGACGGTTTTTTTAAGCAAAGCATGTTCGCAGGTGGGAAAAAGGTTGATGGAAGCCAGCACCACGTTTTTGTACCCAAGCCTGTCCACCTCCGCTAAGGTTTGCGCCAAGGTGTTACATGTAAGGCCTTTTTTATGCAAGGCATTAAGCACCATGCGCGAGCCAATGGCCATAAACACGTCTACCCCCTCAAAAGCAGAAGCGATGCTTGCTTTGAGGTTTTCGTATTTTTCTTGTTCCACCACTGAGCCAAACACGCTTAAGATGATGGCTTTTTCTTTTGTGTAGTGTCGGTACCGTTTCATTCTTTTTCTTCCTTACATGTAAGCCCGTTTGGGCCTAAGTGATAGAGGCGCTGTGTGAGCGCTTTGGCAAAGGCAATCTCGTGAGTAACAAGCACGAGGGCGCCTTCAAAGGCACGAAGCATCGCCAAAACAGACGCGCGTTTAGCGGTGTCTAGGTTGTTCGTGGGTTCATCCAGCAAAAGGATGCTAGGTTCGTGGATAAGGCAGGCACACAAGGCCACCACCCGTTTTTCTCCGCCTGAGAGTTTCAGGGGGAGTTTATCGTGCACGTGGGCGAGGCCAAAGCGGGTGAGGAGTGCTAGGGCTTTGGCCTTTGTCGCCCCTTCTTCTTCCCCGCGGGCAAGCAGATTAAAGGCCACTTCTTCAAGAACACTTGAGGCGATAAAGCTGTCATCGCTTTCTTGAAAAAGGTACCCCACGTGGGGGTATATGGCGCGAAAATCCTGTGGTGTGCGCATAGGGCGTCCAAGCAAGGTTATCTCTCCGTGGCTTGGGGTTAATCCCAACAATGCGCGCAAAAGGGTGGTTTTACCGACGCCGTTTTCGCCCAAGAGCGCAACGGTTTCTTTAGGCTTTACATGTAAGCACACAGGGCCCACGCCCGCTGCGTGAACATTAGAAAGTATAATAGCCAAGCATCGCTCCTATGAATGTGCCACCAAGGGCGATTTCCGCGGGTCTTAGACGCAGGTTTCCTCGCGTTTTTGAAGGCACGTGGTGCATCCGAAGGGTGAGCACGTCTTCTATTTTTTCCATCTTGTGTACCGCCGTGTAGAGCAAAAAAGCCAACACATCCCCATAGACCCTTAAAGTGTGGCGCCCAAAGCGCGCGCGAAACCCTCGGATGCTAAGGACTTCCTTGAGTCGGTTGGCGTTGAGGGTTAAAATTTCCACGTATTTTACCGTGAAAAACAGCACCAACGAAAGGGCATGAGGAAGCCCCAAGCGGCGCAATCCCTCGTGCAATCCAAACCCATCAAGCCCAAAGGCTAGGGTAAACCACAAAATGAGGTTCGCCCGTGCAAACACCAGTCCTGCAAGGGCGTAGTGGGATTCTAACACCAACACCAACACGGAAAGCCCGATGAATACATTGACCTTAGCGAGGGTCGCAAGCAAGGCCAAGGGCTTTACATGTAAGACAACGCCTTGAACAAGCAAGGGGGCTAGCATGAGGGGCGAAACGCTTTTGGCGGTGGCCACAAAAAAGGCAAACCCAAATACCAACGCCACCGCAAAACTAGGCCTTAGCGCGGTTGGTTTCGTACAAACAGTTGCCACAGGCCAAAAATCCCCAAAAGATACCCAAGTCCCACCAGTAGGTGTTCAAGGATGGATTTGTTTTTTTTGATACTCGTCTCAAGGCTTAGGGTTTGCTTGGCAAGCTCACTGCGAATGATGGCGCGCAAGGCGGCTTCATCCAAGGTGCTTCCCTCTTGTTTGAGAGAGAGCGGCTCAGAAAGTGGTGCTAGTTCATCGCCTCTAACACTCGCAAAGGCCTTGTGCCCCGCACCCCCATCAACCATCACCTCAAAAGGGGGTTGCAAGGCAACGAGGGCTTCAAAAAGTCCCTCTTTGTCTAAGGTGCCCTTAAAGTACTCTTTCTCCTCGTGTGTTACCACAAAAGGGCACGTGTGGCAGGGTTTGCCATCGCTATAGAAGGCTTCCACAAAAAGTTCCCCGCGCTCATAAGCGCTTGCAATGCTTAGTGCGTGCGCCCAGAGCATAAGGGGTGCTAAACACAACAAAATGATTTTCATTGGGTGACTCCTTTGATTTGGTAGCGCTGCAAGGCGCGAAAGAGAAAAATCATCATCACTCCCTCGATGCACCCAAGGGGCAAATGGGCCAACAGGGCGATTTTAGCCACAGTGATAAACCCTTCGTTGCTTAAAAAAAGGGCCAGTGCAATCCCCAGTGAAGCCAAAATCACAGGCACAAACCCCACCAAAAACGCAACGAGGGCGTGGGGGAGCCTTCTTGTTAAAAACCTAAAAAGGTAAAACCCTCCCAAGGCACCCATCCCTGTGTTGAGGGTGTTAACGGCCAGTGAGGTAAGCCCGCCAAACCCTAGCAATAAAGCCTGAAGCAAGAGGGCAATAAAAAGGGCAGGAAAGCTGTGCCATCCTAACATCATCCCAACAACCCCCAGCATCATAAAATGCACACTGGTGACTCCGATGGGCAAATGCAAGGTAGAGATGACAAAAAACAAGGCACTCATCATGGCAACTTTAGAGATGTCGCGTTGGTCTAGTGTTCGGACACTGTTGGCAACAAGCGGGAGGAGTATCCCAAAAGAGACAACAATAACAGGAGTTGAAAGTACGCCTTCGCTGATGTGCATGGCATTCCTTGGTGTGTATTTTAGGTGTTTAAAAAAGGGGTGAGAGGGGAAGGGGTGGGGAGGTTTTTCGCTCGTGCGCGACAAAGGCACGCAGGTGGTATTTGAAGTTTGTACTGGCTTTGCATACGCTATAAAGCGTAGAATACATGGCAATCACTGCCAATGAAAAGTACCGTTTTCTAAAGCCTCTTAAATGTTTCATGGCAGCATTATAACAAACAAAACTTAGCCCAAGTGCCTTAAAATTTACCAAGAATTTAAAAAAATCCGCTACCATGCCTGTTTTAACTAAGGGAGAAAAAATGGTCTTTTCAAGCATTGGGCGGTTGCGGATGATTAGTGTGTTAGAGGGGATTTCCTATCTGGCGCTTTTAACCTTTGCCATGCCCATCAAATACATGGCCGGCGACCCTGAGCCTGTGCGCATCGTAGGGATGGCCCATGGGGTGTTGTTTATACTCTTTGTGCTTGCGTTAGCGGATGTGTGGCGTGCGCACCGTTGGAGTCTGAAATTTCTTCTTTTTTGCTTCGCCTGTTCCTTGGTGCCCTTTGCGCCTTTTTGGCTAGAAGGCAAACTTAAAGAGCGCGCACTTCTTGCTGCTGCCCCATGAAAAAACTCTTTCTTTTTCTTGCCCTCATCGCGCAACTGTGTGCCTATGAAGTCATCAATGGCACGGTCGCGGTGTTGGAATTAGATGGAGACACTCAGACACTGCTCAAAGAGAGCGGGCCGTTGCCTCTTTTGGCCCACCCCAAAGACCCTAGTAAACGCATCGCTTTTGTGGCAGTGCCTTACCGTCACAGCGAGGACATCGACCTTGTGCGTATTGTGGGTGAAAAAAAAGAGTTGGTGCGCTTACATGTAAAGCAAGGGGACTACAAAAAAGAGACCCTCAGCGTTGACCCTGCTCATGTTTCACCGCCCAAAGAAGCCTTGCCACGCATTGGGGCCGAACGGGAAGAGGCCATGGCGTTGTACGCTACCTTTACGCCAACGCGACACTGGAATAGCCCTTTTGCTCTTCCTATGCAAAGTGCCATTACAAGTGATTTTGGCAATGCGCGGGTTTTTAATGACTCCTTGAAAAGCTACCATTCGGGGACGGATTTTCGCGCTCCTGTGGGCACGCCCATTGTCGCGACAAACGATGGTGTGGTGGTACTTGCTAAAGACCGCTACTACGCTGGCGGGTCGGTTATTCTTGACCACGGGGAAGGGGTGTATAGTGTTTATTACCACCTCAGTTCCTTACCGCATCCTGTGGGAACCCGTGTGAAAAAAGGGGAAGTGGTGGGCCTAAGTGGCGCAAGTGGGCGTGTTACGGGCCCACACTTGCACTTTGGGTTTATGGTGCAAGGCGTGCCCATCGACCCGTTGGATTTTATAGAGAAAATCAATGCCCTCTTTTGATGTGTGCATCATCAATGGCGCTTACCGCACGGGAGGCGTGGGAGACCAAGCAGCACAGCTTGCGGTAGCGTATTTTGCCTCCAAGGGACTGCGCACAAAGACGATAATGCTTCGCGACATTCCTTTGGCGTTTTGCACCAACTGTCGTGCGTGTATGCTCTCCGTCCAGCCGCTTGGCTGTGTGATTGAAGATGACTTTCAAGGCATTCTTAAAGACTTGGAAGAAGCAGGGGCTTATGTGTTTATCAGCCCCACCAACATGGGAGATGTGTCGGCATTATTTAAACGGCTTTTGGAGCGCATGGCGGTGTTTGGTTACTGGCCGTGGGGTTCTCTCGCGCCAAAATACCGCAACGTGCCTTTGACAAAAAAGGCTGTATTGGTCGGCTCATGTGCCGCCCCTTCACTGCTAGGGCGCTTCTTTTTTCGCACCCTTGGAACACTCAAAACATCCGCTAAACTTTTAGGCGCGCGCACCATGGGAAAAACCATGCTAGGCTTGTGTGCTAACGCTAAGGGCTATCAGCTTTCTCATCCCCAAACCCAAACCCTTGAGGCCTTGTTTAAAAAACTTCTTTAGGGTGCAAAGGGCGCCACATGTGCACCGTTTCCCAACCCCCGCCCTCATCTAGCAAGGGTTCAAACCCCATCCGCTCCCAAAAGGCCAACCCGCCAGGTAAAAAACGGTGGGTGTGTAAGTAAAGGGCGTTGTAAGGCCGCGCCGCGCTTAGGGCGGTGTGAAAAAGCTTCGTGGCGATGCCTTGGCGCCAATGGGAAGGGGCGATGTAACACCGTCCCACTTCGGCTATCTTTCCCTTAGGAAGCAAGGGGTTGAGGGGTTTAATGCGGTGGTCGTAGGTGCTTAGGGTAAGGCTTCCCACCAAGGTTCCCGCCCCATCAAAGGCGCCAAAAAACTTCCCCTCACGTGTACGCTGTTCATGGGCAAGGGTGGTGTGGATTTGCGCGTATTTGTCCACCGAAAGTCTTGGGCCGTAGTAGGTTTTGCAATAATGGGCCAAAAAGGTTCCAAAAGCATCAAAAGAAGCCTCCGTGATGGGCGCGATAAACAAAGGCTGCGTCGTTTGGGGTGCGTTAGGCCAAGAGGTGGGCATGGAAAAGCTCCTTCACATAAGGGTGGGTGTGTTCGTGGACGTCGCATGTTTGGCAATGAGAGACGATGCATCCTTCTTGCACAAAGGCCAAGCGGCTGCACAGTTTCAAGGTGGCGTACAGGTCATGGGCGATGAAAAGAGTGGTCATCTCATCCCTCTTTTGAAGGGAAAGGAGCAAGGAAAGCATCTGGGCTTGGGTGGAGACATCCAGTGCACTTAGGGCTTCATCAAGCACTAAGATTTTGGGTTTTGAGGCCAAGGCGCGCGCGAGGCAAACTCGTTGTAGCATTCCGCCGGAAAGTTCATGGGGGTAGGCGTGTGCTACGTGGGCGGGGAGTTCTACTTGTTCGAGCAAGGCCCCAATGGCGCGGGCATCGTAGGGGAGTTTCACAGCCTCCAAGGGTTCTTTGAGGCTGTGGCCCACGCGAAGCATGGGGTTGAGGGCATTGGCGTAGTCTTGAAACACGGCAGTGCAACGGCCTGGGTTTTGGCGTTGCCACGTGTTAAGGGGTAAGCCATCAATGGTAATGGTGCCAGATTCTGGCGTTTCAAGCCCTAAAAGCAGCCGCGCTAAGGTGCTTTTTCCGCTCCCGCTTTGGCCTATGATGCCCAAACGTTCCCCTTGGTGTACATGTAAACTGACCTTATTAAGCACGGGTTTGGCGTGGTGGTAGGATTTGCTCAGGTGTTCAATGCATATCATACGTTTCTCCTAAAAAAGGTGCGCTACGTTCGTGGTAAAGGCCCACAAGGTGGCGTGTGTAGGAGTGGGTAGGTGCGTGAAAAAGCGCGTCAAGGGTGCTTGATTCTACGCACACTCCTTGGCGCATGACCAACACATGCTGTGCCAGTGCGCTAATGACCCCAAGGTCGTGGGAAACGATGACAAGCTCCATGGAAGTCTCTTTTTTAGCCCGCTTAAGAAGCTCGATAACGCGGTATTGGGAGAGGGTATCAAGGGCCGATGTTGGCTCATCGGCAATGAGCACGCGGGGTTCAAGAGAGAGGGCAAGGGCAATCATGGCCCGCTGTAGTATCCCGCCGGAAAGTTCGTGGGGGTAGGCGCGCGCTGTGGAAGAAGGCAAGTCTACCCAATCAAGCCATTGGTCTGTTTTGGCCCGCGCATTATCGCGCGAAGAGCCATGGGCGCGCAAGGTTTCCTCAAACTGCGCCCCGATGCGGTACAGTGGGTCAAAGGCGTTCATGGCATCTTGGGTAACATACCCCACCTTTTTCCCGCGCACCGTGTGTGCGTTTGCTTCGCTAAGCACGCATCCTTCAAAGCGGATTTCCCCCTTTACATGTAAAGAGCGGGGCAAGAGACCTAGCAAGGCTTTACATGTAAGGGATTTTCCGCTCCCGCTTTCGCCGATGATGCCCAGTGTTCCTTGAAGTGTAAAATGCACGTCAGTAACCAAAGGGTTTTGGCCGTGAAAGATGCTTAGATTCTTTACATGTAAGGCGCTCATAGGCCCTCTTTTTGGCGGAGGATATGGGTGGGATTGAGGGCATTTTGGATGCTATCGCCCAAGAAATTAAAAGCCGCTACCATGAGGATGATGGCAAGGCCAGCAGGGAGCATTTGCTCAGGGTAAAAAAACATGACATTTTTGGCTTCACTGAGCATCATGCCCCATTCTGGCGTGGGCGGTTGTACGCCCAAACCCAAAAACGAAAGGGTGGAGATGAGCAAGATGACCGCGCCCATGTCGAGGCTTGCAAGCACGGCGATGTCGGTGGCAAGCAAGGGCAAGAGGTGACGTCTTAGGGTTTTGTGCCACGGAGTACCGCACAAACGTGAGGCGTCCATGAAGGGCATGGAGGCGTAGCGCAGGGTGAGGGTGCGTACCATTCTGGCGTACCACGCCCATTTGACAAGGATGATGGCTAAAAACATGTTCCACACATCAGGCCCCAACATCCCCACGATGGCCAAAATCATCAACTCCCCAGGAAAAGAGAGCATCACATCGCACAAGCGCATCAAGAGGCCATCTAAGCGCTTGAAATACCCCGCCATCACGCCCACAAGGGTGCCGATGCCAAGGGTGATGACCATGGCAAAAAAGGCCAAAAACAAGGTGGTGCGGATGCCAAAGAGTAAGCGTGAGAGCACGCATCTGCCCAAATGGTCCGCCCCCAAAGGAAAAAGTGCACTAGGGGAGGCAAGTTTGTGTTCAAGGTGGGGCGCCAAGGGGTCATTGGGCGCAAGAAAGGGGGCGAAAATCCCGCCTAAGAGTACAAGCGCGATGACTCCGAGGGTAAGTTTTGCTAACGGGTCGCGCCACAGTTTTTGCCAAAATCCCATCACAATGCCTTTTTGAGTCTTGGGTCAATGAGGGCATTGGCAAGGTCGGAGAGCAGGTTAAAAAATACAAACAGTGTCGCCATCAAAAGCACGTAGGATTGAATCATGGGATAATCACGGTTAAAAATGGCACTGATGCACAGCCGCCCCACCCCTGGCCACGCAAAAATACTCTCAATGACCACCGTGCCTGCAAGAAGTTTGGGGATGGACATGCCAAGGGCGGTGATGGAAAGGTGCAGGGAGTTTTTAAACACGTGCCGCGCGATTTGCCAAGGCTTCAACCCGCGCGCTTTGGCGTAGAGCACAAAGGGGGCATTGAGGGTTTGCACCATGGTGTTGCGGATGAGGCGCGTGTAGGTGGGCGTGTAAGCAAGGGCAAGGGTGAGGGCGGGAAGAAGGATGCTTTTGGGTGTTTCCATACCGCTACTTGGAAGCACATCCCAATGCAAGGCAAAGAGCCACATCAGTCCAAGCCCTAGCCAAAAACTGGGCATGGCCGAGAGGATAAACACGCCACTGCGCAAGAGTTTGTCGCCAAGGCTCTCTTCGTGCAGTGCGCACCAAATGCCGATGCTAAGGCTTAGTACTAAACCCATAGCCAAGGCGGTGCTTGCAAGCATGAGGGTGGCGGGAAAGGCGTGCATGATTTCATCAAACACCAAGCGGCCCGTGACGTAGCTTTTGCCAAAATCTCCTTGCAAAACTCCAATCAACCAATGGGCATAGCGCAGGTGAAAGGGCTTGTCTAGGCCCAATTCTTCGCGCATTTCCTCTACAGCTTGAGCGGTTGGAAGGATGTCATTAACCCGTAACGCAACCTCGGCGGGGTCGCTGGGACTTAAGTACATAAGGACAAAAGTGACCAGCGAAACCCCAAGGAGAAGAGGAAGGCTCAGTGCTAAACGTTTAAGCACATAAGGAAACATCAGCGCGAAAGGCTCATGCGCTCAAAGGGAATCTCGTATTGGGAGAGGCTAAAGTCCACCCCTTGTACCTTGGGTGAAAAGACCGCTTTGGTGCGCGAATAGGTAAGAGGGATGTAGACGTGCGCGTCGTGTACATAGCGGAGCATCTGGGCGTAAAGTGCGTGGCGTGTCGCGCTGTCTGACTCAATGAGCACACGGGTGATGGTTTCATCTAGCCACGCTTTTTTAGGGAGTCCCCGTTGGGCTTGAAAGTCCCCGTGGGCGGGAATGCGCCAAGAGGAGATGTAAGACTGAGGGTCGTAAGGCACGCCCCATGAAAGGGAGTATTGCAAGTCAAAATTGCCCGATTGTTGGCGGTCAAGGAACGACTGTTTTTCTTCCCCGATGATGCGCAGTTCCACGCCTACGGCCCTAAGGTTGCTTTGGATAAATTCACTGATGGTGCGCTCTTGCGCGTTTTGGGCGTTGAAGGAGATTTCCAACGTTAAGCGTTTGCCCTCTTTAGCGCGAATGCCATCGCTCCCTTTGACCCAGCCTGCTTTTTCAAGCAAAGCATTGGCGTTGGCGGGGTCGTACATGTAAGAAGGGAGCTCCACGTCACAATAGGGTGTTGTGGGGGAGAAGAGGGTGTGGGCGATGACTTCAGAGCCATTAAAAATCCCCTTGGCGATGGCTTCTTTGTTGATGGCATGTTGCAAGGCTTGGCGGACATTGGGGTCACTGGTGATGGGTTGGTTGGTGTTGATGAGCACGGCCCGTGAAGCGATGGGTTGGCTCATGAGGGTGCGGTATTTACCTTGGCGTTCAAGGGCGGCAAAGGAGTCTAGGTCAACCATGTCCCCATCTGCTCCAAAAAGCAGGTCAATCTCTCCTTTTTGAAGGGAAAGAAGAAGGGTTTGGTGGTCAGGCATCACACGCCAACGCACCGCAGATAAAGCGGGTTTTTCGCCCCAGTAGGTCGGGTTTGCTTCAAAGTGGGCAAATTGATTACGGCGATGTTCACTTAGCACCCAAGGGCCAGTGCCCACAAGGCAAGCAACGCCATTTTTGGTTTCGCTCTCTTGAAAACACTGGGGCGAGAGAAAACGAAAAGGACGCGTGAGGGCCAGTTCTTCAAGGGCAGGGTAGTAGGCGTTTTTAAGGGTGAGGCGGTAGGTGTGGGTGTCGAGCACTTCGCTTTTGTCGATTTGATTGACCAGTTCTAACCACGCGTGGCGTTTAAAGTTGCTAAGCACTGCGTCAATGTTTTGTTTAACGGCCTTGGCATCAAAAGGGGTGCCATCGCTAAAAACCACGTCTTTGCGCAAGAAAAAGGTGTAGGTTTTACCGTCTTTGCTAATCTCCCAATCTTGGGCTAGCCACGGTTTTAATCCTTCGCGAGTGTTGAGGATAAGAGGTTCAAAGACCATGTTTTGTGCGGCCATCTCGCCCCCATAGAGGTGCGGGTTGATGTCGCGGATATCTTTGGTGCTTGCATACACCAATGTCGTTGAAGGCGCGGCCCAAAGGGAAACTCCCATCATGAGCCAACTGGCCAAAAAGAGACGAAATATTTTGTGCGGATTCATCATAATTCCTATGAGGAGAAATAATACGAATGAAGTAATCGACGTATTTATGATGAATTATATAGGATTTGTAATATTATTGCTATAGGGAGAAAATATGATTTTACACTTAAAGCACGTCTAGGTGTCTAAAACGACCTGATTTCTTCCACTGTTTTTGGCGCGGTATAAGGCTTCATCGGCGCGATTGAGGGTGTCGATGGCGTTATCGTAGGGTTCAAAATGGGCAATGCCAAAGCTACATGTAAGGCGGATTGCCCCTTTTTTAAATGCGGAGATTTGGACAATGTTTCGTATCTTTTCCGCAAGGATGGCGGCTTCGTATTTGGTAGTATTGGGACAAATGATGACAAATTCTTCGCCACCCCAACGCCCCAAAACATCACTGTCTCGGACGGAAGATTGAAGCAAGCTAGCCATCTCGACAAGGATGTGATCGCCTGCGCTGTGCCCGAAGGTATCGTTGATTGTTTTAAAATAATCCACATCGATGATAATGATGGAAAAAACCTCCTTGTACCGTTTGGCGCGTTTGAGTTTTTCACTGTAGCACGTGTCAAGGTAGAGGCGATTGGGGATTTTGGTAAGGGTGTCGGTGTGGGAAAGGGCTTCGATGCGTTTTTTGTCGGTGATGTTGTGCCAAAAGGCGTTGTAGCCTTCGATGGCACCGTGCTTGTCAAAGGCGGGAGAAAGGTGCGCGTCTACCCAATACATGGAGCCATTTTTGTGTTTGTTTTGCAGCTCTCCTTGCCAGCCTTTGCCTTGGGTGAGGTTTCCCCAAAGGCCTTTGATAATTTCAGGATTCATATCAGGATGGTAAAAAATCTCTTGGGGTTTTCCCAGGAGCTCCGCTTTTGTGTAACCACACATCTCGCACAAGGCGCGACTGGCGTGGGTGATAATGCCGTGTGCGTTGGTGCGGTAGAGGATGACGTATTTGTCGATGATGGAGAGGTTTTTATTGATTTGGGTGTTGTAAGAACGGATGATGCGATAACGCACTACCAAAAGGGCAAATACAAGGCCGAGGGCAAAAAAGATTTTCCAAAACAACGTGTAATCAAACTTTTTTTCAACCTGCACGTTTGTCCACTGGCTACTGATGCTTTGCTTTGTTTTTTCGTCGATGGTGTGGAGCGCTTTTTCTAAGATGCTGCGCAAAAGGGGTTCATCGTTTCGCACGCCAAACCCAAGGGAATACTCTCCATTTACCCTTCCTGCAATCTTTAGTAGCCCCGTGTATTCTTGCTGTAGAACATAATTAATCGTCACTAAACTGTCCACAAAGCCAAACAAATCCCCTCTGGCGACAAGCCTTAACCCTTCTGCAATGCTCTCAACCTTAACGAGGTTTACCTCTGGGTATCGGGATTTGAGGATGTCAGCTACCGCGTAGTCTGCCACCACCCCAATGGGATTGTCAATCACCTGTGCAAAATCAGTAATAAAAGGGGTCTCGCTAGCCGTGGCAATCACAAAAGGGGTGTTAAAGTAGGGACTGGTGAAGTCAAGGTAAGCAGCACGCTGTGGCGTGGAGGCGGCGAGGGTGAGAACGTCACAATGGCGGTTTTTGGCGTAGGCGAGGGACATTTCCCAACTGTGGGTGGGAAGCAGGGTAAAAGAGGTGCCAATGAGCGGTTCAATGAGGCTTAGATACTGCGCACTCACGCCCACAAGAGCGCCATCTTGAATGCGCTCGTAAGGAATCCACGCGGGGTCAGCGCACACGGTGATGTGCCCTTTTTCTTTGAGGTAAGCTTTTTCCTCGGGGGCAAGGAGACCAAAATGGTGCAAAACAAATTCGCTAATGGTGATTTGGTTAGGAATGCGTCCCATGACATTGTACAAATCGTACATGCGTTGGAGCTTGTTTTTGTCGATGTGCCCTAGGGCTTGGGTTTGGTAGTAGGAGAGTGTTTTGAGTGTGGTGCCTTCATAAAAAAGCGCGTCGAAGGAGAGGTTTTGCGTGTTGCGGTGGTCAAAGATGTATCTTGCTGCTTCTTCTATGTTGGCGTAGGCATACTCCCAGCCTTTTAACGAGGCGTCTTTGAAGGCATTGACGGCGGCAATGTCGCGCTCAATCATCCCTTCACTGGTGTAGAGAAAGTCGCTGTACATGTCAAACCCGTAATCTTTGGGGTAAAACACGCGGTAAGGAACCCCTAGGCGTTCAAGTTCAAAAGGGGTTTTGGAAAGGTACGCGGAGATAAGGTCCGTGTCGCCTTCGACCAAGGAGAGAATGTCGTGGCTGTGCGGAAGGAGCGTGTAATCTGTGGGGCCAAGTTGGCGGGAGTGAAACAAGGCTTGCAAGGAGGCTTCTTCGGTGTCGTTTTTGGTGACCATGATGCGCTTGTGTTTAAAATCTTCTACGGAGCGAATACCTGAAGTTTCGGTGGCAAGAAACACAAAAGGGCTCACTTGAAACAGTGCGTATAGCGCGACGATTTTCCGGTGGCGCGCCCGGTCGATGATGAGCGATTCGCGCCCAATGCCAAAGTCCGTTTTTCCTGCTTCTACACTACCTAAAACATCAACCCCGAAAGCAAAAGGCACAATCTCAACGTCTAATCCCACCTCTTCGTAAAAGCCCTTTTCTTTGGCCATGTAGTAGCCCGCAAATTGAAATTGGTCAAACCACGAAAGCTGCAAGGTCACTTTTTTGAGCGAAGCATGGGCCTCTGTGAAGGAGAGAAAAAGAAGCAAGAGAAGCAGCCTTGTACTCACATGTAATTCCTTGGCTTATGGCATTTAAATATTGAGTATAGGCTAGTTGAAATAAAAGCAACGTAAAAGCAAAAAGGTGCCTTGTAATACATGTGACAGGTGTGGAAAAATTGAATATGTTTCAAAATCTCTTTAATTTTATACTTAATTGTAAAATTAAGCTCTCATCTACAAAGGGTTAACAAGATGTTAAGGTGCGAAGCCCATACTTCTTAAAAATAGGGAAAGGAACCATCCTATGGTTGAGGCAAAAAATCTTCAAAAAGTTTACAAAGTAGGGGAGTTGGAGCAAGAGGTGATTAAAAACTTTTCGCTATCCATCGGGCAAGGGGAGTTTATCTCATTGGTTGGCCCAAGTGGGAGTGGCAAAAGCACGGTGCTTAACATGCTAGGCTGTCTTGACACGCCCACTAGAGGCGAGATTGTCATCGACAACACCGTAGTTACAGGGCTTAGCAGAAGCAAGAGGGCGGATTTTAGAGGGACGAACATCGGCTTTATCTTTCAAAGTTTCAATCTCATCCCCGTGTTAAGCGTGTATGAAAACGTGGAATACCCTCTCATTATGATTCAAAACCTTCCCCAGGAGGAGCGAAAAGAGCGGGTGATGAAATTGCTTCGGGCGGTGGGTATGGAAGAGCACAAGGACAAAACGCCTGATAAAATCTCTGGCGGCCAGATGCAACGGGTCGCCATCGCAAGAGCGTTGGTGAGCAATCCTAAAATCGTCTTTGCTGATGAACCTACGGCAAACTTGGACACTAAAACGGCCCACAAAATCATCGAACTCATGAAGGCGATTCAAAAAGAGTTTCACACCACCTTTGTGTTTGCGACGCACGATGAAAAAATCGTTTCTAATGTGGACAGGGTTATCACGCTTGTGGATGGATTGATTGTGTCAGATGAAAGGATGACCAAATGAACAATATCATTAAAATCTCTTTTAGAAACCTCAAAAGAAACAGCAGAAGAACCCTGTTAACCGCGTCGCTCATCACCCTTGGTGTGGTGTTTGTGCTTTTGTATACGGCACTTTCGGGAAGCTTTAAGGGCTACATGGTCGGCCAAATTACAGACTCCAACATGGGGCACATTCAGATTCACAAAAAAGGCTACGTGGCTTCGGTGGAGACGTTGCCCTTAGATAAAAACCTCAATCAAACGGCTATTGATTTCATCGAAAAAGAGCTCAAAGAGAATCCGTACGTGGAGAGTTATGCCTTTAAAATCAAATTTGGTGCTATGTTCTCCAACTTTGAAAGTACCACCAACATTAGGCTCAACGCCATCATCCCCGAACAAGAGTTCAAAACACTTCCTGGTTTAGAACAAAGAGTTACGGGTCTTGAAGAGGGCTTTAACGTTGGTGAAGTGCTCATCCCCGAACTGCTTGCCAATGGCATGAAAACAAAAGTCGGCGACACCATCGTCCTTGTGGCCAACAACAAAGCAGGCTCGGTCAATGGCATCAATGTCAAAGTCGGTGGCATCGTCGGGCAAATCACAGGGCCTGGGGGAAAAGACGGGTACATTACCCTTGAAGATGCCAAAAAAATCCTACGCATGGGGCAGGGGATGGAAGTGAGTGAGATTGTCGTGCGGCTAAAGGACTTAAGCACCCTTGAAAAAGCTACGGCTTCGTTGGCGCCCATCGCTCAAAAACAAAACAAAGAGGGTAAACCTGCCTTTGAAGTGCATACGTGGGAGCAATTGAGCCCTTTTTACAATATCATTCGGATGCTTGATGTGATGAATCTGTCTATGAAGATTATCTTGATTTCCATCGTCCTTATCTCTATTCTTAACGTGATGGTGATGAGTGTGTATGAGCGGGTGCGGGAAATCGGCACCATCGCCGCCATGGGCACACGGCCTTTTACTATTGTAAAACTCTTTTTAACCGAGGGGTTGATGCTCGGTGTTTTTGGAGCCGTCGTGGGAAGTATGCTCTCTTTTGGGCTTGTGGCACTGCTTAATGTTGTCAAGATTACCTACAGCTTTGGGCGGGAAACGGGACTCGTGTTAAGTCCTAGCTTGAGTGTAAGCGAAGCGGTGAGTGCGGGGATTATTGTCATTTTGATTTCCCTTGTGGCGTCACTTTCACCCGCACTCAAAGCCTCGCGGTTAGACCCCGTCGAAGCACTACGAACATTTTAGGAGGCACAGATGAAAAGATTTTTATTTATGACACTTTTAGCCGCAGTAGCGGCCTTTGGGCAGCAAAGCATTTTGGAAAAAATCGACGCAAAAATGGCGCCAAGTTCCACTGAAACCTACCGAAAGCTTGTCAACATTGAACCTGATGGGTCAAAAAAAGAGTTTTTGCTTTACCAGCTCAAAAAAGACAAAGACAAAATGCTTTCCCTCTTTTTACAGCCCGATAGCGAAAAAGGGCGCAGTACCTTGCGCCTTGGGGAAAACATGTGGCTGTATTTGCCTGATGTGGGCAAGCCCATCCGCATCACCTCCATGCAAAGTGTCACGGGTGGCGTCTTTAATAACAGCGACATCATGCAAGTGGATTATGCAGTAGAGTACGACGTGGTAAGTCAACGCGAAGAAGCAGGGGAAATTGTCCTTGACCTTCAGGCCAAAAACGACACCATCGCCTACGATAAGCTCATCATGTACGTGGATCCCGCGACCACTACGCCCACGAAAATCATCTGTTACACGTCCACGGGTATGCTCATTAAAACCTTGTATTTTAAAGACATTAAAGCGTTTGGTGGTGGCATCGTTCGGCCTGCGGTGATTGAAACGGATTCGCCTTTATACAAAGGGTATAAGTCCATCTTGGTCATCGGGAAGATGGAGCCAAAGGTGTTGGCCGATGAGGTGTTCACCATCGAAAACATGGGCAAAGTACAGGAGCTGCGCTAGATGAAACGGGTGTGTGCATGTGTGTTGCTTGGCGTGTGTGCGTGCGCGAGTGATTATGATTTTGACATGAGTGCCATTGAGGTGAAGCCCTACACGCTGAGTGGCTACCTCAAAGGCGAAGCAAAGCACCAACTCCTCAATGCCGACTCGCCTATGTACCCGAGTAAAAACAAAGAGAGTATGCAGACGTATTTGGGTGAGGCGAATGTGAAATTTGCCTACTTTAAAGACGCATGGAAGCTTGAGAGTGAGGGCATGGCCAACTACAGCGACAGCGATGGAAAGGTGGAGCGGGGCCTTACCCTTGCGCAACTGTATGGGCAGTATAAGTTTGACATCAACCACCTCCTTGAAGTGGGTAAAAAGACGCCCAGGTGGGGCAAGGGCTATTTTGTAAACCCGATTGCTTTTTTTGACCGTAAGAAAAACCCCGATGACCCAGAAGCTTCTAGAGAGGGCTACGTTTTGGCTAATTACCGCTACAACAAAAGCTACAGCGGGGAGCTGCAAAACATCACCTTTGACCTGTTGGGCCTCAAAAAAGAGCGGGGGTTAAATGAGGATTTTGAGGGAAAAGAAGGGACGTATTTGGGGGCAAAACTCTATATGCTTTACTTGGATACAGACATCGAGTTGCTTTACATGTACGCCAGTGATGACCACGATAAAATCGGGTTTGATTTTTCCAAAAACCTCCAAAGCAACTTTGAAATCCACGGCGAATTTGCCAAAACTTTGGGCGTGGATGATTATGCGTATTTGGTGGGGTTTAAGTACTTAACCGCGCAAGAGCTCTCCATCACGGGCGAGTATTTTTACCAAAAAAACAAAACCTCTCCCAAGGAGCCTTTTTGGGATAAGCAGTATTTCATCACCAAAATCACCCAAAAAGAACCCTTTGGCCTCTTGTACAGCTCCGTGTACTACAAAAACAGCTACAACCTCGAAGACCGCTCCATGCAAAACGCCCTTGGAGTGACATACAGCTTCAAAAACAACACAAACCTTGATATTTCCTACACCACCAACGGTGGCAGCAAAGGAACCGAATATGGCGGAAAACTTGTAGAAAATGTGCTATGGACGAAGGTGTATTGGTACTTTTAGCACGCATCTAACAACCACTCAAAAAGAGAAATAATTTCCACATCTCCATGGTTGTGTTGCATTGCCTGATAGTCATCTTTGACAATGAGAATATTCTTTTTATGTTCATTTTTGAAAAAGTACTCAAAGCTTCGCAACTCTCTTTTTCGTACCGTTTCATTTTCGATGGATGTAGTGACTTGATAAAGGGAGTCTTGTGTATAAAAGTCGCACTCGTAGGTTTCTTTTAGAAAAGTAAGCTCCTTGTCTTTTTTATAAAGCTCAATAAATACAAGATTTTCCACCCTTTTTCCTGTATCGGTGGTGCGATTTGTCCCTATGTTGAAAAATCCGTTATCGTTTAGATAGAGTTTTTTTGAAGAGCTTATTTGAGTTGTAAGTTTGTTGTGATATTGGGGGATGGTTGAAATGAGAAAATTATCTTCAAAATATCCTATGTACTCTTTGATCATTTTGGGGTCGATGTTAATCTTTTTTGCAAGACTTGAGTAATTGATAAGTGTTGTCGCATTGGATACAAGGTAATAAAAAAGGTCTTTGATGGCAGTTGAGTTTTTGATATTGTATCTAGGGACGATATCTTTTAGAATGATGTCTTCTGCTATTTGTCTAAGGTACTCTTTTTTTATCATCTCATCCTCGTTAGAGATGACACTGTAGTATCCGCCCCATTGTAAATACTCTTCAAGGTATCTTTTGATATCTATTTTGTAGCGCGTTTTATCTAACGCATGTGCGTGGGGAATGTGTTTGAACTCTAAAAATTCTTTAAAACTAAAACTATCTAGTTGAAGTCTTAGAACTCTTCCCGTGAGTGTTGTGGCGTAGTTTGAGGTAAGCAGCGAAGAGTTTGAGCCTGTGATGATAAATTTTATAGGTGAGGATTCGTATTTTGACTTGATAAACAGCTCCCACTTTTCAAACACTTGTATCTCATCTATGAAAAAATATATCTTCTCCTCTTTGTTTGGGTTGGCAAGCTTGAGATACTCATCATATATCACCTGAAGGTAGGTTGGGTCATGTTTATAGGGTATAAACTCTGGTTTTTCAAGATTAATAAAAAATATTTGTTTTGGGTGTACGTTTTTCTCTTGGATAAGGTTTTTAATCAGAAGCTTTGCAAGGGTTGACTTACCCACTCTTCTCGCCCCAATGAGTGCCACTATCTCTTTTGTAGCAAGATAACTTGCGGCTTTTTTCAATAGACTTCTTGGAGTATATGCATCATACGCAGATTGATTGATCCAGTGTTGATTATCCTCTAAAAGAATTGAATCTACCATTTTATACCTTTATGTGGAATTACTCTTTGTAAATATATATTTATAAGGAATATATTCCACATAATACCATATTTATAGTGAATATATTCTTTGTAAGCAAGGAATATATCTTCTATACTTTTTAACAAGGAACTTTTCTGCATCCCCTGCACGTCGTTTATTTTAAAGCCTTACATGTAAGGCTTTTTCGGTGCGTTGCCGCTCCTTGGTATAATGCTATACTTTTTGTCCAAGGAACGTTAATGCGTAAAATTCTCATAGGTCTAGCCGCTTTTTTGGCCGTAGCCATCACTGGCCTTGTGGTTGCTGTGATGGTGGTGGATTTGAACGAATACAAGCAACCTCTTGAAGCTAGCATCAAGGATGCTTCGGGGTATGATGTGCGTATCGAAGGGGACATCAAGCTCTCTTTGATGCCTTTTGGGGTGAGCGCGAGAGACATTCGCGCAAGTCAAGAGGGCAATGTCGCAAAAGTTCGAGAGTTTGCGATTGCTTTGAGGCTGTTTCCCTTGCTCTTTAAAGAGGTTAAGGTGGATTATCTGACCTTGAAAGAGGCGGAAGTGAGCATCCGACAAGAAACGCAGGGCAAGCCAAGCACCCAAGTGACCATGGAAAACGTGAACATGACCATCACGGACATACTTTATGACGGCACCAAGCAAGGAGTGGGAGCTTTGGCTTTTTTGGCCAAGGGAAGCATCAAAAAAGTAAACCATGAAGCATACAACCTTTACAACATCGATGTGGCGGCAAGCCTAAAAGAGGGACTTTTGGACATCTCTCAGATGGACTATACGGTTTTTGATTCTAGGGCTAAAGGGAGCGCGACAGTAGATTTGAACCTAGCGACGCCAAAGGTGCACTTAAGGGAGCACATTCCTCAGCTAAAGTTGGCGCATTTTTCTAAAGAAGTGTTGGAAAATGACCTTTTAGAGGGCACTGTAGACATGCAAATCAATCTTGATTTTCTCGCGGGAACGCAAAAACAGGTGCGCCAAAGCCTTGAGGGAAGCGTGGTTTTTGAGGGCAAAAATGTGGGCATCAAAGGGTACGATTTGGACAAAATCCTCTCGGGATATGAAGGCACGCAAAACGTCGGGCTCATGGATGTAGGCTCTTTCTTGGTGGCAGGACCGTTGGGTTTTATGCTTTCAAGTTCCGCAAAAGGGGCTAGGGCGTACGAAGGGATGAAGGGCGGCGTAACGGCCATTAAACATTTACATGTAAAGGTTCCCTTGGCAAAAGGCATCGCAACCCTCGAAGATGTGGCGATGTCCACGGGCAAAAACCGTGTAGCTACTAAAGGCAAGATTGACATGGTCAATGAGCGCTTTTTGGGTGTGCGCTTTGGGATTTTAGAAAAAAACGGATGTGCCAAATACGAACAAGAAATCCAAGGCGCGCTTTCTAAACCAAGCATCAAAGTAACGCAAACCACGCTCAACACGGTGGTAAACATGGCCTCATCGCTTTTTGGAAAAGTAACAGACGTGGCTAGGCTACCCAAAAACGAAGGAGCTTGCCAGCCTTTTTACGAAGGCCAAGTGGCGCATCCTTTGTAGGTGTTCTTGACTTTCGTATATCAAGTATATATAATATTGTCAAACAAAAGGAGGTCAAGGTGCACAGTTTAAAACAGCTAGAAAAGCAACAAGTCGGACTGAGATTGCCTGCGTATCTTGTGGATGAGATGGATGAATTTACGAAGCAATTCGCGCTCAACAGAACAGACATCATCACCGAAGCGATCAAATCTTACCTAGTAGCGCAAAAAGAAAAGATGTTTTACGAAGGCTTTGACAGTGCGTGCAAAGAAGTGGCGCAGATGCAAAAAGGCGAACTCAAAGAGGGTACACTAAGCGAGCTAATCGATGAACTTAACCATAATTCCAACGCCTAATTTTATCAAGTCCGTCAAAAAACTTGCCAAAAAGTACAAACGCATAACCCAAGACCTCGAAATACTACAACATGAACTTACCCAAGAAACCTACACGGCGGTGGATTTAGGGAATCATTGCTTCAAAATAAGACTCGCAAACGCCTCCATCCCCACAGGAAAAAGCGGCGGATTTAGGGTGGTTTTTTTCAAAAAAATAGCGCAAAAAATCTATCTTTTGGAGATATATTCAAAAACAGAACTAGAGAATATCAGTGATGAAAAATTGGTGAAGATACTGAGGGAAAACGGGCTGTAGGGCGGTTTTTGGCGATACTGCAAGACCAAACAAAGAAAACACAAGCCTGCTGATTTTATATGTATTAGTGGAAAACAGGGGCAGGCTACTTTTCAAAATCAAAACAACCCTTATCTAGTCTCATTAAAAATCCAAAGTCTCATTTATTTACACCCAGCGATTATAGCAAAAACAATCAGAAGTTTTGGAGCAAACAGGGAAAATATGAACCTGCCTTTTCATCCTTACATGTAAAGATGAATTCGGATAGTATTAGCCATAAATATAAGGAACGAAAATGAAATTTGAATTAGAAGATGAGTTCATAGAGTTGTTTAAACTCCTTAAAGTTACGGGAGTTGCGGAGAGTGGCGCACAAGCTAAGATGCTCATCGAGGAGGAACAGGTGAAACGAAACGGTGAAGTGGAGCTTAGAAAACGCGCTAAAATTGTCGCTGGCGAAGTGATTGAAGTGAATGATGAGACGATAGAAGTTGAAAGTGCTTTAAAATAGCCCCATTTAGACTTTACATGTAAGGACAAAGATGAATCATGAAACTAAAAACAGAAGATTTTCTCGTGCAAGAGGGCGAAAAGGTTGACCTTAAAAAGTCCCCCACCCTTGTTAAACCCTATTACAAAGACAAAGAAGAGTACGAAGATGCGCTCAAAGAGGGCGTAAAAGAGTTAAGCGACTTGCAAGAACTGCTCTACGCGTCCAATAAATATGCCGTACTGTTGATCTTTCAAGCCATGGACGCGGCGGGAAAAGATGGTGTGATACGCCATGTTCTCTCAGGCATTAATCCCCAAGGCTGTCAGGTTTTTAGCTTCAAACACCCCGTTGCCGCTGAACTTGAGCATGATTTTCTCTGGCGCACAACGTGTGTTCTTCCAGCGCGTGGAAAGATAGGCGTTTTTAACCGTTCCTATTATGAAGAAGTGCTCATTGTTCGTGTTCATCCTGAAATATTGCAAGGTCAAGGACTTCCCGATAGTGTACTTGATGAAGAGACGGTCTGGAAAGAGAGGTACCGCTCCATCATGGATTTGGAAAACCATCTCCACCGTAACGGCACAAAAATCATCAAATTTTTCCTCCATCTCTCCAAAGATGAGCAGAAAAAACGCTTTCTTGATCGCATCGACAAACCCAATAAAAACTGGAAATTTAGCCTCGCAGATCTGGAAGAGCGAAAATACTGGAAACAGTACATGCATGCCTACGAGTCCTGCCTTGGCGCAACCAGCACCAAACATGCCCCATGGTACATCGTGCCCGCAGACGACAAAAAAAATGCGCGTCTCATCATTTCAAATATTCTTTTGGATACGTTTAAGGCGCTCGATATGCATTACCCTGAAACGGATGAGAAACGTCAAGAGGAGTTAAAAGGGATTCGCCAGAGGTTGGTTGAAGAGGAGTAGATATGGTCAAAAAGTTCTTTTCAATAAAAGATACAATAATGTAATTTTATTTCTTACATGTAAAGATTTACGCAGGTTTTTTAAACAGTAAAGAAAAAGAGAGGAGTTAAACTTTTAACTTTCAGCATAAAGTTTAGACAAAAGAGAAGCCTCTTTACATGTAAAGAAAACTCACTATGCATTTGACTCAAAAATCACTTCAAGTTTATCGCGACACATATTCAGTATATTTTAATATTAATAACTCTATGATTTGCATTAACTTAAATATAACTAAATATATGTCGCAATAACCTTAAGGATAAAATATGAAGATAAAAAGAGAGTATATCGATATTTTAAAACTATTTATTGACAAAAAAACCAACCTATCCTTAAGTGAAATAATAAGCAATTTTAAATACAAAATTGAGCCAAGAACGTTACAAAGGCACATCAAAGCGTTAATCACTTTAAGAAGAGTTGTCTCTTATGGCAGTGCTTCAAGCACGACCTATAGACTTCGCTCTCCTGAAGAAATCATGGACTTTTTTGCCTATGTGTACAAGAACAAAAGATACGCTGGCGTTGTTGGGTTTTCGGCATCTTTGGAAAAGTTTATATTTTCCTACGATGTTCATTATCTTTTTTCTGAGCCCATCGAAATCATTCCAACATTGGATACTCCTTTTGCACTTATGGAATCTGTAGAGTTATTTCCCGTATTTGAAGAGTTGTTGCCAGAGGGGATAGACAGGCAAGCGTTGGAATACCAAGAAAAAACATCTTCTCCTATTGCATTATTGTTAGCGCTTGAACAAAATGTGGGAGATTTGTCATTTTCAAAAGAGAAGAGTGTTTTAACGCCCAATAGCGATGTCGGTATTTTTTACCATACGCACAAAAAAGAGATTTTGGGCAGCCACGACTTTCCCAATGTGCTAGCACTGGATATTAAAATCGATAAGGAAAAATTGTTTATCAAAGATATAGCCAAAGCAACGCAACCCTCTGTTCAATTTGGCTTATCGGGGCAACAACACAAAATGCACATTATCATGGATGAGGCAAATAAAATCTTGCGAGAACCACACATGAGTGAGCCAACATATTATTTTATCAAGCCATACAACAAAGATTATACCGATCCTACTTTACAAAAATATCTTCCCTATTTGTCGGTAAATGAACACTTGCACATGAGTTTTGCGAAAAATGAATTGGGCTTTGATGTGCCATGGTCTGCTATCATCAAAGATGGAGAAGATTGGCATTACATCGTCAAACGATTTGACAAGTACCAAAATAGCGTTTTTGCCAAAACCAATGTCTCTTCTTTGATGGGACTCAATAGCGAAACGAGATACGATACTTCAACTGAAAAAATGGCGCAAAGGGTCGCCAAAGAGCTTTTAGATAAAAAGGAGCGGTTGATTTTTTTACACTATCTTTTTTATTCACTTTTAATTGTCCATGAAGATATGCACACAAAAAATTTAAGCATCATGCACACCAAAAACCGTTCGTTTATGTCGCCACTTTACGATGTTGCAACAACGGCTATTTATGATTCATGTTATGGGTATGAATCACATTTAACGATCAATGGCAAACAGCAAAACATTAGACCCAACGATTTTAAAGTGATTTGTCAAAAATTGGATGTCTCTTTTTCAGATTTTTTAAGACGGGCCAAAGAGATGGCTTTGATCTATGCCGATAAAATGCCGCACTACATAGAGCGCCTCAAACTATTGGGGTCAATGCCTTTTTTTACGCGTAAACCCATAAGCTCTTATTCTAAAGATAAAAGAGCATTAAAAGAGGAAATGGAATTTTCGGATATTTTGGAAAAGAAATTTTTTGAACGCGTAGAGAAATTAAAAGAGTTTGGTTGGCTGGTCGTTTAAAGAAATAGAGAAAGCCCCTTGAGGCTTCCTCATCTTTACATGTAAAGATTTACGCAGTTTTCTTAATGAGAAGATTCTCCATGTCGCTTTCCACATCGCCCGTGAGGTGCAAGTTGAAGTGTTCTTGCAAGAAGGCGAAGATGTCGTCGTTCACAAATTGTGGCGGTTTTGGGCCGAGGTAGATGTTTTGGATGCCGATGCTAAAGAGGGCAAGGAGCACGAGTACGGCTTTTTGTTCCATCCAGCTTAGTACGATGGAGATAGGCAGGTCATTGACGGGCGTGTTGAGTGCTTGCGATACGGCGAGGGCGATGTGGATGCCACCTACGCTGTCGTTGCACTGGCCAAGGTCGAGGTAGCGGGGGATGTTTGTGCCAGCAATAGTGCCAAAGTCGATGTCGTTAAAGCGGAACTTCCCACAGCTTGAGGTGATGATGACACAATCTTCTGGCAAGTTTTTGGCAAATTCGCGGTAGTACTCGCCCCCTTTTCCCGGTGCGTCGCATCCTGCGATGACAAAGAACTGGCGGATTTTTCCTGCGGCTACGGCTTCAAGAATCTGCGGTGCCAACGAGAGGATAGTTTTGTAGTGGTGACCTGTTTGCAAGGTTTCATCACTCTCAAATCCTGTCACATCAGGCAGTGCTAAGGTCTGGGCGATGACGTCCGTGAAGTCGTCGTTGATGATTTTCTTGCCCTCTTCGATGCCCACAATAGAGTAGGTGTAGAGGCGGTCAACGTACGTGGAGCTTTTCTTTGGCGGCACGATGCAGTTGGTGTTGACGATGATGGTGCTGTTCCATTTTTCAAAGAGTGTCGTCTGGTCAAACCATGCCTTGCCGATGTTGCCTTTGAGGTGGGCGTATTTGCGCAGTTCTGGGTAGCCGTGTGCGGGGAGCATTTCGGAGTGGGTGTAGATGTTGATGCCCTTGTCTTTGGTGGCCTCTAAAAGTTTTTGGAGCATGTCGAGGTTGTGACCGCTCACCAAGATAGCCTTGCCCTCAGCCTTGTTTTGGGGCACGGTGACAGGCGTTGGCACGCCAAGGTGGCCCGTGTGTGCGTCGCTTAAGATGTTCATCATCTCGATGCCCGCTGTGCCTATCTTCATGAGTTGCGCGATGTGCTCGTCGAAGTTAAAGTTGCTGTTGGTGAGGGTGAAATACAAGGTTTCAGCCAGTACGTCGTCCACGACTTTGGTGTTAGCGCCCAACTGGTCGGCGTGGGTACGGTAAGCGCTTAAGCCTTTGAGCCCGTAAATCATGATGTCTTGCAGTTTAGCCAGATTGGCATCTTTGCCACACGTACCGATTTCTTGGCCTTTGGCACCGCATCCGTTAATGGCGCTCATTGAGCATTGGTCACAAAACATAGAGTAAGACAAATTATCTCCTTTTTCATTAGAGTTCTTGCAGAACTTTTGATACGCTTTTAGGGCAAAGCCCCAAAAGCTACGCTAACGCTGAGTTCTCCTCAGCGGAGGGCTCGCGCACCCTTGGTGCTTCCCCTTCTTGCAAACACATGTTTACAAGAAGCTAAAAGTTGTCGGCATGGTACCAAGGGCGGGCGGGAAAAGCATTGATTGATTTCAATCAAGGGGTAAAAAAATATTTACTATTTAATGAAACATTAAGACCATCTTCTTTACAATACCGCCACATGCAATGCAGGCTTAAGTTTAAGCGACCATCTTATGCGACCCCTTTCTGCTTCTGTGGTCATCCCCCCTTTTTTCTTTACATGTAAACCCATTTTTAGGAGTACTTATGCAGTTTCGTTTGGTGATGGCAACAGTGTTGCTTGGCCTCGTGTTAGTAGGGTGTGGCGGCAAAAAAGCGGCGTACAATTACATCGATGCCCCCGAAGTGGCGCAACTGGTGCGTGAAGGCGGTGCAGTGGCGCTTGTGGACATCCAAGTGGAGGAAGATTTTAATGAAGAGCACCTCAAAGGGGCGATCCCTACTTACGCATTTCCGGTAAATACCGCCGAAGAAGTAGGGCGCTTGGTAGCTATCATGGGGCAGATTCAGCCTGAAGACAAAGTGGTCATTGTGTGTCCAAAAGGTGGCGGTGGCGCGGAGCGCGCAGTAGATGTCATGGTGAAAAACGGTATACCAAAGACGCGCGTGTTCATCTTGACCGACGGGCAGTATGGATGGCCAAGAGACAAGATAAACGATATTTTAGTGCAAGATGATACGTACAAATAAAAAAGAACAAATGTGACAAAAGAGTGGTAAATTGTGCTTTACCACTTTTAATCAACATATAAGGACACGCACTTTATAATTCGCCATTCATGTACAGGCTCAAGGTTTGAGCGTACAACAGGCAGCATGCTACTTCACGTACCATCTCCCCTCTTTTTTGACGTTGTACATCCCCCTTACATGTAAACACTTTTTTAGGAGTTTTCATGAAAATGCTTCGCACTGTAGCGGTAGCTTTAGGTTTGTTGGTGGTGCTAAACAGCACTTTGTTTGGGTTTTTTGGTGGTAAATACAACTACATCACAGCAGAAGAAACAGCAGCGTTGATGCGTACGGCGCCTGAGTCACTCGTCATTGTTGACATCCAAGAAAAACCTGGCTTTGACAAAGAACACCTCAAAGGTGCCGTAGATACCTACGCATACCCTGTCAAAACAGATGCAGAAAAAGCAGCCCTTGCCGCCGTGCTTCCTTCTATCAAGCCTGGACAAAAAGTGATCATCGTGTGCCCACGTGGCGGTGGCGGAGCGGATCGTGCTTATGATTTTTACCTTGAAAATGGCATCAGCAAAGACCAACTTTTCACCCTCAAGGGTGGCCAAGAAAAATGGCCTCGCACTAAAATCAGCGACGTGCTTGTGCAACAATGAACCCCTCCATTGAGTGCATCGACTGTAAAGCGTGCATGAAAGGGTGTTTGATGATGGGGGAGTTTACGGACTCTCCCAAAACACTCCTTGAAACCATCCAAGAATCTCCCGCAAGTGTGGCCTTCTCCTGCGCGGCCTGTGGGTATTGCGCCCATGTGTGTCCTAAAGACATCAGCATAGAAGAGTATTTTGGTAAGCGCAAAGTGGAACTTGCCCCTACGGAGCTAAAAAACTTCGGCTACCGTGCGGTGCTGTTTCACCAAGTGTTGAGCTTTTCAAAACCCTTTACCACTGTCAAAAAATTCCGCGCCAACAACTACTCCAACATGGCCTTCATGCCCGGATGTGCCCTGAGCTCGTACTCGCCCGACTTGGTGCGCTCCATCATCGCTCATTTGCAAGAAAAGCGCCCTGGCATCAACGTGCTCATGCAGTGTTGTGGCAAGCCCATGCGCGTGGTGGGCGACATGGAGCGCTTTGAGGGGTATTACAGTTTGCTTGAGCGCGACATCGCGAGGCTTGGAGTAGACACCGTTGTCACTGCGTGTGAAAACTGCTACATGAGCCTCAAAACCCTCTCGCCTCATGTTAAAACCGTCTCTTTGTACGAGGTGTTGGCAGAAGCAGGTGTGCCCCAGCGAGACTTTAGCGATGCCAAGCCCGTGGCCTTACACGACCCCTGTCCCACGCGCCTTGAAAAGCCGTTGCACGAAGCGGTACGTAAAATTTTGCGTACTATCAAACTCCCTTTTGAGGAGTTTAAATTTAACCGCGACAAAACCCAGTGTTGTGGAAGCGGCGGGATGCTAGCCCTCACCAACCCTAAACTCGCCCGTGAACAGATGGTCGGCCGCGCCCACCAAACCCAGTGCGAGACCATCGTGAGCTACTGCCAAGAGTGTTGCCACTCCATGTCACGCGGCGGCAAAAACGGCGTGCATTTGCTGGACTTGCTCTTTGATGAGACCGTTTCCAAAACCCTCACGCAGCCAAAACACAGTACACTTGCTTCTTGGATAAACCGCTACAAAACCAAACGTATGATTGCTTCTTTGAAGGGATAATGTGAAGAAAAAACTCCTCCTTCTTGCCCTCGTGGTGGGACTTATTGTGCTCGTGAAAGCCCTTGGGCTTGATGCTTACGTTTCTTTTGAAATGCTCAAAGCCAAGCGTGAAACCTTACTCGTCTTTGTGCAAGAACATTACCTCTTAAGCGCCCTTGGCCTCATGGGTTTGTACGCGGTATCTGTGGCACTCATGTTTCCTATTGCGACAGTGTTTTCGCTAGCGGCGGGCTTTATGTTTGGCGCGTTTTTTGGCCTTATTTTTGCCGTCCTTGGCGCAACCCTTGGGGCGGTGGCGAGTTTTTACGTGGCGCGTTTTGTGCTTGGAGAAAGTTTGCAAGCAAAATACGTCAAGGAATTGGCCAAATTTAACGCCGAACTAGAGCGCGACGGATACAGTTACCTTTTTGCGTTGCGGCTCATCCCTGTGTTTCCGTTTTTCTTGGTCAACCTCTTTTGCGGCCTGACACGCATCGATATTAAAACCTTTTTTATCACCACGTTTATTGGCATCATCCCCGGTGGATTTGCCTACACGTACGCGGGAAGCCAGCTTTCACGCATCGACGCCTTGGGGGACATTTTCACCCAAGAGATGGCCTTGGTGCTCGTACTTTTTGGCTTGTTAGCCCTTTTGCCTGTGGTGGTGAAAAAAATCAAAGCCTTTCGGGCAAAATCCTCAACGTGAGCGTGTAGTATGTGGAAACGGTTTGCTTACGAAAACACCCCTGTGTATGTGCACACCCAAAGTGCCCATTGGTTTGTGCCAAGCCCCAAGGCCGATGAAGCCCTATGTTTAGGCCAAGAGAGCGAAACTCTTCAAGCCTTACGCGCGCGCATTGGCACGCCAAATCCTGCGGTCTACGCACCCAAAAAAGAAGTGAAGGTGGGCTTGCAAGAGTTTTGGATTCACCTCACTAATCGCTGTAACCTTACATGTACACACTGCTTGTTTAGCTCCAGTCCTACCGAAAAAGACACCCTGACCCTCGCCATGCTCTTGCCTTTAGTGGAGGAAGCGTACGCTCTTGGCGCGCGCCTTTTTGTGTTAAGCGGCGGCGAACCTACGGTGCATCCTGAGTTTAACGCGTTAGTAGAAGCGATTTTGGCGTTTAAAGAGACGGAAGTGGCGGTACTCACCAACGGTTTATTGCTCGAAAAAACCCTTACATGTAAGGACCACCCCAAAGCACGCGTGCATTTTCAAATCAGTCTGGACGGGCTTCCTAAAGCCCACGAAGCCATTCGCGGTAAAGGGAGTTTTGCGAAACTAGAGCGCAATCTGGCGTGGCTTAAAAATGCGGGCTACCCTTACTCCCTTTCTTTGTGTTTGCACCCACTAAACGTACACGAAACCCCTGAAGTGGTACGCCTTGCTAAGAGCCTTGGAGCAAACCACGTGCATTTCATGTGGCCTTTTTCCAGAGGGCGCGCCCAAGAAGAACCGCTCATGGACGAAGAAGTCCTCTTTGATGCCCTCGTGCGCGCTTGCGCCCAAGCGGAAAAAGAAGGGGTTATCATCGACAACCTTGAAGCTCTTAAAACTCAAATCTTTGCCCCTTCTGGCACGGTGCACGATGGGTCAAGCTCAGGGCGCACCGCTTTGGCGTACGATGGCAACTTTTACCCCAGTGCCGCCATGGTCGGCGAAAAGGCACTACGCATGGAAGGGCGAAGCATCGCCGAAGCCTTGCAAAGTTCTGTGGCTAAGGCCATCCGTGAAAGTTCTGTTGTTAACCTTGCCACTCCCTTGCGCTTTTTGCTTGGCGGGGGCGATTTTGACCACAGTTTTGCCCACGCGGGTACGTTCATGGGCGATGACCCATATGAACGTGTGATGGAAAAACTCGCCCTCAGGCTCATCGTCCAAGCGGCCAAAGAAAGCCCCGTGGAAGGCGTCGGGTTGCAACTGGAAATGGGTGAGATTCTCTACAGTTGCGGAGCCAATGAGGGCGTAGCGTGTGTGCATTCCAATTGCCTTGTGGCCACGGGCGAGAGCGCGTCTTTGCGCCTTGTGAAGGACTTTTACCACGACGCGGCCTTGGAAGACAAAGAAGACATCCTTAACCCCGTGTGCTACGAAGAGCAGTACTTAGCCCACATCCCCAAGCCCTTGCGCTTTCGAGGGTACGGGTGCGGAAGCCCCATTTTAGACGCCTCTTTGCGTGAGGGTGAAGCCATGCTAGATTTGGGCTCTGGGCGTGGCGTGGAGTGTTTTATCGCCGCAAAACTGGTGGGAAAGAGTGGCAGGGTACGCGGGGTAGACATGCTTGATTCCATGCTTAGCATCGCTACCGATGGCGCTAAAGCGGTGGCCCAAAACCTTGGCTTTGCGAACCTTTCTTTTACTAAAGGCTATTTAGAATCTCTCCCAGAACCCAGCCAAAGCTATGACGTAGTGACCTCAAACTGCGTGCTCAACCTCTCTTCCCACAAGCGCAAACTTTTTGGGGAGATTTTTCGGGTGCTTAAAAATGGCGGCAGGTTGGTGGTCTCGGATGTGGTGTGCGACGAAGAACCTAGTGCCAGTATTCGCAACGACAGTAAACTCAGCGGCGAGTGCATCGGCGGGGCGCTTACCATCACCCATTTACTTGGCTTGTTGCAAGAGAGCGGTTTTGAAAACGTGCGCTTGCTTAAACGCTTTTTTTACCGCCAAGTCCAAGGCCACAGTTTTTATTCGCTCACTTTTGAGGCCCACAAGCCCCAAACAAGTCCCCTGCAAACCGTGATGTACCAAGGCCCCTTGGCGCGCCTTGTGCTGGAAGAGGGCACCGTGCTTTTAAAGGGTGTAAAAGCCAACATTCCCGCCCACTATGCCAAGGCGTTGGAGAGTGAACTGTTTATTTTTGATGGTTCGGGCAACGTGGCCAACCAAGAAGGCCAAGGGTGTGCGTGCGCCGTGCCTCCCGAAAAACAAAAACCTACTGGGCTTAGCTTGGCCCCCGCTAAGAGCACTCCAAGTTTTAGCCTCGCCAAAAAAGCGGCCAACTGCATGGTGTGCGGCGAGGGGTTGGTGTACAGCCAAGTCTCCCAAGAAAACCGCTGTTATTATTGCGGAAAAACCGTGCAAACCAGCGTTACATGTAAAGAAAATCACTTTGTGTGCGACACCTGCCACGCCAAAGAAGCGCTAGAGGTCATCGAACACATTTGCGACCATTCTACCGAAACGGACATGCTAGCCTTGTATGAAACTATCCGCAAGCACCCAAGCGTGCCAAAACACGGCCCCGAACACCACGCCATGGTACCTGCTATCATTGTGACCGCCTTTAAAAACAGCGGTGGGGAAGTGGCGCAAGATGCCTTACATGTAGCGATTACGCGTGGAGCAAGTGTGATGGGCGGCGCGTGCGGGTTTTTGGGATTGTGCGGCGCGGCAAGTGGGGTGGGCATCGGGTTTGCCATCGCCCTTGGCGCATCGCCTGTGAAAGCCCAAAGCAGGCAACTGGCCCAGCAAGCCACCCACGCCGTGTTAGGAGAAATCGCCACCTACGAAGCGGCGCGGTGTTGTAATCGCGAAGTGTGGACAGCCCTTACCATCGCCGCCAAGCTCTCCGAAACATTCTTACATGTAAAGCTTGAAGCCGCGGCTCTGAGTAAATGCGACCAAAAAAAGTTTAACCAGTACTGCTACGGCAAGCAGTGTCCTATTTTTTAACAAAGGAAAACAATGCGGAGTGTGTTGGGAGTGTTTTTGTGTGTGGTGTTGGGGTGTGCAAAACCCATCACCATCGCCTATCAAGACCGCATTGGGGATGGGGTGATGCTTGTGGCGGTGGCCAAAGGGTTTTTTGAAGCCCAAGGTGTACATGTAAAACCCAAACGCTTTGCCAGTGGCCCTGCAAGCAGTGAGGCGCTGTTGTTTGGAGATGCGGATTTTGCCACCATGGGAGACACCGCCGCGCTCATTGCCTTGGGCAAATACTGTCCAAAAGTACAAGTGCTCATGCCCCTTGGCGGGGGTGAAGAGCGCCACTGGGTAGTGGTATCAAAGGCTTCTGGGGCTACGGGTCTGGAGGAGTTGCAAGGGAAAAGAGTCGCGGTAAAATTTGGCACGTCAACCCACGGAGGGTTGTTGCTAAAAACCCAAAGCCTTGGCCTTTTTTTGGACAAGGAGATGATGGACCTGGCTCCTTCGTTGATGGCTACAGCACTGGCAAGCGGTGAGGTGGACGCGGTGGTGGCTAGCGAGCCCACCCCTTCGGTGCTAGTGGAAAGAGGCTTGGGAAAACGCCTGATGAGCCTTGGTGGCACGGGCAATACTTACCCGCTTTTGCTTATGGCCAAAGAGCGCAGTCTCAAAGAACACGCCAAAGCCCTGCCTGCACTCAAAGAAGCTTTGGCGCAAAGCGCGGCGTTTATAGCCGCGTTTCCTGATGAGACGGCTCAAGTACTTTCTGCTGCTACAGGACTTTCACTAGAAGCCACCACGCAAGCGATGGCGTACCATTTTTACCGCGTTGGTTGGGAAGAAGCGGACCTGAAAAGCCTTGAAGCCTTGGGGGAGTTTTTAGTCGCGCAGGGCACCCTAGGGCGTATGCCGCCACTAAGAGGGTGCGTTGCGCCTTAACGCTTTACTCGGGCCTCTTGCGGGAGTTACGCTTTTTTTAGGTGTGTGGTACCTTTTGGGTTGGATGGTGGAGTGGACGCGCGGGATTCCCTTTCCTCTGCCTCCAGCGGTGTTTGAGCGGTTTTGGCACTTTTTGCAAGGGGATTTGCTCTACCAATCACCCGTGTGGGAACATTTTTGGATGAGTTTAAAGCGTTGGGGCATGGGCTATGGCATAGCGCTTGTATTGGGCTTTGGGCTAGGGGTGCTTTGCGGAAAAGTGTCGTGGTTGTATCGGGCGGGGATGCAAGTGGGCGGGGTGTTGCAACTCATGCCTGGCCTTGCGTGGATTCCCTTTGCGATGTTACTTTTTGGGATTGGTGAAAAAGCGACGGTGTTTATGATTGTCATCACTGCTTTTGGGCCTGTGTTTGTGCATACAGCTTCAAGCGTACGCCAGTTTCCCCAACACCATTTGCAAATGGCGCGCATGTTAAACCTCTCGCGGATGCGCACCTTGGGAATGGTGGTTTTGCCCGCTCTTGCCCCTTCGTTGCTGTTGGGGATGCGCATGGGACTTGCGGTGGGCTGGCGAGTGCTCATCGCGGCGGAAATGGTGGTGGGCAGTAGTGTGGGACTAGGGTATGCCATCATCCAGTCGCGGTGGTCGCTGGATTTTGAAGCGGCGTTTATTGCCATTGGATTGATTTGTCTGGTGGGGATTGTAAGTAAAAAATACCTCTTTGGCTACGTTGAACGTCTGTTACATGTAAGGATGGGCAGTGCGAGAGTTTGAACTCCAAGGGCTGAGTAAAGCGTACAATCTCCCTCAAGAACAACGCTGTGTGGTGGCGTTACAGCGGATTGATTTTTCCATGGACGTGGGAGAATTTGTCTCTATTGTAGGGCCAAGCGGGTGCGGAAAGTCTACCTTGTTGCGGTTACTTGCGGGCTTTGAGCAAAAGAGCGACGGCGTGGTGTTGCACCGTGGTGTGCCAGTGGACGGCCCAAGCTATCGGCGCAGTTTTATTCCCCAAGATTCGGGTCTTTTCCCGTGGTTAAGCATCGAAGAGAACGTCATGTTGCCCTTACATGTAAAGAGCTTTTCCCCTTCTCAAAAGCGCGAAAAAGCTTATGCGTGCATGGAGCGAGCAGGCATCGCTTCCTTTGCTAAGGCGTATCCGTGGCAGCTTTCTGGGGGAATGAAACAACGTGCAGCACTAGCGCGCGCTGTGGCGATGGAGTCCCATGTGGTCTTGATGGACGAGCCTTTTTCGGCCCTTGATGAGGCCAGTAGGGAGGCGATGGACGAAGCGATGCTGGGCTTTTTTAGAGAAAACAATATGAGTGTGGTGATGGTGACCCATGCCATTCGTGAAGCGTTGTTGCTTTCTGATAGAGTGGTGGTGATGGCAGGCCAGCCGGGGCGGATTTTCTCCACACTCACGCCCCCGCTACCCAAAGCCTCGCGGCACCATGCCTTGGAGATTAGCACTATGCACGAGGCTATTTTAGAAACCCTTAAAGGGGCTGTGCGGGGTTGAGTAGGTGTTCTAACTCTTCGGTGACGTACTTGACGTAGAGGGAGCATTGGTTGGTGAAACAGCCTTTGGCTTTGAATTTCTCGCCCGCATCGGGGGCGTTGAGGGAAAAGCCAAGGAGCGTTGAACAGCCCGTGGAGCCAAAGGTGGCTTGAAATCCCTCTATGAGGGTTTTGACTTCTGTGCTTAGGGTTTCAGACTCATGGCGCGCGCCTTTGCCTTTGGCGAGGGAAAGGGCAAGCACGCCGCCGCTTAAGGCTCCACACATCCCCTCAGTACAGGAGAGCCCACTCCCAAACGCCGAAGCTACGGCGGTAGCTGCGGGGTTTTTGGTGGCGGCAAGGACGACCGATTCGGCGCAGTTATAGCCTTCTTGAAAATGTTTCAACGCTTCTTCTTGGGTGCTGGTCATGAAAAATCCTTTGGTTTATTTGGCGTATTGTAACAGCAATTGGGACAACGCACAAGACCCCGTAAAAATCCCTAAAATGTGCTATGATTGCACTCCTAGACCACCCAAGGAACACCCCTGAGATACCTCTTTTTCGCCCTTATTTTGGCTGTATTGTTTCAAACATTTTTTTGGATGACCCATGACCGCGAAGTGGTGGTGGTGCATGCTTCCCCTGAGCGCATTCAGTCCCTTTCGTACACACCTTATGGGGGCAATGATAAAACCCTTCTCTCCCGCGCCAAAATCGCCCAAGACATGTCACTCGTCGCCACCTACGCAGACAATGTGCGCACCTACGCCACCCAAGATGCCATGGCGGTGCTTGAAGCCATTGGCCATACGCCATTGACTATTGATTTGGGATTGTGGCTTAGCGAAGATTACGAAGAAAATTATGTGGAGTTTCAGCGAGCATTGTACCTGTTGCAACGTTACCCCCATCGGATTCGCTCCGTCATCGTGGGCAACGAAACCCTCTTGCGTAAAGACTTGCGCCCTGAAGAGCTCATAGGCTACATCTTCCTTGTCTCTCAAGCAACCGACAAACCTGTCACCACGGCAGAAGTGTGGCACACGTGGGAGGAAGTTCCGTGGCTAGCGCAGCATGTGGATTATGTCACGGTGCATATTTTGCCCTATTGGGAAAAGGTGCCTGTGGAGAAGTTCAACGCTTTTGTGGAGGAAAAATACGCGCTCATGGAAAGGCTGTTTCCTAACACCTCCCTTGCCATCGGCGAGACGGGGTGGCCAAGCCACGGGTACAACAACAAAAAAGCGGTTCCAAGCCTGAAAAACCAAGCCATCGCCGTGCGTTCGTTTTTGAACCTTGCTAAAGAAAAAGCGTGGACGTACAACATCATCGAAGCCTTTGACCAACCGTGGAAAGGTGCGGACGAGGGCAATGTTGGGCAGTATTGGGGCATTTTTGATTCCCAGCGTGGGTTGAAGTTTAGCTTGGATGAAGAGATTCTTCAGCTTGATAAACACTGGAAATACCAGATGATGGCGGCGGTGTTGATTGGGGTGTTGTTGACCCTCTTTGGCCTAAAAAACCAACGCCTCAACATCAACCATGCCCTAGCGTACGCGGTGACGGCTCAGGGGATGGCCTTTGGTATTGTCATGGCGGCAACGTATCCGTTTGTGAATTACATGAACGGAGGCATGTGGGTGATGTGGGGCATGGGAACGATGCTCATGATTCCTTTGGTGGTCATCACGCTGGCTAAGGCCAACGAGCTCTTTGGCTGTTCCATCGGTGAGCCGCCAACGCGGTTGATTCCTTTGGATTTGACCTCTCAAAATGCGCCTTTGGTGTCCATCCATGTGCCTGCGTACAAAGAACAACCCCACGTGCTTGAAGAGACCCTGCGCGCGCTGTCGCAACTGCGGTACCCCAACTTTGAAGTACTCGTCATCATCAACAATACGCCCGAAGAGCATTACTGGAAGCCTGTTGAAGCGTTGTGTCAAGAGCTTGGGGAGCGGTTTGTGTTTTTAAACATTACATGTACGGGGTTCAAAGCGGGCGCGCTCAATCGGGCGTTGGAGTTTACCCACCCCGAGGCGGAGATTATTGCGGTGATTGACGCGGATTATGTGGTGAGGTCGCCGTGGCTAGTGGATTTGGTGCCCTTGTTTGACAACCCAAAGGTGGCCATCGTCCAAGCGCCCCAAGACCACCGCGACGGGGATGAGAGCATCGTCAAAGCAGCTATGAACGCCGAATACGCAGGGTTTTTTGACATCGGGATGATTGACCGTAACGAGGAAAACGCCATTGTCGTGCACGGCACCATGGTGATGGTACGCCGCAGTGCCATGATGGAAGTGGGCGGTTGGGGCACAGACACCATCGTCGAAGACAGTGAGTTAGGACTTCGGCTTTTTGAGGCGGGCTATGTGGCCCACTACACCAACCGCCGTTATGGCTACGGGCTCTTGCCTGACACCATCGAAGCCTTTAAAACCCAGCGCCACCGTTGGGCGTATGGGGCGATTCAGATTTTGAAAAAACACTGGCGCGAATTTAAGCCCTCAGCCACCTCGCTCACCCCCTCTCAAAAGCACAAGTTTGCCACAGGGTGGTTCTTTTGGCTTAGCGATGCCATGGGGCCGCTCATGGCCATGATGAATATTTTATGGGTGCCAGTGATTTTATTTGTGGGGGTGACCATCCCGACCATCGCCCTGACGATTCCTATCATCACGGCGTTTTTGGTGAACATCTTGCATACGTTCATCCTCTACCGTTTGCGGGTAAAGACGAGCTTTAAAAACACGCTCCTTAGTGCCATCGCCTCCATGAGTTTGCAACTCATCATCTTCAAAGCCGTGTACGACGGATTTGTGAAAGACAGCTTGCCCTTTAAACGCACGGAAAAAGGCGGCAACAGCAAAAAACGCACTCAAAACCCCGTCAAATACGAGATGGTACTAGGAGCCGCCTTGGTGGTTTCCTGCGCGGCACTCGTGGTGCACAACACTAGTGGCATCACCGAAATCTACGTCTACGCGACCACCCTTGCCATCCAAAGCATCCCTTACCTCTCCGCAGTGGTGATGTGGGGGCTGGAGAAGCGTTCTTTACATGTAGTTGTAAAAGCGTGAGAAAAAAGTAGGCGACGCAATAGGTTTTTTTACCTAAAATGCTTTACATGTAAAGCGTAAAAGGCGAAATAAAACCATAAAAAGTAGCCTCTTTTTTCTCTTTTTCCCCATTTTTCCCTTTTATATTTTATCTTAGAAAATAATCCTCAGTGCCCTATGTTATGGACTTATACAGTCCATTGACTTTGAATGAATTTTCATCTAGAATAGTTTAATTAATTGTATATTTTTATATACAATTAACAACAAAGAGGGGTTGGAAGGGGTGTATGATGCTATTTAAGTCGATTCAAACGAAGATCGTTGTGATAGCTGGGCTTTGCTTGGTTTTAGCAGTTACCCTATTGGTGGGGTATGGGTTGTTTTCATCTAAAAGCACACAAGATGTCGTCTCTAAGGAGGTTTCTTCTTTGTTGACGGAGCTCAACATGGAGAGACTGCAAAATTTAGCAGGTGAGCAAAGTGGTACCATTCAGTCCGAATTGGAGTTGGCGTTGAATGCTGCACGTACGATGGCTAACACCTTTGAAGTGAGTAAACAGAAAGATGGTGAAGGCGCTTTGGACATTGGCCGCGATCAGCTCAATGCGGTGCTTCTTAATGTATTAAAACATAACACGAGCTTTAATGGTACCTACTCCTGTTGGGAGCCAAATGCAATCGATGGGATGGATGAGAACTTCCGTGTAGACAAAGACGGCAATAATCCGACTACTGGGCGTTTTACGCCTTATTGGACACGTGATAATAAAGGCAACATTGCCGTTCAGCCTTTAGTCGAGTATGACACCTACGACAAGCATCCTAACGGTGTTCTAAAAGGAGGCTGGTATATTACCCCGCGTGAACAGAATAAAGAGAGTGTGCTTGGCCCTTTACCGTATATCGTACAAGGGAAGCAAGTATTCTTAGCAACCATGTCTGTGCCAATTACTGTCAATGGTAAATTCTATGGTGTTGCAGGGGCGGATTATAACTTAGATTTTGTTCAGCAAATTGCCAAAAAAGTTGATGCAGAGTTGTTTGATGCGCATGGACAAGTGTCCATCATTGCTGATAATGGTCTGTTGGTAGCCCAGAGCGAGAATGCTGCTATGATTGGGGGTCATTTTAAACAAGTGATGCCTAAAGGTTGGGAAGAGATTTATGCAGCGATTCAAGCAGGTAAAGCGTTCGTTCGCATCAACGCTGATAGTGGCATGATAGAAACGGTTGCGCCCATCCAGCTGGGACAGACGGGCAAACCCTGGGCGGTTTTGATTCAAGTGCCACGGGACATTATATTGGCAAAAGCGTTGGTGCTGGATAAAGATATGAGCGATCGACTTTACGATAATGCTTCGTTGCAAGTTGTCGTTGGTTTTATCGTTGCTTTACTGGCTATTATTGCAATCTATTTTCTTACCACCAGTATTATTGCCAAACCTCTTTTAAACCTTAAAGAAACTGCCCATGATTTGGCAACGGGTGATGGTGATTTAACCAAAAAATTAGCCATTAAAAATCAAGATGAAATTGGTGATGCTTCCCATGAGATTAACCAATTTATCGATAAAGTTCACTCAACCATCAAATTAGCAAAAGAGACCAGTTCTGAAAATGCATCGATTGCGCATGAGCTCTCAGCGACAACCCTGCAAGTGGGCAAACGTGTGGAAGACTCTTCAGTCATCATTTCTCAAGCCACACACATGTCAAGCGAGACCAAACAAGAAATTGTCTCTTCCGTCAATGAAGCAAAAGCTTCAAAAGAAGAGATTGTTAAGGCAAATAATGAACTCCAAAGCGCTCGTAAGTTCCTTCAAAAACTGGGACAGCGTGTTCAAGAGAGCGCGCAAACAGAGCAAGAACTTGCACAAAAAATCCAACAACTTAACTCTGATGCCGACCAAGTTAAAAATGTTCTTACCGTCATCGGCGATATTGCTGATCAAACAAACCTTCTAGCACTCAATGCTGCCATCGAAGCTGCACGTGCAGGAGAGCACGGACGTGGTTTTGCAGTCGTTGCCGATGAAGTACGCACCTTAGCAGAGCGCACCCAAAAAAGTTTGGTTGAAATCAACGCAACCATTAATGTCATTGTTCAAGCTATCACGGACAGCTCAGAGAGGATGAATGTTAATTCAGCACAAATCCAAGAATTAAACGTGCTCGCGGGGGATGTGGAAAGCAAACTGGATAACACTGTTTCTATGATGAATGTTGCAACCAAACTCAATGAAAAAACGGTTAACGACTACATCCAAACAGGTGAAAAAATCGATACCATCGTTTCCAAAATCGAAGAAATCAATACGTTAGCAACGCAAAATACCAGAAGTGTGGAAGAAATCGCAGGGGCGAGTGAGCACCTCAATACCCTTACCGAAAAACTCAACACCATTCTCAATCAATTTAGAACATAAGTTAAAGCCCTATTTTAGGGCTTTAACCACTTGATTTTCGTGCCACATAATCCATCAGTTTTGTTGAAAAAAAGCGTTTAAGCCATGTGCCATTTAGCACTGGCTACTTTTTATTTACATGTAAAAGATTTATTGTCTCATTCTTTAAGAGTAACCTCGTTCTTTTCCTCTCTTGACGCGTTTTAGATAAAATTTTAGGGGGCTTAACTTTTCTAGCTTATGACATCCTATTTCTTCTCTATTATTTACTCTTTTTGATGTATTTTGAGTCTTTACATGTAAGCCTTTAAAAGTATAAAAAGGCTTACATGTAAAGATCTTTTTGTCTTCAAATTTACAAAAAGTTTAAAGTTTAGCCCTGACCCCTTTTTTCCCTTGCTAGGGGCTGCCTTGGTGGTTTCCTGCGCGGCACTTGTGGTGCACAACACTAGTGGCATCACCGAAATCTATGTCTACGCGACCATCCTTGCCATCCAAAGCATCCCCTACCTCTCTGCAGTGGTGATGTGGGGGTTGGAGAAGCGCTCTTCGTAGAAGCTGCCCACGCTTTACATGTAAAGCGTGGGCAGGGTTTCTTTCATTTTTACAAAAACCTAATACTGCAAACCAAAGGTCAGCATAAAACTCCGAGGTGCCCCAGGGTGATAGGTCGAGGTGCCCGTGTTGTAGTCACTCGCGTTAATGACTGAAACATAGCGTTTATTGAAGAGGTTGTTAACTTCAAGGGCCGTTTTTAACGTAGCATTTTTAAAAATATTTTTCTGGGTGTGGCTTACGCGAAGGTTGCTAAGCCAAGCTTCGTCGATAGATTCGGTGTTGGTGGCGTTGCCATAACGTTTGCCAAGGTATTGCACCGTAGGCGTGATTTCGATGCTGCCTATTTTGTAGATTACGCCCGCCTTTGCCATCCACTTGGGGGTGTCGACGAGTTGTTTATCTTTGGTGTTCATGCCTAAGATATTTTCATCGTAGGTAAAGTGGGTGTAGGTGGGGTTGAGAAAAAGCGTTAGGTCTTCTTTGGCATACACCATCAATTCCACCTCTGCACCGTAGCTTGTTCCCTTGCCTACGCTTTGTTGGTAGCTAAGTGTAGGGTCAAGGGTGTTGACAATAGTGGTGAGTAAGTTTTTGTGCTTTGCGTAAAAAAGGGCAGGGGAGAGGTCAAAATATTCGCCACTAAAGCGCACCCCGATGTCAAAAGTGTCTGATTCTTCGATGTCATAGCCATTAAAAAGGTCTTGGGCGGTGACGCCGATGGCTTGAAAAGCGGCACGGTTGTTTTGGTAGTAGTTTACCAAAGGCATGTAAGAGTAAGGGCGAATGAAGTTTTTGCCGTAATTGGCGTAAACTTGCCACGAAGCATCAAGGTCATAAGCAAGCCCTACTGTGGGAAGCCAAATGGTGTGGCTTTTGCTTTGGCGGTCTAAATCAGGCGCCCTTACAAGCTCAAAGCTTGGCCCTGGCGTGGTGTAACCCAAACTACTGGAGTCTTTAAATTCAAAATACTTTAGCCCTGTTTGCCATTTGAATTTTCCCTCTTCTCCTGAGAGTTTAACGTGAGGACTGTGGATGTAGGTCGTGCCTGTGGTTGCCATGACGCCGTAGCCTTGGTAGACACCTGTTGTGGTGTAAAGCTGGGAGAAGACGTTCATGTCGGATTGTTCATAGTGGTACCCAAGAGTTGCTTTGGTGTTTCCAAAGGTGGCGGTAAGCTCAGCAATGGCTCCGTAGCGCTCGATGTCTCGGGTGCGTTTTTGAATGCGTCCGCCTTGTTTAGTGATGCCCTCAAAAATTTCTGAATCTTCTTTGGAAAAATAAGGCTTCAGGGTAAATTCCAAGCGTTCGCTAAATTGATGGTTAAACACGGCAAGCAAATCATCGTTTTCGTAGGTTCCTTTGTTGAAATCGTAGTAGTAAATGTCCTCAGAAGCGGCTCCCGTGAGCGCCGTGTTGAACTCTTTTTTAAAGTTCTTTGCCTGCACATCGGCGTAGGAAAGGGCGCTGTAGAGGTGTTGTTTTTGCTTGTTGTGGTTGTACCAAAGCTTTACTGAGCTTGCATCGCCAAGGGGTTGAACGAGGTTGATGTTGATGTTGGTTTTGGGTCCAAGGTCTCCTTCGCCGCGCCATTTTTCACCTTTTGCATAAGAGACGGAGCCAGAAACTCTGGTGTCAAATGGTCCAAAGGCGCCACTATCAAGGCGAAAATAGGTGCGTGAAAGGGAGTCACTTCCAAAGGTCTGAGAAAGTGAAGCACTTGGGGTTGTATGGGCCCATTTGGGTCGCACATTGATGGCGCCACCGCGAGAGCCCACGCCTGTGCCAATATCTGCGGGAACACCGCCTTTGTAGATGGCGATGCTCTCCACGTTTTCCATATCATAAAGATAATCCCTTGGCCCAATGGGATTGCCGCCATAGTTTGGCACTCCCTCAACCGTTAGTGCGCCCATAGATGAGCGTACGCCCCGTATGCGCACACTGCCTTGTTCAATTGCCAAGCCACTAGCATCTGGGTTTTCTGTGTTAACACCTGCGGAGAGGTTGAGTGTTTCGTAGACGCTAGTTGCCGCTTTTGCCCCTTGGAGTTCTATCCCTTTTTGGGTGATTTCACTTCCTGTGTACACTGTTTCATTGGCTTGTTTTGTAGGGGTGATGATGCGCTCCCCCTCAACCACGATGCCCTCCAACTCTACCGCACACGCCACCGTAGCCATCACCGCTACTAAACTGCAGGCCAAAAGCCTTTTTTGTCCACAATGTTTCAACACACACTCCTTTTCATACGAATTTTATAATCGTACTACTATAGCCTTCGGTTACTTTAATACTGTTTAAAATTAAGTAATATTTAAGGTATACGAAATGGGCAATGGTACTATTTACAGTCATGCCAAGTAATAAAAAATTAACTTTTTTAGAGGTTTGCAACTTCTGGAGTCTTACATGTAAGGCAGGAGCAAAGAGTGATATTTTTAAAAAAAAATCAAAAGAATAGCACAGCATTTTTTAGGCTTTATAAGTGTAGATGTGTTAGTGTTTTGACCATCAGAATTTAGCAAAATCAGGGAAAATACCGCTTTTGAGGAATTGTCATGGATGTGGAGTTTGCAAAAAAGAGTGACTTGGTGGACATTTTGAAACTTTACGAAGAGTTGCATCCAGAAGAAGCGCCTGTGGGTATCGCGCAAGCGCAATCTATCTGGGAAAAAGCAAGTGCGAGGGACTTTCAAAAGCACATCATCGTTAAAGAAAAAGGTGAAATCATTGGGACATGCGTTGTTTCTATCGTGCCAAATTTTACACGGGGTGGTAGGTCGTTTGCTGTCATTGAAAACGTGATTACAGCCCAAAAACACCGAAGAAAAGGGGTTGGAAGAACGATGCTAGATTACGCGCTCGAATACGCCCAAAAGCAAAACTGCTACAAAGCCGTCTTGATGAGCGCAAACAAACGCGAAGAAGCCCACCTTTTTTACGAGCGTATCGGGTTTGATGGTGCTTCCAAAAAAGGGTTTGAATACAGGTTTTAACTGTATGGCGATTTATCGGATAATTCGGAGCATTTAAAATGTGGAAGAGGATGATTTCATATCTTTGAAGACAATTGTTCCCTCAGGGCAAATGAACAAAAATGCAATGTTCTAATGCACTAATCCACGGCCAATAAAATAAAATTGAACAAGTGAGAACGAGTGCAAAAAGCAGGTCCTTTTTTATCTAAATGCTTTACATGTAAAGCATAAAGGCGGGGCTGAAATATGAAAATCAGCCTGTCGCCACCGTGCCCTAAGTCATAAGTTTTAAGTCATTCAACTTTGCAAGCATGCTCTCATCCCATAAAATATACGCTCTTGCGCCGGTTGATTTTGTGGTTCCGCCCGCTTGTTTTCCTTCTTGC
>NZ_JCAHZR010000010.1:0-77300 GCF_059415125.1 Sulfurospirillum sp. HTRB-L1
GCTGTGGCAACACAAAACCTCACCGCAGTTGAAGATGGCGACCTTCTTACAGGACAGCTTGTGGCTAACGACATCGACAGCGATGATGATGCGACCACCTTAACCTACACCCTTGTAGGTGACGCACCTGCTGGCTTTGTGCTTAACAGCGACGGTAGCTACAGCTTCGACCCCTCCGATGACGCGTACCAATCCCTTGGCGTTAACGAGACTGCTGATGTCACCTTTACGTGGATTGCCACAGATAGCCATGGAGCTTCCTCTGAACCCCAAGAGGTTACCATTACCGTCGCAGGCACCAACGATGCACCGGTGGCAACAGATGATGGTAAACCAACCTTCACCTTTGGCGCACTTGTTGGCAACTACTATGCTGTGGATAGCGATGACAATGGCTTAAGCGGCGACACCTATGTCAACAACAACGCTTACCTCATCGACAACCTCACTGAGTTTAAACACATTGTTGCTACCACCGACCCTGCTGCCACCTTCGAGGCAACAAAAATATGGTACGGCTATGGCAACAGCAACGGTGTAGCGACAGGCAACAGCCTACAACAATTCTTGGGTGACGATGGCGCGTCCCTAGAGTACACCAACGGGCAAACCAACACCGCCGAGGGGGGTATGCACATCAGCGGAAGCGTGTATATCCAAGCAGGAACATACAACTTCAAGGTTTATGCAGATGATGGCTACGAAATCCTCATCAACGGTGAGAGTGTTGCCAAATACGACAACAACCAAAGCCCATCAACCCGCGTGCATGGCGAGTTTACCATCGATGCAGACGGATGGTATGACATTGAAATGTACTGGTGGGATCAAGGTGGCGAATACGTCTTCCAACCTCAAATCAGTGCCGATGGCGGACTAACCTACACAGCGCTTTCCAACGAAGGAACATACGTCACACCAGAAGATACGGCGTTTACCTTCCAACCTGAAGACTTGCTTGCCAACGATTTTGACATCGACGGCGACGTGCTCACTATCATCAGCGTAAGCAATGCGGTCAATGGTACCGTTGTACTCAACGATGATGGCACCATTACCTTTACACCTGCAGAAAACTTCAACGGCGTCGCCACCTTTGACTACACCATCTCTGATGGCAATGGCGGCGAAGACAGTGCAACGGTAACCTTACATGTAAGCCCTGTTAATGACGCGCCAGTGGCTGTAGATGATGCCCTTGAAACAAACGAGGACACACCGCTTACTATTCCTGTGACTACTTTGCTTGCAAACGACAGCGATGTGGATGGTGACACCCTGAGTATTACCCGCGTTGAAAATGCGACCAACGGCACCGTTGAGCTTAACGGAGATGGCACTATTACCTTTACGCCAGACCATAACTTTAGCGGAGAGGCAACCTTTGAGTACACCATCTCTGATGGCAACGGTGGCACAGATACCGCGACAGTTACTGTTGTTGTTGCTCCAGTAGCAGATGCGCCACAACTTGTGATGAGTATTGCTGAACCGAACGCAAGTGGCACTGGTGCCAATCTGATTGTCAATGGTAGTTTTGAAGACATTTCAGGCATTGACGCCAATGGCAATATCGTAGCCAGTGATTTTGATATTCCTGCTGGAGGGCTAGTTTATAGATTAGAAATTCCGGGCTGGAAACTTGATAATGCCAACTTGTCAGAACCTCAGATTTTTGCCTACCAAGGTGACAGTTACTTTGTAGGCACAGGAGGTGAGCTTAAGTCTTCAAATGCCTCTCTTACCACAACATCTAGCGGTTATGGCATAGAAGACAAAGGGGTTAACAAAAATGAAACACTTATGTTTGACCTCAAAAATCAAGTTGATTCTGCAACGTTTAATCTAAGCGGAAGCACTAGCAGGGGTCAATGGATAGCATATGATGCAAATGGAAGCGAAATTGCCAAAGGCTCGCTAAACGGAGGCGCATTAACCATTGAAGGAATTGGAAAATTCCAATATATTGCTTTCGATGGGGCAACCATCGGCTCCAATAACAATAACGGCTTCTTTGTGAAATACATAGAAAGCTCTGTAAGCATGCCTGCCATGGAACCACACCACCAAGACCATGGAGGGGTAGGTAGCACCGATGGAGACAATTACATGGACCTTGGAGCAAGCCCTGGCAACAGTGCCATCTACCAAGAACTTGAATTGAGCGAAGGCAAGTATTACCTTTCCTTTGACTATGCAGACAAAGCATGGATTGCGGACGAAAACGCAGACTCTGGAAAAATGCAAGTTCTCTGGAACGGACAAGTCGTCTTTGAAACAGATGGCGACAACACAACATGGCTCTCGTCTGGCTTCATTATCGTTGATGCAATAGATGGTATTAACAAATTAACATTTAAAGAGGTAGGTGTCGCCACAGACAATCATGGCATTGCTATTGACAATGTTCAACTTCAACAAAATGTTAGCTATGAATACACTCTTACTGTTACTGCGACATTGAGCGATGATGGTGAGATTTTAGGACCTGTTGTTATTGCCAAAGATTCGCTACCAGAAAATGCAATCTTATTGGGAGATAATCTCACAGAAACCGAAGACGCCTATGTCATTGCAGTTGAAGACGGTGTCGAAGTTACACTTACCCTCAGCACGACTTCTGTCCTTTCCCTTGAGGACATTAATGCCATCACAGGAAGTGTCACCTCCACTGATGGTACAGATACTGCCACCACAACAGCTACGGTCTTCAACGAGGTTGATGGCGACACAGGAACGGAAGGTAACGATATCTTCAAAACCTTCACAGGAGGAAGCCTTGATGGCGGGGATGGCACAGACATGCTACTTATTGAAGATGGCAGTATTGATCTTAGCAATGTTCACAACATTGAAATCCTCAAGCTTGACACCGACGCGCCTATCAGCCTTAGCGTAGAAGATGTGTTTAACCTCACAGACGACAACAATGTCTTGGTCGTTTCAGGCCAAGGGGATGTCCAAATCTCTGTTGACGCGATAGAAAACAACGACGTCTGGACGAAAAACGAAGGGGCAAGTACAGCAGAACAAAGTGTGTACGAGGCGGTTTATAATGGTAGCGATATTACACTCATTATCAACCAAACCGTCGATACGGACATTGTCTAAATACGCTATCATTAGCGTATGAAAAGACGCTTTACCCTTGGTATACTGGCGGCAGCGATGGCTGTCGCCCTTTTTAGCACCTCCGAGTTCATCATTGAAGGCCACTTGCTCGAGAAAGTCGAGAAAGAGTATGGCTTTTTTGCCAAAAACCGTGTAATAGCACTGGTTGGCATGATGAACAAAGCCCAAGAACTTGATGAGCGTGGCAAACTCGAAGCGGTGAATGATTTTTTCAACAAAACCCCCTATGGTCTCGACAAAGACGTGTGGGGCGTGAGTGATTATTGGGCGACACGGTTGGAGTTTATCGGCAAAGATAAGGGCGATTGTGAAGACTTCGTCATTGCTAAGTATTTCACCCTTGTGGAGCTTGGTGTTGACCCTGGCAAACTTTTTATGGGGTATGTTAAATACACCCCCACGAACATCGCCCACATGATTTTACTCTACTACGAAACCCCCCGTTCAGAACCTTTAGTACTAGACAATTACAACCGCAAAATCTTTCCTGCTTCTGCGCGCAAAGATTTGATTCCCGTGTACAGTTTTAGCGGCAGCGCTTTGCTGGACGCCAAAAACGTTCAGTTGGGCAAAATGCTCCCTGCAAGCACGCGGCAAACCCGCGCTTGGGACGAACTCAAAATCATCAAAAAGGACCGCCCATGAGTCTCTTTAAACAGATGGCTATCACCTTCACGCTTTTTTTAGCCCTCGTACTTACTTCTGTGATGGTGCTAAACTTTAACACCGCTACTGAATTTACCCAGCACCAACTCTACACCGAAGCTAAAAATACCGCCCATTCTCTAGGGCTCTCTTTAGCCAAAGCGGCCAGTCCTGATGATTTGGTCTTGATGGAGACCATGATAAATGCCATCTTTGATAGCGGGTATTACGAGCGCATCGCCCTTGTGGGCATCGATGATGCGCCGATTTATGTGCGCGAAACCAAAGTCCTCTTAAGCGACGTCCCCCAATGGTTTGTCAACACCATTGAACTTGAAAGCGTGAGTGCGCACAGTGAAATCATGATGGGCTGGCACCAGTTTGGCATCTTGGAAGTCAAAGGCCACACAGGCAATGCCTACCGTCAGCTTTACCACACCTTTTTAGAATTGTGTAAAACCTTTGCCCTCTTTGGTGTCTTGGTGTTTGGGGTGCTTTACGCCCTGCTCTCCCTCTCGTTGCAGTCTCTCAAGCGCATTGCCGAACAAGCCAGAGCCATCATCGACAATGCCTTCATTATCGAAAAAGAGCTTCCCTTCACCACCGAATTTCGCTCCACCACCAAAGCCATGAACGCCATGGTTGAAAAAGTCAAAGACATCTTTGACCGTGAAAATGAGACCCTTAAACGTTACCACGAACTGCTTTACATCGATGCGCAAACCAAACTCTACAATAGGCGCTATGTTAACACCACCTTGCCAGATTATTTTCAAACGGACACGGAGTTTTCCCGTGGGGCCTACGCCATGGTGAGCATCGACGAGGCGGAACGTTTTAAAAAAGATGCGGGATACGAGCGCTACAACGCACTCATCAAGACTATCACCGAAAGCCTCAAAGAAGCCTTTGGCGCGGAAGAAAACACCATCATCGCGCGCCTCAATGAAAGTGATTTTTTTGTTTTGGTGCCTTTTATGGAACTTGGAAGCATTGCCAAACGCATGGAAAATGTCATGAAGGCCGTCCATGGCGCGATGGAAACACGAACCACCCAAGAAAAATACCCCTACCTTGCAGGGTGCAGTGTGGGGATTTACCAAGAAAATGAAACGCTCAAATCCCTCTTTTCACGGGCTGATTATGGCTTGATGCACTCTAAGAGCGATGAAAATTTCACCGTGTACATCTGCGACAAAGAAGAAGAGCTGCTCACTTTTGGGCGGGAAGAGTGGAAAGAAGAATTGCGCAAAAGCATGGAAGAATCCCGCATCCAACTCGCACGCCAAAGCGTCATCAAAAAAGAAGGGGAAGAGGAGCATTTGCTACACGAAGAAATCTTTTTGCGCTGGCTTGACAACGAAGGAACCTTGCACGCCGCAGGACGCTTTGTGCCCATTGCGATGCGCTTAGGGTTGGTAGAAACACTGGACCGCTACATGATTGAAAAAGTGCTTCTCCACCTCAAACAACACCCTGGCACCCCTGCCCTTGCCTTAAATTTGAGTGGAGATTTTGTCAAAAACCATGAAAACATACAGTGGTTCAAACGGCTACTTGATGACGCATCGCCTGATGTGCGGGAGAAAATCTGGGTAGAGGTGCACAACACTGTTGCCCTCCATGCTCCTGCGGACACCCTCTTGCTAGCGCAAATGCTTAAAAACGCACGGTGCCACTTTGGCCTTGACCATTTCACCCTCCCTTCCCAAGGGGCTGGGTACCTCCAAGAGTTACGCCCTGAGTATGTCAAAGCCAGTAGTCCGTATTTGCACGATGTGTTTTATGACACCCTTACTGGCCAAGGACGGGAAAACTTCACCAACCTCATCCGAAGCTTGGGCATCACGCTCATCGCCACCAATACCGAAACCCAAAACGAAGTGCGCACCTTGTTTCCCATGGGTGTTTCCCACTTCCAAGGTAGGCATATTGCCTCTGTTTCGCCTCTCGTGTCGTAGCACACTCCTTCTTGGCGTGCTCTTGGCGTTTGCTTGGGCGCGTCCTTTTGTGCTTTCACCAGATTTTCTTGAAGCACAAAAGGCCCCTTTGGCACACCCTATTTTAAAAGACTACGAACGGTTTATGAACGAAGTCGCATCGGAAAACTCTTTACATGTAAGGCTTGAAAAAGTCAATCGCTACCTCAATGCCATTGTTCCCATGCACGACGCGCACCAGTATGCTTCTGAGGATTATTGGGCTACTAGGGGCGAATTTTTAGCCAGCGGGGGTGGGGATTGCGAGGATTATGCCATCAGCAAATACTACACCCTTAAGGACCTCGGGGTTTTGGCCGCGTCCATGGGCCTATGTGTCGTGCACGACCGCTACAGCGGGGCTTGGCACATGGTGCTAGCCGTGCAAACGCCTGACTCTTCTACTCTTGTGCTTGACAACCTTAGTTTTAAAATTCTTCCTTTTTTTCGTCGTACAGATTTACGTTTGGAGGTGTGCATGAATGAAGAGCGCGTCTTTACCATTGACACGCAAGACCGCTGGAACAGCGTAAAAAACCCACCCGCGTTTCCCTCTTTTGAACGCATGTTAGAACGCGTTAGGGCTGAAAAAATCTGGAAATAGCACCCATTTTTTACGTTCATTTTACGTTGAAACACTATAATGCCAACACTTTATTTTTAAAGGATTTTCATGTTGCGGACTATTCGGGCAAAACTTTACATGTTATTAGCCATTCTTGTGATTGGCTTTTCATTTCTTGGTTACGAGATTGTTAAAAACTCTACGTTTTCCAAAACGGCACTGACCCGCATGTTGCTTTTGGGGGAAATCGAATACTACGCCGCTAGCGCCATGGCCGAGCTTCGGGGCTACCAAATGTTTCTCTCGCCCCAGCGCCTTGAAGGCTACAACGCGTCCTATCAGAACCTGCAAAAGACCCTTGATGACCTTCTTGCCATCACCCGCTCTACCGAAAACCAAGCACGCTTACGCAACCTCAAAGAACTCGCTCAAACATGGGCCAAAGCCAATGAACCACGTCTTGTGATTTTACAAGCCCACGGAACCTTGGCACAACAAGAAAGCTTTATGCGCACGCACCCCACGGAGCACCAAACCCTCATGCGCCTCACCCAAGAGTCAGCAACTTCTTTTGATGCATTCATCAAAATAGCACACACACTAGTAGAGCGCATGCGTGACAATAACATCGCCACCATCGAGAAAAATGAGCTCTTTATAGAAATCGTTCTGAGTATCATTGGGTTGGTGTTTGCGGTGGTGTTTTTTATCATCGCCCGTTCTATTCAAGCTTCTGTAAGCAAAGCAAAAGAGGCCTGTGAGCACATTCAGCGCACCAAAAACCTCTCAGAACCCATCGAAACGGGTGCGCACGATGAAATCGCCGATGCGATGAATGCCGTCAATGCACTTTTGCGCGACCTTTCCAAGGCTATCGACGGTGCAAAACACACGGCCATCGAAAACGCATCGGTCGCCCAAGAACTCTCCAGCACCTCACTGAGCATCGGTAGACGCACCGAAGAGAGTGCCACGCAAATGGACCAAACCACCCAAGCCACCCAAGCGGTCGCTTCTCTTTTGAAAACCAGCGAAGAAAGCTCTTCCCATTCGGGTGAGCTCATCCAAGCTTCTGCGCTAGAGGTTGATAATGCGGCCAAAGAGGTGTTGGAAGTTTCAGGGCAGTTGCAAAACGTCGTCGTGCAACAAAACGCGCTCTCTACCCAACTTGAACAGCTTAGCACCCAAGCCGAAGAGGTCAAAAGCGTGCTCTTAGTCATCGCCGACATCGCCGATCAGACCAATCTTTTGGCCCTCAACGCCGCCATCGAAGCCGCCCGTGCGGGAGAGCATGGACGCGGATTCGCGGTCGTGGCCGATGAAGTGCGAAAACTGGCCGAGCGTACCCAAAAAAGTTTGGATGAGAGCAATGCCACGGTGGCACTCATCGTCCAGTCTGTTGCTGCTTCGGCCTCAAGCATGCAAAAAAGTGCGAAAAATATTGAAGTGTTGGGCGAAAGGGCCAAAACTACCGAAACCTTGATGCGCAAAAGTGTTGAGGGCATCACGCGCGCTAAAAATATCGCCCTTCAAACGGTACAAGATGCAAAAAATGGTGCCACAGAAACCGCCCAAACCCTCAAGCGCATCCAAACCCTCAATGAACTCACGTCCACTAACGCCAGAAGCGTTGAGGAAATCGCCTCAGCGGCAGAACATCTCTCCAAGCTTTCTGAAAACCTCAGCCATTCACTGTCTGTTTTCAAAACGTCTTAAGAACACTGCGGGGAGACTTTCCCCGCACATCTTCCTTTAAAACGCCAGTATCCTTTAAGTCCCAAGCAGGTAAAATACAAACAATAACTTTTCTTAAAGGAGAACAATTATGTCATTTACACTACCTGATTTACCCTATGACCCCAACGCCCTTGAACCTCACATTAGTGCCAACACGCTAGGATTCCACCACGGAAAACACCACCAAGCGTACGTCACCAATCTTAACAATTTCATCGAAGGAACCGAGCTTTCTAGCCAAACCCTCGAAGAGATTATCATCGCTGTTGCAGGAGATGCGAGCAAAGCAGGCATCTTCAATAACGCCGCGCAAGTATGGAACCACACCTTTTACTGGCACTCCATGAAGCCAAAGGGTGGTGGTGAGCCCACAGGGGCTATTGCTGCAAAAATTACCGAAGATTTTGGAAGTTTTGAAGCGTTTTTCAAAGAGTTTAAAACCGCAGGTGCCACGCAGTTTGGAAGTGGATGGGCCTGGTTGGTGCTTGAAGGTGACAAGCTAAAAATCACCAAAACCTCCAACGCCGACACACCCCTAGCCCATGGCCAAAAAGCCATCCTCACCGTAGACGTGTGGGAACATGCTTACTACCTTGACTACCAAAACCGACGACCCGATTACTTGGAAACCTTCTTCAAGCATCTTGTCAACTGGGATTTTGCTAACGCCAACCTTACCGCGTAAGCCTAAGCGGGCGCAAAGCCCGCTTACATGTAAATATTTTACGCTTTTTTCAAAAACTCTGTTTTTAATACAACCGTACTTTTGCCAATACGGCACTCTACTTCACTAGCACTGTCTGTCAGGCGAATGCCTTTGATGACTTCGCCGCGCTTGAGGGTTTTTGGCATCCCTTTGACTTTGAGGTCTTTGACCGTCATGACCGCATCACCATCTGCTAAAATATTGCCATTACTATCACGTGCTTCCATGGATTTTCCTTGTGTAAATATTGGCGCATTATAACGACAGCGCGCTGATAAAGAGTTTTACATCCCTTTTTTGAAAGTAACCTTTCTCTCATTCTTCCTTTAAGTCTGCCGTGCTACAATCCCCACAAATGCCTTACTTTTTTGAGGATGCCATGGACCAAAATGCCCTAAAAAAACTCATCGTAGCTTGCAAGCCTTTGCGTGTTTTATACGCCGAGGACAACCCGCAAGTACGCCTGCAAACAACCAAGATGCTCTCCTTGTATTTTGACCATATTGTCGCAGCAGCCGATGGAAAAGAGGCGTGGGAGCAGTTTCAAGTCCAGCCTTTTGATGTGGTTTTCACAGACATCAATATGGCAGGAATGGATGGGCTTGGACTCATCGAGGCCATTCGGGGCAAAGATTTACATGTACCCATTGTTGTGTTTTCTGCTTACAACAACCCTGAGTATTTTCTCACCACCATCAAATTAGGCATACAAGGCTATTTACTCAAACCCTTTCAGCTTGAAGAGGTTGTTCAAACCTTGCAAAAAATCCTCTCCCTCTCCCACCATACTTCTCCTTGCACCCTTGAATTAGAGGGAGGGTATTGCTGGGACAAACAAATCAAATGCCTGTGTTATGGAAAACAAGAAGTACCTTTAAGCAAACGGGAGGTGTTTTTATTCGACCTACTCACAAGCTCAAAGGAGCGCATTTTTAGTAGCGAAGAGATTGAAATAGCTGTTTTTGACGATGATGTGTGTGAAAACAAACGGGTGCGAAACCTGCTCTCAAGGCTTCGCCAAAAACTCACGTGCGACTTGATTTGCTCTGTTTATGGGGAAGGATACAAACTCCGATGGCATCACCCCTGAGCCCCCAAAGCCTTCACGCACAACAAGCCGAACGCTACGTGCAACTGTTTAACAACAGCGGCGTAGGGATTTTTATTGTAGATAAAGAACGGCTCATCGTGGAAGCCAACGATGCTTTTTGTAAAATCTTTGGGTACGCCCACGAAGAAATCATCTACCAATCCGCCCTTTCCCTTCACCTCTCTTACGCTGCGTATGTCAATTTTGCCGAAATTGCCTTCAATAAAGTACGCCAAAACGAAGCCCTCAACCTCAAATACCGCTTCAAACACAAAAATGGTCACGTCCTTTGGCTACGCATTGCGGGAGATTCCATTCCTTCCAATGAAGAGGTGCTCTGGACGATTACCGACATCACAAGTACCGTAGAAGCGCAAGAAAAGCTCAAAAACAGCGAAAAGCTTTTGCGCAATGCCGAAGCCATTTCCCACCTTGGCAGTTGGGAGATAGACCTGGCCACCCAAACCCTCACATGGTCCGATGAAATGTACCGCATCTACGGAGAACACAGGGAAACCTTTACCCCCACCCTTGAAACATTTGACAACTACCTAAACCCCGAAGATGCCAAGCGCGTTAGGCTCCTTAATCAACAAGCCATTTTTAGCAAAAAGACAGAAAAAATCGACTACATGATTTGCCGAAAAGATGGGGGCAAGGTGTTTATCAGCACCCAGCGCAAAGCCCTTTATGGAGACGATGGAACCCCTTTAAAGCTCGTGGGAACCTCCTTGGATGTCACCCAAAGCAAAGAAAACGAACGTCGCATCCACCACCTCAACAAAGAGCTTCACGAAGAAGTCAAGCGCCAACTCCAAACCTTGCGCGAAAAAGACAAACAACTTCAATTCCAATCCAGACTCGCCCAAATGGGGGAGATGCTCAGCATGATTGCCCACCAATGGCGCCAACCGCTCTCTGCCATCTCCGCCACTACAGGTTTTCTTTCCATGAAGCTGTTGCTTGAAGAATTTGATGCCACCGTTTTTACCCAAGAAATATACCACATCGAAGAATACGCTAGCCATCTCTCCCAAACCATCGATGATTTTCGCAACTTTTTCAACCCTATTCGCCACAAAGAAGAGGTCTCCTTGGAGGCTATCGTAGAAAAAACCTTGACCATCATTCAACCCATCCTAGACGCGCAAGGCATTTGTGTCCACACCTCTTTCTCCTCCCAAGAAGCTTTCTTTTCCCACAAAAACGAGTTAGGTCAAGTCCTTTTAAACCTCATCAAAAACGCCCAAGATGCTTTTGAAGAAACTTCCCCCTTGCGCCCAACCCTCCACCTTGTTACATGTAAAGATGCGCGCTTTTTGTATTTGATTGTCAAAGACAACGCAGGAGGTATTGACAAGGCCATTGCCCCGAAGATTTTTGATGCCTATTTTTCTACCAAATTTGACAAAGGCGGCACAGGCGTGGGCCTGAGCATGTCTAAAACCATCGTCGAAGAGCATTGCCAAGGAGAGCTTTTGGTTGAAAATGACGACGAAGGCGCTGTCTTTACTATCAAAATCCCCCGCAAAGACATTTAAGAGACAATCTTTCCCCTTTCCGCTTTTTTTGCGAGACAATCCCAAGACACTCTTTTTCTATACTGGTGTTAAGACTTTTATAATCTTGACACAAGGAGAGTTACGATGGAAACACCACTTTTTCTCGAAGAGAGAAGTTTGGTTAAGCGCTACAGCGGGCCCTTGCCCTTGCTTCTCAACACCCTGTTTATCGCCGTGCTGTTTTACGTAAGCTGGTGGATTTTTCAAGACCCCAGAGGCATCATGCGCATGTACACCCCTTTTGAGGGCTACATGTGGTGCCGTTGGTTGTTGGTTATCATGATTTGGATAGCCTACATTTTCGACTTTTGGCCCTTTAGCCGCAGTTGGCTAAAAAACACGCACCCCCTTGCCAAAGGCGTGATACTTACTGCGCTTACTGTGGTGCTGTTTACCCTTTTACTTAAGGTCTTTTTTGAGATTATCTTAGGTGAGCTGGCCATCGCTTACTTTAGCCCCAAACAACTCCAAAGCCTAGGCCTCATTGAATTTTACGCCATTGAGTACTCGGCCCAAGCCATCTTAATGTTCGCTGCCATCGCTTCGTGGTTAAGCCCTGCGTGGGTTGTAGCCGCTGAAAATGCGCCTTGGCAACACCTCAAACAACCCGTTAAAGGGTTCACGGTTTTGATGTTTACTTTTTTCCTCAGTTTCATCGTCTATTTTGTGGCCTTTCACTCTCACATGGCCATCTTATTTGACCCGTGGCAAGAATTTACCGCCATCACACCTCCTTGGTGGGAAGGCTTTGCTAACACGGTACACGGAAACTTTAACATTGCGTGGATTATGTGCTGTACGGTCATCGTGTGGATGCACGAAACCATTTGGGAACGCTATCCTTTTTCCATGATTGAGCGCCCTTGGCTACGACGTAGTGCTTCCTTTTTTGGCATTATCGCCATCGCCGTGGCCATTAGCTTTTTCCTTTACTACGCCCAAGAATTGGCATGGGGCGAAGCGATTCGAGGCACAAGACGGGATGAATCTCCGGATTGGCGTTGGTTACATGTAGGGGAATTGGCCATCTTTTGGTTGGTGCCGACACTTTTTATGCACTTTTACCTAGGCAACGGCGTGAACCGTTTTAGCAAACCTATCAATGTCCTCTTCCGCACCCTCATTTCCATCGCGGCGGCGGTTGCTTTGTATTACGTGTACTACAAAACTGCGCACCTGTTCCTCGGCACACAAAAAGGGTTTTCACACCCACAACAATTCCCCATGGTGCCCATGATTTGGCTTGTTAATGTGATGCTCATCAACTACTGGTTTATGGACGGATGGCCAGGATGGCGGCTCTCGCGAGAGGGTGAAGTGGTCAAACCTGCCCATGCCGTTCATGAAAAATACGTCCTCACTCCTGCGTTTTACCGCGGTGTGATTGGGGGAACACTTGGTGGGGTTGTCTTTTATTTTGCCCTTGTTTACCTCTTGCCAGCCATGACCAATGCGCTGCGCATTTACTAAAAAGGAGGCGATAATGCCAACAACACAAACGCAAGGACGACGGGAATTTCTCAAAGGGGCAGCCACAGGTCTTGGACTTGGAACGCTTAGCGCCATGGGAATCTTCTCCTACTCCCCCATGCGGGCATTTTTTCTGCCCGAGGCTGAACGAAAAATGGCGGATTTTGGTGCGTGCAAAAGCGTAAAAGTGACCAATATCTCCGAAACAAGCTGGTTTGATAACTCCATCTTAATGGGCGACATCAAAGGCGCGGGTGGCCTTTTGGTCAACCAATACGACTACAACTGGGCCCCTTTTGGGGACGGTTCGGGGCTAGCCAAAGGAAGCTATGAGCGAGGCATTGCCAAAATCAAACACTTACTCCCCAATCGCCTTGAAGAGGCGTGGGAGATTATCAAAACAAACAGTGTCAATCCCGACAACGCGGGAGGCTTTGCCGCCCTCGTGGAAATCGAAAGCTTGGAGGGCAAAAAGACAAAATACCTCCTAGATAGCGGATGGTCTTACGCGTGGATGGACGAATGCTTCAAGCGCGAGGGCATCGACAAGATGCTTCAAAACAACGAAATCGAAGCCCTCATCATCTCCCACGAACACTTTGACCACTTTTGGGGATTGCCCGTGACCATGAAGTACGCCCCCAATATCAAGATTATCATCCCTGATGGATTTTACAAAGAAGGACTTGCGTACATCAAAGACTCAGGCCACACGGGCGAAGTGGTGGTTGCCAAAAAAGGGCGCAATGACTGGGAGCCTGGCTTTTGCACCTACACCTTTGATGTGCCTATCATTTGCCGTGTTTTTGGAGAGCAATCCCTCTTTGTCAACGTGCAAGACAAAGGGCTTGTGAGCATCACGGGGTGTTGCCACCAAGGCATCATCAAGTTTGCCGACACGGCCTACAAAGAGCTCAGATACGACAACGACCAAATGTACGGGCTTTACGGAGGTTTGCACATTTCCCCCTTTGAAGATTGGGATCCAAAGTACGATGACCTTGTGATTTCACTGGGAAAATGGGACTTTCAAAAAGTCGGGTGCAACCACTGTACGGGCTTGTTGACCGCGCAAAAATTTATCCGCGCGGGCTATCCTGTGGTGGAAGGAACCGCCCAACATCGCTCTAAAAGCAAAGCCTACCTTGGCAATGGCGACATTATCACCTTTGGCTAACACGCTCACCCAAGGGGCGTCAAGCCCTTTGGGGAAAGGATAACCCATGCGTATCAATGACCTTTACCCTCTTGCTTTTGAGCACACCGCACAGGGCTTTCGCACCCTCATGCGTACCGTGCTTATCAAGGCAAATTACGACGGGGTCTTGAAAAAAAACACAGGTTTTAGAGGCATGCATGTGAGCGAAGAACGCCAAGAATGCTGGACGCTCAAGTTTGAACAATTCGCTGGCGTTTTTGGGATTTTTCTGGCCAACCTTGATGACACGTTTGGCCATTTTCACCTGCATTATTTTCCCTCTCCCCAAGAAGCCTTACTGGAAAAATGTTCTTTAGCAGAAGCTTGTCTTGCCAATGCCCCTGATTTTATCGACAAAGTGCGTGCTTTTTACGCCCACGATGCCCTCTTGGGCCATTTTTTCATTGGCACTTTGGCCTTACATGTAAACCCAAAAAACGAAAGCCTTTATGGGGCGTATCAGGGGCAAATTCGGGAGCGTATTTATGCCAAAGATGGCGTGGCCAACCCCCTTGCACCCCACACGCAACTTGTGCCAAAAGAAGGGCTTGATAAAGACTTCCCCGCCTTTCGTTTGCTCTTGCCCCTCATGCACTTTTTCAACACCGCCCTTTTGCGCCTCACCCAAGAAGCGCCCCAGTACTTTGAACTCTTTCGCGCCAAAGGAACGTGCTTAACGTACGATAACGCAGGCGTCTTTCACCTCGCTGCTGATGCGGGTTCTGTGAAGCTTTTGGTGGCCACAGGCTACGGGGAGATGGCCCACAGCACCTTAACCCAAACCCTTTTAGCAGGAACTCAAGCTAAAAAAATGGATGATTCTAAAAGCCTTACACTTTTTTTCCAAAAGGCACCGTGGTACGAACTCGATGCCAACAACCACCTCATCACCACCCCTTTTACCCAAGAAAATCCAAAGCCAAAACTCATTGTCGTGACGGGTTTTTTAGGCTCAGGAAAGACCAGTTTTTTACAGCACTACATCGAACACGAAACCCAAAACAATCGCTTTGTGGGGATTATTCAAAACGAAATTGGGAAAATCGGCCTCGATGGCAAGCTTTTGGATTATGATTATTCGTTGGTTGAGATGGACGAGGGGTGCGTGTGCTGTTCCCTTTCGGGCCAATTGCGCGCAGGCATTGGGGCCCTCACCCAAAAAGCTTCCCCCGATACAATCTTGCTCGAAACCTCGGGCGTAGCCAACCCCTTTAACCTCCTGAGCGAACTGGACGAACTGGACGATTTGGTGGATTTTGAAGCCATCGTGACGGTGGTGGATGGGGTGAATGCCTTAGAGCTCTTTGAGCAGTACCGTATTTTTCAAGACCAAGTGCGCGCGGCGGATGTGATTTTACTCAACAAAAGCGACCTACTCGATGAAATCACCCAAGCCAAGGTCTACGCACGCATCCTTGCCAACAACCGATGCGCTGCCATCTTGCCCGTGGTGGAGGGAAACATCCACCCTAACACCTTGCGCCACTCCATCGTGGCTTCCACTTCGCACATCGCTTCTTTGGTTTCCGAAGAAGAAAGCGCGCCGCACACCCATGTGCACGATGGGCTCTCAAGCATCAAATTTTCGCTAACAGCACCATTGGATAAAGCACTGTTTTGCACCTACCTTCAAAAATTGCCCCAAAAAATCTACCGCGTTAAGGGCGTGGTCTATTTTACCGGCGAGCCTCAGGCTTGGGTGGTGCAGTACGTCAACGGCCAATTTGAATTTTTAGAACAATGGGATACAAACACTGCCGAAGCGTTTTTGGTTTTTATCGGCAAAGATTTGGACAAGGGGTATTTTGAGGGGCCAAGGCAACCAGTGGCGAAGCCTCTTTAACCCTTTACATGTAAAGGGTTATGACACCATCACTGCACACTCGAATACTTTTCGTAGCAAGGTACTTGCGTGAAAATAAAAGAGCTTTAGTAATGATTAAATTTTAACCTTATTTATTTATTGGAAGTATCTTTTTTCACCAAATCCGTTCTCGTTTTTTTCCCGTAATACGACGAATTATTTATTTATTTTTTTTTAAAATTTCCCCGCGAAAACCATCCTTTTTCTTTACACTATTGAAGAAAAACACAAGAAAAGTGTCAAAAAATCCATTTTTTTTGCCATTTTTTTTTGATACAATCCATTTTAAACAATAATTACACTCATAATCTACTGCAAAACACTAAGATTTTTGAGCCATTTTGCCCTTTGGATGACGAAAAAAATCATCCAAATTGCATGAAGGGAGGCCCCATGACCATGCCAGCGTTCATCAACCCCAGCTACATCCTTGATAAAGAAATATTTCGCGTGCGTAAGATTGATTTTACTGACCCTGTGCCCTTGCATAAACATGCGTGCTATGAACTCTTTTTTGCCTACAAGGGCGAAGCGCGCTTTTATGTTGATAATGAATCTTACTTCATCAATCAACCCTGCCTCCTTCTTGTCTACCCCAACCGCGTTCACGGATGGGACGCCATCAGGGAGTTGCAAGGGTATGTGCTAAAGTTTGATACCACTGTTTTTACTGACCCCTCTTTCTTAAACCGCATCTCCGCCTTTCAAAGTGACCTCATTTTCCTAGAAGAGCGCGAAAGAATCATGATGATTCACAACACTTTTAAGGCCCTAGAAGACGAGTACCACACTTCTCTTTCCTTTAAAGAGCACACCATCAACAGCCTTTTGCAGATTTTGCTCGTTTACATTCAACGCTGCGTTCCTTCAACACTCGCCCCACAAGCTAGCCAAACCCTCATTGCAAAACTCAACGAAGCCATTGCACACAACCACTACGCCCTTGCCAAACCCACCTTTTATGCCAAAAAACTCAACACCAGTGTCCGTCTTCTCAACAAAGCAACCAGCGAAGTGGCCGACCAAAGCCTAGGCCAATACATCCGCAACCAAACCATCCAAGAGGCCAAACGCCTCCTTGCCTTTGAAACCATGACGTGCAATGAAGTGGCCTATCGCCTTGCTTTTTCAGATCCTGCTTACTTTAGCCGCTTCTTTAAACGCGAAGTTGGCACTGCCCCCAAAACATTTCGAGGCGAGTGCTAAAAAGTACAAGTTTTTGTATTTAAAATCCATTTTAAATTTTTTTACTAGCTGATAGAATTAATCTTGAAATTATTTTCAGGAGGAAGTTTTATGAAAAAATCTACTGTCGTACTGCTTAGTACCGCACTGTGTGCATCTTTGGCCAGTGCTAAAGTCGAGCATGTGTTTGAGCCTGCAAAAGACACATCTGCTTTTACGGGTGTGGAGTGGGACTGGAAAGCCGCTCTATCGTTTTACTACCAAGGGTTAACACAAGACTACACGCCCGTAACCGGTAGTGCAGAAAAAATCGATAATGGCCTCATTCTCCCCAACGCCAACCTTGATATTTACGCCAAAATCTTGAGTGGTTTTAATGTCAAGTTGCAAACCATGCTCTCTTCTAGCCACCACCCCGAAACGTACGTTAAAGGCGGTTACGCGACTATCGACAACCTTGATTTCATCACGCCGGGCTTTCTTGGTGACGTGATGGCAAACACCACCATCAAAATCGGGGTAAATGACATCAACTTTGGTGATGACCATTACCGTCGCACCGACAATGCCGAAGTAACACGCAACCCATTCATCGCCAACATGGTCGTTGAGTCTTACATGCAAGCCTTTCACGTGGAAGTCTTGCACCGTTTGCCAACACTCAATGCCTTTGTCGTGGGCGGTATCACCAACGGAAAAGCACAGCCCAACAACGTTGTCAAAACGACCGACACGAGTGATGCTAAAAACGCCTCTTATGCCCTTTATGGAAAAGTGGGTTTTGACAAGCAACTTAACGACGCATTGCGTGTGAGAATCACCGAATCCCTCTACTGGCAGCAAAAAGCGGCACGGGGCGACTTGTACTCGGGTGATAAAGCGGGTGACACCCTAGCAAACATCTTTGGCGCTTCAGCTTCTGCGACCTCACAACACACATGGAATGCCATGAGAGACAACACCCTTGGGCAAACTTACGCGGATATCCTTGCGTCTAAAACCAACTTTTTTGTCAAGTACAACGACACAGAATTTTACGGGTTGTATGAGATTGTTGATGGTGAAATGCGAAGTGGTGTGAGTATGGATTTGAAACATTATGCGTTTGACGTAGTGCAACGCTTTGCCAATGACAGATTTTACGTAGCAGCGCGCTATGAAAATGCGGTTAGAAAATACAGTGGTGACGTTAACGGTGATGCTGAAATTACGCAGTATCAACTCACTGCTGGCTGGTTTTTGTCTAAAAATGCCGTGGCCAAAGCCGAGTACATCAAGCACGAGCGTAGCAATTTTAACGAATACAATGGCAAAGCTAAATTTGACGGCTTCTTGATTTCCGCTGGCCTTAGCTTTTAATATCTCTAGGAGGAAGCATGAAAAAATTAATGGTTAGTCTTTTATTTCTTTCAAGTATCTGTTTTGCACAAAGCAGTATTGAGATTCACGGAACCTCAACACTGCACGATTGGAAGATGGTCTCTCAAACCATCGATGTGGGTGCATTTGAGAGCGAAGGTGGGGTGATTTTGGCCCTTGATGTAGGGGTGCAAATCGAAACCCTCAAAAGCGGCGACGCTGGCCTTGATAAAAAAGCCTACGAAGCCCTTAAAATCGACAAAAGTAATGTCATCACTTTTTCCCTCAAAGAGCACAACGTGGAAAATAAAACCCTCCGCGGTGTTTTTAAAGTGCTCGACATGGAACGCGAAGAAACCCTCACTCCTGAGGTTATCGAAGTAGACCGCGTGGCGGGAAGCTTTGAGGTAAACATGACAGACTTTGGCATCACGCCACCTTCGGTTATGTTTGGCGCCATCAAGTCTGGCGATGCCATTACGGTGAAGTACGACATCCAAAGATAGTCGACTTCCACACTCCTTAGAAAAATACCGAGGCTAGGCTAAGAGCCTCGGTGACTCCTTTATTTCCCAAAAACCTCTTTCAAATACCCGCTAAAACGCTCCCACGACTTGCGATCAGCTTCGGCATGGTAACGGGGTGAGCCAAACACGCTAAACGCATGGGGTGCGCCACTGTACGTGTGCATTTCATGGGAAATGCCTGCACTTTCAAGCTCTTTAGCAAAGGTGGCAAACTCTTCCATACTAATGGCCGTGTCTGCGGTTCCGTGAAACACAACCACCTCACCCGTGATGCCCTCCACGCTTTGTCCTTGTGGAGTAGCCAACCCTCCATGAAAAGAGACAAAGGCTTTAAGCGGCGCACTTGAACGGGCAGAATCCAAAATCACCGTACCGCCAAAACAATAGCCGATGCCTATGGCATTATCCACATTAGCGCCCGCTTGCCTTGCCGCGTCAACACCTGCTTGTAAAATCGCCCGCATTTTGGGGCGGTCGTTGTACAAATCCCCTGTCAATGCGCGCCGTTTTTCCACCGTGTCGGCGACAACACCCTTACCGAACATATCCACCGCAAAGGTAGCATAGCCCATCGCGTAAAGCATACTCGCACGCTTTTTTTCGTACGCATCTAGCCCGTCCCAATCGTGCACCAACACCACCAAAGGCGCCTCTTTATGGGGCGAAGTATAATACCCCTCGTACGCCTTGCCCTCGACTTCATACACCACAGGCGCTCCATTAGCAAAGGCCAATACGCTGGCACAAATCCATCCTACAATACTTCGGGTCATGGTTTCTCCTTAGGGAAGATTAACGTAGTATTTTACGTCAATCTTAACCCTCCTTGGCCAAAACCTTCTTAAATCTTTGAAGCTAGTCCCCAGAAGTAAAACGCGCTTAACACACCCTTGCTACTTCTCAAACAAAATCTTCCCATACCGCCCTGCCCACCAACCAAATACCCCTAGCCACGCTAGGGCACTCAGGCCAATAAGGCTCGTGTAATGGCTAGGCACCAAGTCTGCGCCCACGCGCAAGAGCGTCATGGTTTGCACTAGCCCAAACAGCGCCACCGCGTAGCCATCGGCCACAGGCGTGCGCCCTGAGTGGCCCAATAAAACCCGCGTGCCAAAGCCAATAAGCACGGTCGTAAAATACCCAAGCGCTAAGGCGTGCAGCGGTGCGTGGCCAAAATGCCACCCTAAATCAAACCACTGGGAGAGTCCTTGGAGCGTGAAAAGCAAAAAGCCCACAGGCGCCCACCAAATGGAAAGAAACAGCACCCATAAAATAGGCGGAGACTGGCGAAAGGGGAGTTTCCACCGCACCAGTTCAAGGGTGATAACCCCAAGCAAAAGCCCATCGGCAAGCAAGGCATTAAACCCCAAAGACTCTAGCGCCACTTTCAGTAAAAGCCCGCCAAACACTAACGGCAAAAAGTACTTAGACTTGCGCACTTCGTATCCTTGAATGCGGTTAGCCGCAAAGAAAGGAATCATCTTTTGCGAGACCACAATGACCACCAAAAAGAGGTACATGTAAAAGCTCATGGTGAGCGCTACATGTAAGGTCGGTGCAACAAAGGAGGCAAAAAACAGCACTTGGGCGAGTGCGCCAAACGCAAAGGCTAAAAGCATCCACGAAGTGTCTTGTTTGTTAGGCACGCTACTTTGACGCTGAAAATCCCACAGCACCCACACCAGTTTTCCATACCCCACAAACACAAGCATCAGGGCAAGCAACACCCCTGTTTCAGAAATAAAACTGAGCACTGCCAACCCTACGCCACCAAGATTTAAGGCCAATGCGGGCCACAGATAAGCGGCCTTTGGCGCACTTGGGCGCGCAAGGTAGCGGGGAAAGGTGGTAAGCAAAAAGCCCACAAAAAACTGGGTAAACACCACAAACGCCATGGCATACCCGTGGTAAAATTCTGGCCTTACATGTAAGGCAATCCACCCGCTAAACTGCATCCCAAGCAGGGCTACAAACACCACCCCTTGCACAATGCCCGCAAAGAAAAACAACCGATGGGGCAATGCCAAGAGGTTTTGCCACGGCGTGGTTTTGGGGCTTGGCGGGGGCGTGAGGCTACTGACAAAAACCACAACAACTCGCTCCTTGGTTTGCCGCCGCGATGGCTTTTTGGAGCGCCTCCTCATAGTTTGGCTCGTCCGTGACATTTGGGACAATTTGCTTGTACACCACACGACCGTCTTTACTGACGATGAAAATTGCCCGCGCGCACAGCCCTTCTAGTGGCCCGTTTTCAATGAGCACGCCGTACGCTTTGGCAAAGGCTTTGGCTTTAAAATCACTCACAAAGGTGAGGTTTTCCACCTCGGAGCGGTTGCAAAACGAAGCCGCCGCAAAGGGCAAGTCCATGGAAACAAAGATGCCCTCAATGCCTTCTTGCTGGGCCAAACGCGCGCTAAACTCATGGGCTTCTTTGGCGCATATGGGCGTGTCAAAGGAAGGGGCAGTGAGGATAAGCTGGATGGTATTGCCCTCCATTCCAAGAGTTTTTGGCTCCAAGTGGGGATCAGGAAGTGTCACAATGGGCGCAGGGTTCCCAAGCTCCAAAGGGGTTCCGCCAAGGCGCAAGCGTTCGCCCTTAAAGGCTGTGTAGTCGGCTTTGTCTTTAAATAGCATGCATGTCTCCTTATTTTTAGGAGTCATTTTATCCTATTTAGCATCCTTGATGCATTGATGCACATCAAAGCTTTTAAAGGTTGCTTGGATTAAAATCAATCACTTATCAGTGGAGCGTCCCCATGCAACAGCCTTTTAGCACCGTCCTTGCCCTCAAAGTTGGTACCGCCCAAACCACCTCCCTTCCAGACTCAAACCGCAAAACAATGGTTTCAGCCATCATTAAAGAGCCCGTGCAAAGCGCCGCCCTCTCCCTTTTGGGATTTGAAGGAGACGAACACGGCGACCCCGCCCACCACGGAGGATTGGTTAAAGCTGTTTTTATGCTAGGAACCAAAACCTACGCCGCCATCAATGCCTTGTGCGGCACAGCGTTTAGCCCGATGGAGGCGACGCAATTTGGAGAAAACATGGTCTTTTCTGATGTGGGAGAAGAGGACGTTTGCGTGGGAGATATTTTGCGCGTGGGTGAAGTGCGCCTCTGTGTCACCCAACCCCGCCAACCCTGCTGGAAACTGGGTGCGAGTACCCGCATCCCCACCATGACACAGACCATTTTTCGCCACGCTCACACGGGATGGTACGCCAAAGTCCTCCACGAAGGACGCGTGCAGGTGAACGACACCGTGTTGCTAGAAAAGCGCCCCTTTGCCCATCTCACTATCCGCGCCCTCAACCAAAGTTTATTAGACCCCAAAGCACACAAAGCGCTCATCCAAGAAGCCCTAACTTGCGACGTGCTTGGCCCTTCCTTTAAAAGCGCACTTGCCAAAAAAGCGGGAGGCGAGGTGGTTGACTTGTCTTATCAAACCCTTTAAAAAATGAAAAAAACGAAGCACTAAAGCCTTACATGTAAAGGATGTTGTAATGTTTTAGTTTATAAGTTATAATTCTTATAGATTAAAACTAAAGGATGTAAAATGCTAACCTACGGTGTTACCGACATTCAAAACAAACCTTCCCTGATAAAAGGGATGGGTATTGCCCAGATTGTCGACAAAAGAGCCCACGCAACTTTGGGGTATTTCATCTCTTCAAAGTACGAAAGTTACATCAGGCCCATTCTTGACCAAATCGACAAAGATGAAAAGCGCGCCAAACTCCACAAGCTAAAGCACCATCAGGACTTGGAATTTGCTGAAATCGGGGTGGATGATGGAATTGCATAGAGGGGATATTGTCATTGTCAATCTTTACCCCAAAAAAGGGGATGAAGTGGGAAAAATACGGCCAGCCCTTATCCTCTCAGGAAACGATGAAAATGCCATTTTAGACACAATCATCCTCATTCCCCTCTCAACAGACCTTATCGACGACATGCTTCCTTATCGGATGCGAATACCCAAAAGAGGTGGCCTTAAAGAAGATTCTGACCTTCTTATAAACCAAATCAGAACCCTCTCAAAAACACGCATCAAAGAAAAAATCGCCACAGTAACCGACGCGGAATACACGTTAGTCGTGGAAGCACTTTGTAAAAATTTTCAGTAGCGCCTATAGCACATGAATGAGCGGATTAAAGGCTTTGGAAGAGAGCGTGACGCGCTGCCCTACATGTAAAGCGTTGGCTTCTTTAGCGCTAGAGACGACTTTGATGATGTCTTGGCCCACAAGCACACTCACCACAAACACGATGTCGCTAGGCTCGATGGCGACCACTTCGCCGCTAAATTTGAACTTACCGCTGATGTTGCCCCCGCCAAAAATCTCCGCAGGGCTCCCTTGGGAAACTACCTTGCCATTTTCCAGCTCCACAACCTCTTGGGCAAGCTTGTACACCTCGCCAATGTCATGGCTCACCAACAACGTCGTGAGGCCAAAGTGCCGTTGCACACGCAAGAGCTCATCTTGAAGTTTGGCGCGCATAGCAAAATCAAGAGCAGAAAGCGGTTCGTCTAACAGCAAGATTTTAGGCTCTCGCACTAACGCGCGCGCGAGGGCTACGCGTTGGGCTTGGCCGCCTGAGAGGGTGATGGGTTTTTCGCTGGCCAATGCCTCAAGCTCCATCACTTCCAACACTTCATCCACCTTAGACACAGGCGCGTTTTTCTCTAGGGCATAGCGCAAATTTTCCCGCACATTCATGTTGGGAAACAGCGCGTAATCTTGAAACACAAAGCCTACTTTGCGCTTTTGCGGCGGGAGGTTAATCCCTTTTTGGCTATCAAACCATGTCTCGCCCTCTACCACAATGCGCCCAGAATCAGGCGCAAAAAGCCCTGCTATCATCTTTAAAATGGTACTTTTTCCCGCCCCACTTTTGCCAAAAAGCACGTTTAAAGAGGCTTCTTGGAGCCTTACATGTAAAGCCATTTCAATAGGCCCATCGGCCCCGCGGAGGGTTTTATTGAGTAAAAATTCATTCATCTAATTTCCGCCTTCAAAAAGTGCTTGTTGATGCCGTACACAAAGAGCAAGATGGCAAAAGAGACCACAAAGAGGGTAAGAGCGTAGTTGTTTGCCGCCGCGTAATTCAGGGCTTCGACTTCATCGTAAATGGCAATGCTTGCCACTCTGGTTTCCCCTGCGATATTCCCGCCCATCATGAGCACTACCCCAAACTCCCCCACCGTGTGGGCAAAAGAGATGACGATGCCCGTAAGAAGCGAGGGGCGAATGTTGGGCAAAAGCACGCGAAAAAGCACATTAAGTTTGCTTTTGCCTAACGTGTACGCCGCGTCCATGAGGTTTTTAGGCAGCGCTGAAAACCCGCTTTGGATGGGGTGCACCATAAAAGGGAGTGAAAAGATGATGGACGCCACCACTAAGCCTTCAAAACTAAACACAAGCCGCAAATCAAAGGTTTCATCTAGCCATTTTCCAAAACCATCCCGCGGGCTAAAAAAGACAAGCATGTAAAACCCAAGCACGCTGGGAGGAAGCACTAAGGGCATGGAAACGATAGCCTCAATGATGGGCTTAAAACGGGTTTTCGTGAGGGCCAAAAAATACCCCAACGGCACCCCGATAAAAAGCAACAACACCGTGGTGATGCCTGCTAGTTTGAAGGTGAGGCCCATGGTTTGCACAAACGCATCATCAAACATTGCGAACCTTTTGCAGGGTAACTTCGTTGGCTTTAACAAACCACATAAAGGATTTTCCCGCCTCCACGCCAAGACGTTTTAAAGAGGCTGTGGTAATCATCGACACCACCTCATCCTCCCCAAACCCAAACCCCACTTCGCTCACAAGTTCTCCTTGGTTGACCCACAAAACGGGCGAAACAAAAGCGTTCGCCGCGCTCACGGAGGATTTGGGTGTGGCGATGAGCACTTCGCTTTCTTTAAACAGCACCTTCACGGCCGTCCCCTCTTCTAAGGGGGCAAAGGCGTCGATGTCTACCATGAGCGCGCGCATGGCGTGTTCTCCCACACGCAAACTCACCTGCGAAAGCAAGGCAACACTCTCTATCTTTTCCACTTTGGCACGCAGAATATTCACCGTTTATCCTTGGGGCGCATGGTTACTTTCACGTCTTTTGGCTTGGCAAAATAGGGCGAAGAGGTCACGAGAAAATCCACCCCGCACGCGGCGGTCGCTTGGGCGTTGCTTACGTTGATGCCGCCTGTGGCCGAAAGCAACACCTGAGGGAATTTTTCCTTAAGCTTCACGCACCGTTTTAGCTCCTCATAGCCCATCTTTTCGCACTGTAAAATATCTGCGCCAATGGTAGCAAAATAGAGTGCTTCTTGGAAGTTTTCCACCTCAACGGTGATTTTTTTCTCCAAAAATCTTTGCTTAAGCTCCCAAAAATGGCGCGCAAGGGCTTCTTTATCGCCCAAAAAAATGCGGTGTTGGGCAAACACTAGCACCGAATCGTACAGCCCCAAACGGTGTGGCGCACCACCACCTGAGAGCACGGCGGTCAACATCATCTTTTTGGTGCCGGGGAAATGCTTACGCGTGGTAACCACTTCCGTGCGAGGATTCCCCTGCTTGGCCTCGTGCACCAAGGCTTTGGTGTAACTGGCCACGCCACTTAAGTGCTCCAAAAGATTTTGCGACACCTTCCACGCTTGGTGCAAGGCTTGCGCACTACCGATGCAATGCAAGAGGCGTTCCCCTGCCCCAACTTCCTCACCCTCATGGGCATCAAAGGTAAAAGCCAGCCCAAGCTCTTGTAAAATCTCTTTCACATAAACGCAACCACTGAGCGTCATGGCTTCTTTGGCGTGCATTTCCATCACCCCACTTTGCCCCCCAATGCCAAGCCCAAGGGTCGTAATGTCCATCATTCCTACGTCTTCTTCTAATAATACGTTGCCCATTTTTTCCTCTTTACATGTATGCTAATTTTTTCAATCCTAAAAAGATGCCCGTCGAGACAAACGCCAAAACAACTGCGAGTATGATAGCCTTTTCTAAGTCTCCTCCAAAGGCGTGGTTGTAAATGGCCAAGGAAAGGGTGTCGGTTTTGCCGATGATGTTGCCCCCAAGCATCAAGGTGATGCCCACCTCGCCCAAAGAGCGTCCAAACCCTAAAAACAAAGCGATGAGGATGACTTTTTTGCTGTTAGGCAAAACGACCCGCATGAGGGTCTCAAACTTCCCTTTTCCCAGAGTATACGACGCTTGGGCGTAGCGTTTGGACTGCTCGTCGATGGCCGACTGGATGGGTTTTACCACCAAGGGTAACCCCGCCACAAACGAAGCGATGAGCACGCCCCAAAAACTAAAAATGACTTCCACCCCCCACAAAGCTAGCGCCTCACCAAACCAACCGTTCTTCCCTAAAAGCAAGAGCAAAAACAACCCCAGTGCAATGGGTGGAAAAACGATGGGGATGCTCACCAGCAGGTCAACAATCCCCTTTAAAAAACTCTTTTGACCACTCAAATAAGTGGCCAATCCCACCCCCAAGACCAAATGCAGCGCCACCGTCCATGCCCCTACATGTAAAGAAAGCAGCGCAGGCCCAAGGAGCCAATCCATAAGGCTAGAGCCCGTGTTTTGTGAGGATGTGACGCGCTTCTTGGCTTTTAAGAAACGCTAAAAATAGGTCCATCTGGGGGCTTTGCTTGCCCTCAAGAACGACGGCGATGATGCGAATGGGTGCGTAAAGATGCTCTTCAATCACCACGCGGTTGCCCACTTTTTGGGCGATGCCAAGGTAATCTGTTTCGTTTAAAAACCCCGCGTCCACGTCGCCACTGACCAAATACGCACTCACCTGTGGCACGGTTTGTACTACCACTAACTTCTCTTTGAGCGCGTCATAGTGGGGCGTCAAAAAGGTGTTGGCCGCGTTGCCATAAATGGCCCGTTTGGGGTCAGGCATGGCGATTTTAGCGATGCGCTTTTCAAAAAGCGTCTCCACCGTGCCCTCTTTTTCTTTGGCAAATACGAGTACGAGTTTGCCTTTGCCCAGTTCCACCACTTCCTCGTATTTAACCCCAAGACGGTTGATAAATTCTTCATCCCCGAAAAAAAGGGCTACCTTGTCCGTGTGGTCAAGTTGCTGTTTGATCTGTTGCATGTTGCCAAAAATAGGGTTAATACGCACGCCAGATTCTTTCGTAAACACTTCCAAAAGCTCCGTAATGGGGCGTTTGTACCCTGCCCCGCCCGCAATCACAAGCTCGTTTGCTACAAGGGTGAAGCTCAACAGTGCTGCAAGAAAAAGCGCTCTCATTGGGGCGTTCCAAAGCCGTATTTTTGAAACACTGCTTGGGCCTCTTTAGTGAATACAAAGTCTGCAAAAGCGAAGGCAGTATTGTTGTCTTTGGCGTATTTGGTGATCACAAACCCTTGCTTAATGGGCTCATACAACGTATAATCCACTTCCATGTACTCTTCAGGTTTTGCGGTATTTTTGATGAGCGAAAATGCCACCAAGCCAATATCCGCCGCACCCGTGTCCACAAACTGCACGCTCTGCCCGATGTTTTCGCCTTGGGCGATTTTGCCCTCAACCGCCTTGCTAAGCCCCGATTTTTCGATGATTTGCATGGCCGCAACCCCATAAGGCGCAACCCGTGGATTGGCGATGGAAATCTTTTTTACCTCGGGCGTACCAAGCACGCCAAGCCCCTTGGCTACCAAGGCAGGATTGTGCGAATACAACGCCACCGTGCCAAGCACAAAGGGTTTTGGGTCACTAATGGCATCCCCTTGTTTGACCAACGCTTCTACATAACCCATGTTTGCCGCAAAGAAAAGGTCGTACTTAAACCCGTTGGTAAACTGGGCAAAAGCTTTTCCAGAAGCACTGTAGTACATGTCCACTTGGGCGTTTGGATTGGCTTTTTTAAACAACTCCACCACTTCTTCCATAGCAAACTTCGTACTCGAAGCAGCAAACACCGTGATTTTTTCTGCAAACAACGCAACACATGTTAGCATTAACGCTACAATAATTTTTTTCATCTTTACACTCCCATGATTAACGCACTGGCTTTGACGATGGCAACAACCTCGTCCCCTTTTGACAACCCTAAACTTTGCATGCCCTCTAGCGTAAGACTAGAAACAATTTTATCACCTCCGACAGCGACGATAACTTCGCTACTTACAGGCCCCTTGGTAATCTCAAGCACTTTCCCTTTAAACTGGTTTCTTGCGCTTAACTTTAGGCCATTTCCTTTGGCGAGCATAACCGCATTGGCTTTAAAAATAGCGGTTGCGTTCATCCCTACATGTAAGCCCAGATGCTTAACGCTCTCTTCGGTCAATGTCGCAGTAACACGCATTCCCTCTTTAGTTTCAAGCACCACCTTGGCATTGACTGCCCCATCTTGCACTTCAATGATTTTACCGCTGATTTGATTGCGCGCACTTAGTTTCATACAACTCCTTTTTAGCAAAGTTTTGGCAGTATAACGCGATATAACTTAAAATACAACGACGCAATTGATGAAAATTTAAACACGCAACTATTCGCCCAACCCTCACAACAACCGATACGCCACAGGCACCTTCACCGTGATACGCACGGGAGGTTTAGGAAAGAAGCGGCTTGCGGCTTGAATGGTTTCGAGGGTGTGTTGGTCCAAAAAAGCGTGGTTTGAACTTTGCACAACGCTAAGATTTAGCACTTCCCCTTGGGGTGTAATCTCAAAGGTGACGATGACTTCTCCTTGAAGTTTCAGCTTTCGTGCCCGCAACGGATAGCTTCTGTGTTGCAAGAGGACCGCTTGCAAGCGTTGCAAATAGACCTCCTCTTCCCATGCTTGCGCTCTTCCTTGAACAGGCAAAGAGACAGGAGCGTGAGCGGAAGCTCCTTGGGATGAGGCGATTAGGACCGTGTTTGGCATCCTTGTACCAACAGGGATTTCTTGAACAGGTTCTTGGGGTGTTTCGTTGGCTGTTATGTCCTCTTCAGGAGGAGCCTTTGGTGCGGGTTTCTTTGGCTTCGCTTTGGGTTTTTCTTTTGGCGGCATCGGGCTAACAAGAGGCGGTTGCTTGGGTGGCGGGGGACTTTCTTTGGGAGGTTCAATCGCCAAAGGTGGAGTTTCTTGCGCAGAAGGTGAAGTAATGTGCTGAAGAGAAAGAACAAGAGGACGCTCGTGTAGCACGGGTGGTTTTTGGGCAGGTGTCTCTAGGAGTAACCCACCCAAGACCAGTACATGTACACTCGCCGAAAGGCCCATCCCCCACGCCAGCTTACTCATCGTCTTTGACCATAATCCTTACTTCGGTGTAGCCTTTGGTTTTTAAGATGTCCATGACTTTTACAAAGGTACCAAAGGCACTTTGGGTGTCGCTACGCAAGACAATGGGTGTTTGGGGCAAAATGGATGCCAAAGATACCTCTAACGCTTCAAATGCAATGGGAGAACCGTTTACATGTAACCGGTTGTCTTGGGTGATGGTAATCTCAAAGGGCGTTAAGGGTGTGGGAGCTTCTTCGGAGCTTGCCTCAGGAAGGGTCACGCTTATGGTACCTTGAGAGATAAACGTTGAAACCGTTAACACAATGGCTAAAAGTACCAACATCACATCAATCAACGGGATGACATTGAGTCCTTCGGGACGCTTAAGGGCGCGCATGGAGGCTTTTCCATTGGTTCATGAGCACATCCACTTTACGCAAACAGGCCGAGTAGACCATCAAGGAAGGAATGGCTACCAAGAGCCCCAGAGCGGTTGCTTTAAGGGCCAATGAAAGCCCTACAAGCACGGCGTCGGTGTTAATCCCACCGCCGCTTCCCATGTCGTAAAAAGTCACCATCACTCCCGCTACAGTGCCTAGTAATCCCACATAGGGTGCATTAGAACTCACCACCGAAAGAAAGGTGAGGTGACGAGTCAGGGTTGTTTCAAGGGCGTAAATGTCACTAAAACTTGCCACGTTACATGTACGGTAATACAACCACCGCTCAAGAGCAAAGCCAAGGGCAAGCACACTCATCATACCCAGCACTCCAAAAACCGCATAGTCCATGTAGGTTTTTAGCCATTCCATGAGGCTCTTAATACCCTTTGGGGCAATAGGTGTGTTTTCGTACCGTAGAAAACAGAACAACCCCCTTTTCCGCTTCCGTCTTCACCAATACCCTATTCCCTTGCATAAACATCTTGATGACCGCTTCAATCACGCTCATATCAGGTTCCACTTCTTTACGCATCAGCATCATGGTGGCATATTCCTTGGCTTCTTCGGGCGAAAAAATATCTTCCCACTCTGTCTCAAAAAAATGGGTTTGACAGGGAATATTTTTTCGCTTTAGCGTCTCAATAAACTGCTTTACCTTAATACATCCTGTAGATGTTTTGTCAGGGATGTTGTGAAACTGTGCGAGTGCGTCCAGAAAGAGGTTCTTTTTATAAGCCCCCCATCCTACATAAATCCCCGTGTCATGTGTCACGTTGAGCATTTTTTCAATTGCCGCTTCACTAGAGATGGCAGGGCTCAACGACGCCATGGCGATGTCATAGGTCTGCTCAGGCGCGTAGACTTCCCAATCGCCTTGACAGATGCAAATATTGGCCTCTAGCTCCAGTACTTTCGTGTACTCGTCAAGGACGCCTAGCATCCCTTCTGAAATATCAAGTGCGGTGATAGAGGCACCTTCTTTAGCTAAAGGAATGGCCACCGCCCCTGTTCCACACCCAATATCTAGGATGGTTTTTCCTGAAAAATTCACCCCTTGTTTTCCGCACCATTGCAGCACATGGCGTACATCTTTTTGCATCGCTACGTCGTCGTAACGTGGATAGGTTAATGCCATTTTGTCCCAAACACCCATTGCTTTTTCTAAAACATCCATTAGAGCCCCCATGCAAATCCTTTAAATTTGATACCGTAGTATAAATGAAAATATAACGGATTTGCAAAGAAAATACAAGAGAGGGGTGGTTAAATAATGAACATCGTAGTATTAAAAAATAGCATCAGACGCCTAAAATAGCATCAGACGCCTAAAATGACATTAGAAGCTTCAAAGCATGCGTAGACTTTTTGGCCATCTTCAAGGGCTAACGCTTTACATGTATGGTTAGAAATGGTGGCGGCGATGGTACTTTTACTCTCAAGCCCCACAATCACTTCCGTGTGTGTGGCGCCCTCTATAAGGTCGATAATCGTGCCTTGGAGCTTATTTTCATAGGAAGCGCCATCGGGTTTTTCTTTGAAAATAAGCACCGAACTGGCCTTGATGATGGCAATGGCTTTGTCGTGGACGCCAATCCCCAACGTCTCGAAACTTTGTAGGGTAATGGAAGAATAAAGTTTATCAAATCCTTTCACCGTCAGCTCAATCTCGGCACGCACGGCGTCTGCTTTGATGCTAGTCACCACGCCCAAGAGTTGGTTTCTCGCACTTAAGCGCAACGCAACCCTATCAAGAATCGAAATCATCTCTTCCATGGTTTCGTTATCTTTGGAAAAAAGGTCTAAAAACTGCTGATGTTTTTCTTCAATGGTATGAAAAGCTTTGATTAATGCCTCGCCTCTGGGGGTTAAAAATGTGCCGCCTCCTCCTTTTCCACCACTCACACGCTCCACCAACGGCGCGTCGGAAAGGTTATTCATGGCATCCACTGCGTCCCATGCCGCTTTGTAACTCATCTTCATCCCCTTGGCGGCTGCATGGATGGAACCCGTGAGTCGGATTTGCTCCAAAAGCTCAATCCGCCCACGGCCAAGGTAGTTTTTATCGCTCTTTGTCATCCACAATCGCGCTTCAAGCATGGTATTCCTTTGTGCTATCAATGGGCAAAGTATAGCCAAATCGCGCCTAAGGGTCAATTTTTAATCACCTTAGCGTTGTATTTTAAAATATATTACGATAGACTTTCCCTATCCTTTTCCTAAGATACGCCCCACGTGTTTTGCCATGGAACATATGGGGTGTTTTTTGTTTGAAATACGTGATTATTTTAAGATACTACGACCTAAAAAAGAGAGGCTTTGTTGCGATGCATTACGGGCTGTTTTGCTTATTTGAGCGATTTATGGGATCACAAAAAGAGGCTATCGACGACCAATTTAAACTCGTTGTCTTAGCAGATGCGTTACACTTTGACCAAGCGTGGTTTGGAGAGCATCATTTTAACAACTTTAGTCTTTGCCCCTCCCCCACCCTTTTGCTCTCCTATGCTATTGCCAAGACACACCGTATTAGACTTGGATGTGCAGGATTCTTAGCACCTTTTTACGATCCCATCCGCCTTGCGGAAGAGATTGCGATGCTTGATATTTTAAGCAAAGGAAGGCTCAATCTTGGCTTTGCCAAAGGGGCATTTGCGCCCGATGCTAAACATTTTGACGTTACCATCCAAAACCTACGGCCCAAAATGTTTGAATGCGTGAGCGCCATAGAACGCCTTCTTAATGACCTCACGCCCGCAAATTTCAAAGGCACCTTTGTTGGCTTTGAAGCAACCAATATCCAACCCAAGCCCATTCAAGAAGACATACCCACCTACATCGCAACCTTTTCTTCGATAGAGACTGTTATTTTTGCAGCCCAAAGAGGATTTGGCTTGATGTTCTCCCAAGGAGCAACCCTCGAAGAGTGTGTCTATGCTTGCGAGGCCTATGAGGCTATCGCGGGTGTCAAACCTCAAGTTATTCTCTTGCGTACCCTATGCGTTAACCCCGACCATGCACAGGCTGTTGCCTTTGCGCGGCCCATCCTCGACCATTTTGTAAAGTCTATGCGTGCTGCTTCTTCTTTTGGCACTGCACCACACTTTGATTCTCAAAAATACCAAACCCTTATTGCCCAAAGGGATGTTTTTTTTGATGGCGAAAAGATGTTTCGCTGCGGCATTATTGGCAACGAAGAAGCGTGTATTGCCAAACTGCGAGACATTAAACAGCATATCCAAAACGTTACGGTTGTGTTTAAGCCACTAGGCACAAACTTTCTCGACAACAGCACGTTTCTACGGAGATTCAATGACGACATTCGCCCCTACTGTTAAACAGGTTTTTTTATTTGCAGGCATGGTGCTTTTACTGTGTTTTTGTATCCTTAGTGCATTTTGGATAGGGCACTATCCTATCTCCGCTGCTCAATACTACGAAGTAGTGCGTTATGGGCTTGGGCTGAACCACGACACTTTGGCAGTTGAAAACATTCAGGCCATCTATACGATTTTATACGACATACGCTTGCCCCGCATTGTTGCTGCTGTGCTTATCGGGGCAGGACTTTCTGTCTCGGGGGCTGTGTTTCAAGGCATCTTTGTCAATCCGTTGGTCTCCCCAGGCATCTTGGGCGTACTCTCAGGCGCTTCCTTTGGTGCAGCTCTTGGGATGTTGGGCGCTCATACACCCCACGTGGTACAACTATGGGCCTTTGGGTTTGGGTTTATAGCCGTGTTTATGGCACTAGGTATCGCTAAGTTTTATGGCAAAAACAACACTGTTTTAATGCTCGTGCTTGGCGGCGTGATTAGCTCTTCCCTTTTTGGCGCATTGCTCTCCTTGGTCAAATACGTTGCCGACCCTTACAATGCACTGCCTTCCATCGTCTATTGGCTCATGGGTTCTTTGGCTTTGGTGAACAGCGAAGGTGTGCAAATGGCTACTCCTATTATGCTTGTTTCCATGCTAATTCTCATTGCTTTTAGCAAGCATATCAACGTGTTAAGCCTTGGGGAAGAAGACGCCAAAGCCCTAGGTGTTTCGGTAGAAAAAATCCGTTTTATTCTCATTGTTCTTGCTACTTTACTGAGCGCCATCAGTGTCATGCTTGCAGGTATCATCGGCTGGGTTGGGCTTGTTGTGCCACACATTGCGCGTTTTTTGGTGGGGGCAAACCACATGGTACTGCTTCCTTTTTGTGCCCTTTTGGGTGCGGTGTTTTTACTGGTTGTGGATTCTCTTTCACGAGGTGTTTTTAGTGTTGAAGTACCCCTTGGCATCTTAACGGCTTTGGTTGGAATTCCTGTGTTCATACTAGCACTCCAACGCACGGCGCGGCGGTAGCCCATGCTAAGACTTGAAGAAGTAAGTTGCAGCTATGGCACCACAACCGTCTTAAGCGATGTGGGGTTTCATGTAAAGGCAGGAGAGATTCTTTCTCTCTTGGGTGCCAACGGCAGCGGAAAAAGCACCTTATTAAAAGCCATCGTCGGATTGCTTCCTTATAAAGGAAAGGTGCACATCCAAGAGACTGAGGCCAAATACCTTAGCGCATCTAAGCGCGCGGCATTGTTAGCGTACGTTCCTCAAAGTACCTTTGTGCCTTTTGATTTTAGCGTGCTAGACATTGTCCTTACAGGGCGGTTTCATGCGGCTTCTTTTGGGCTTAGCTACACCAAGAAAGACAAAGAAATCGCGCGGTTGGCACTAAAGCGGGGGGGTATTGCCTGCTTTGAAAATAGGATTTACCGCACCCTTAGCGGCGGGGAGCAGCAATTGGTGCTCATTGCGCGAGCATTAGCGCAGCAAAGCGCGCTGATTGTTATGGATGAACCCGTAACAGGGCTTGACCTTGGCAATCAAATGCGCCTGCTTGACACTTTACAAACCTTAGCGAAAGAGGGGTATGCCATTGTACAAACCACCCATTATCCAGACCATGCTTTACGCATTTCTGATGTAGTGGCGTGGATTCATGAAGGCAAGGTGCTTGATTGTGGGATGCCCGAATCTGTCATCAGCACTAGCCGTATTCACGCCATTTATGGTGTGGAATCTCAAACGGTCGTCGACCTTCGAGGCTCGCGTCATCTCTTGCCGCTAGGCTTTACATGTAAGGAAACCTCATGCGCTTTTTAATTTTATTGTCGTCTATCTTACTGTTTTCCACAGCTCTTTGTGCTCAAACGGATATGCTAGGAAGAACCGTGCCCGTTCCTGTGCACGTGACTAAAGTCTTTTCCGCATCTCCGCCCATGATGGTGTTGTTATATACCCTAGCACCCGAAAAAATGGTAGGAATAAATTACAATTTTCTAGAAGTGGAAAAACGCTTTATGTTGCCCGCCGTACAAACCTTACCTGTATTGGGCGGGTTTTTTGGCGGAGGGAATCATGCCAATCTTGAAAAAATCCTTTCTTTAAAACCCGACATTATCTTTGCCTGGGACACAAGCCACCAAAGTGCTGTGGCCTTTGAAAAAACCTTAAACACCTTTGGCATTCCCGTGGTATACATCCGCCAAAACACCCTGCGCGACAGCCTTGAAGCACTCACGGTGGCGGGAATCTACCTCAAGGAAGAAGCACGTGCACACACCCTTGTTGCGTATGGAGAAGCCAATCTAGCCCGTGTGGAAAAAAGTGTTGAGACCTTGGGAACGCGACCACGAAAACGGGTCTTTTTTGCCCAAGGGCAAGATGGATTAAATACCGAATGCTCTAACGACCGCCAATCTGAAATCATCTCTTTCACAGGTGGGGTCAATGTTCATGCGTGCCCCAACACGCCAGAGGGAAGTTACAAGCGTGAAAAAATCACCCTTGAAAAACTTTACATGTACGACCCTGATGTCATCTTTGTGCGGGAAAAAAGCTTTTTTGAAAGCCTACATGACACGCATCCGTGGCACAACCTCACCGCATACCAACAAGGACAGATTTACCTCGTGCCCTCTTCCCCTTTTGCGTGGCTGAGCCGACCGCCCTCACTGGTACGATTTTTGGGGGTTGTGTGGATGCACCATGTGTTGTATCCCGAGCATTTTCCTGTTGCTATTGACGAAGAAATTAAAAAATTTTACGAAATGTTTTTACATGTAAGTTTAAGCGATACACAAATCCAGCATCTACTAAAAGGAGAGTAAATGAGAAGAGTGATTTTAGGAAGCATCATTGCTGCGGCGGCATTACAAGCAGATGTGTACGAATTGGGGCGGGTAGAAGTGGTGGCCCAAACGGACATCAGTCAAAACAAGGCGACAGAAGTCGTCGATGCCCAAGTGATGAAAGAAACCGAGAGCAAAACTGTCGTGGAAGCCTTGCAGTACATTCCTGGTGTTTTTGTAGACCAAACGGGTGCTAAAAACCAAATGGACGTGCGGGTGCGTGGGTTTAAAAAGAGTCGCGTGCCTGTTTTTGTGGATGGGATTCCTGTGTATGTACCCTATAACCGCGAAACCGACCTTAGCAGATTTACCACTTACGACATTGCTGAAATCACGGTATCCAAAGGGTACACCTCCCCTATGTACGGGGCAAATACCATCGGTGGGGCTATCAATATCGTCACTAAAAAGCCTAGCAAAACCTTTGAAGGAGAGGTGGGTGCTGGTATTTTTAGCGGAGACGGACACGAAGAATACGTGACTCTTGGCACCAACCAAGGTACCTTTTACGGACTTTTGTCAATCTCTAATTACCAAAGGGACTATTTTAATCTTTCAAAAGACTTTACCGACAACGGCCATCAAGAAGGTAAAAAACGCGCCAATTCTGACAATAAAGACCGCAAACTCAACCTCAAAGTCGGTTACACGCCCAATGATACAGACGAATACTCCTTTAATTACATCGTGCAACGGGGCGAAAAAGGGCAACCTTATTACGCAAGTGATTTGACCGCACCCTTCGTAGGTAGCAATATGCGAAACCGCTACTGGCGTTGGCCTGATTGGGATAAAACCAGTTACTATGTCATCACCAAAACTGCCCTAGGCGACATGGTTACTCTCAAGACGCGCTTTTACAGGGATGAGTTTTATAACTCAATGGAAAACTACGGCAACCTACCAGGTGCTGCTAACGCCACAACGCCAGTTGATACTTCTGCTTATGATGACTATTCGTTAGGCGGCAATGTTCAGCTAGATTTCAAGCTATCTGATAACCAATTGCTAAAATTCTCAGCAACACAAAAAAGGGATTTCCACAAATCTATAGACTCTACCCAACCTGGATTAGACACAAAAACAGAGGGCACAACCACCTCGCTAGGGATAGAATACGCGTTGCAAGCAAACGCAAAACTTACGTGGGTTGTTGGGGCATCTTATGATAAAAACAAAGTGGATAAAGCAGAGTATGTCACAGGAGGAAATATTAGCGAATACGACAAATACGACTCCGACGCCTTCAACCCTGCCACAGCACTTTACTACAGCCTCAACGACGCCACGACCCTTTACGGGAGTATCGCCAAAAAAAGCAACATGCCCACGTTGACAGAACGCTACTCAACCCGCTTTAACATGTTCGTGCCAAACCCTAGCCTCAAAGCTGAAAAATCCCTCAACTATGAAGTGGGCGTGGAACATAAACTCAACGATGAGCACCTTGTAAAGGGCGCTATTTTCTTAAACTACTCCGATGATTACATCGCGTCCGTATCGGTTGCACCTTCTGGAACCTGCACGAGCAATTGCAGTCAAAGTCAAAATATCGGCAAAGAGGAGCACAAAGGGTTTGAACTTTCCTTGGACTCTTACTGGAGCGATGCGCTCTCAAGTAGCGTGGCATACACCTACATTGACGCTAAGGTTAAAGACAATGCAGACAACCCTTACGTGAGCGACATTCCAAAACACAGCCTCATCGCAAGGGCGAAGTATTCGCCGCTGAGTGCGCTAGACATCATCCCGCAAATTCGCTACGAGAGTGAGCGATATGTGCGCAGTGAAGCCATTTACAGCGACTACAAAACCAAAGAGTTTTTTCTCATGGATATCAAGATTGCCTATCGCGCCATGAAAGATTTAGAGCTCTCAGCGGGCATAAAAAACCTCTTTGACAAAGACTATTTTTACAGTTATGGCTACCCTCAAGAAGGCCGAAGCTATTATGCTAACGTACGCTACACCTTTTAACCTTTTGCTTGCCCCATGCTATTTGGGGTAAGCAATTACTTTACATGTAAAGAAAAAATGGGGTAAGATGGGCAAAAAAAGGAAGGTCATGGCCCACTACAACCTCTTCACTCCCGTGCCACACTTAGAAAACGAAGAACACACCACCACCTTGCTCTCTCATCCGCACGCCACCCTCTTGCGCCTCGTCTCGCCACCCCATTTTAAAAGCGCGCCATTTTGCCAAAAAGAAGACGAGTGGGTGAGCTTGCTCCAAGGAGAAGCGACCCTAGACATCGCAGGAAAATGGCACACCCTAAGGGCAGGCGACACCGTGTTTATCCCCGCTAACACGCCCCATCAGGTGGTGGATACTTCCGAAACACCTTTGGCCATTTGGCTAACGGTACATCTGTTCTAGGGGGTTAATGCAAACACCGTTTATAAAAGCAAAAGGGGGTCTAAGCTCCGATAGAAACGATTAATAGCTTTAATCGGCTCATATTGTGGTACTATTAAACCCACTAATCGTTTCAAAGGTTGCGCATGGAAGCAGGTACTAAAAAATGGATATGGCAACACCATGATTATCCAAATTTTCACTATGACACATTAAAATTAACCACGCTAATCAGTCAGATTGACTACAACAGAGGCCTGCTTGAGGGCATGTCAAAACTCTTTGGCGAAGATGATGTTGTAACCATTGAAGTAGAAACCTTAACGGACGAGGCACTTCACACCTCCTTAATAGAAGGTGAAGTACTTAAAAGAGAAAGTGTCAGGTCATCTTTTAGAAAAAAACTGGACAAAGAGTTTGATGCAAGAAACGACAAACACGCGACCATAGCAACGGATAATCTTGTTGAAATTTTAATTGATTCAAATTTAAATAAAGCAAATCTGAGCCTAGAGAGACTCCACGGTTGGCACAACTGCCTTTTTGGACACACGGGGTATAGCAAATTAGACAAAATCCGTATTGCAACATTTAGAAGTCATAGTGATATGGAGGTTGTCTCAGGTGCGATGGGATATGAAAAAATCCACTACAGAGCAGTTCCCGTTCAGAGGTTTAATGAGGATATTAACACCTTTTTAAAATACTGCAATCAAAGCAATGAAAACGTGTACATAAAATCTGCAATAGCACATATTTGGTTTGTGATTATCCACCCTTATGATGATGGCAACGGAAGAATCGCGAGGGCTATTACGGATTATATCCTCTCAAAAAATACATCAAGCATACCGTTCAAACTCTATTCTATCTCCACTGCAATCAGTCACGAGAGAAAGGGCTATTATGCTATTTTAGACGAAACGACGAACCTGCTTTTAAACAAAAATTTTGACATAACGCCTTGGCTAGAGTGGCACTTGCGGGTGTTAAATAACGCAATGGAACAAGCGTTAAAAAACATTGAGTACCTTGTGCAAAAAACAAAGTTTTGGGGCAGACACAAAAATCAAGCACTAAACCGAAGACAGATAAAAGTGTTAAATAAAATGCTTGACAAAGGTGCAGAAAACTTTCAAGGTGGATTAAATACAAAAAAATACATCTCACTGACAAAAGTGAGTAAAGCAACAGCCGTTAGGGACATTGCCGAGCTTTTAACCTTTGGATGCATTGAACACATCAAGGAAACCGCGGGTCGAAATGTGAGTTATAGGGTCAAAATCTAAACGCTTACAGTTTGTTTACATGTAAGGCTCAGCCCTGAAACATGCTGTTTTGGCATATTTCAGGGTCTAAAAAAAATCACTCCTTGCGGGTAGCCGCGTCGGGGGTGAAGAGTTGTTTGTCGAGCAGTTTGAATGCGCCAATGGCGTGTTGGATTTTGGGTGAGACAATCCATTCTATAAACTGTGTCGCGCCTTTGTAATCGGCTTTAGCACAGTGTTTTGGGTTGACCGCCATGATAGAGTAAAAGTTATTCAAATTCGCATCACCCTCAAACACGATGACAAGGGGTGGGTTGCCTTTGTGGTTTGACTCGTATTTGATAAACGTGCCGCGATCTGCTAGGGTTAACCCTTTTTGCTCCATAGCCACGTTAATGGTCGCAATCATCCCCTGACCCGCTTCAATGTACCAAGGTTCGCGCTCAGGTATGGCGCCAGTGGCGGCCTTCCAGACGCTTTTTTCTTTGGAGTGCGTGCCCGAATTATCCCCGCGACTCACAAACTTAATCTGCTCCTTTTTGACGATACTAAAGGCCTCTTCAATGCTTTTACCCGCAAATTTTGCCTTGTATTCTGGTGCGCCCAAGATAACAAAGTCATTGTACATGACGGGTTTTCTATCCACGCCAAAACCATCTGCCACATACTTTTTCTCCAGTGCTGGAGCGTGCACAAACACCACGTCCACATCACAATTTTCCCCAAGCTTGAGCGCATTGCCCGTACCAACAGCTATCCACTTAAGCTCTACGCCCGTGTCGCTTTTGTACAAGGGTGCAAGCACGTCAAGTAAACCTGTATTGTCCGTACTGGTCGTGGTCGCCATCTTGAGTTCGCCCGCGTTTAAAAGTGACACAGCAAGCACAAAAGCCCCTAAAATTCGGCCTCTTAAGCGAGGTTTTACTGAAAACATAGGATAATCCTCCTTCGATTATGCAAATTTAGAACATTCGAATGGTAGCTTTTCTTTACCATCGATGTCAAGACAACGGGGTGGGCATGGAGTTTATTACACAAGGGGTCGTGGAGGCCTTTTGGCTGTTGGTGCATTTGGACGCGGAGACCATTTCTGCTATTGATGTCACCCTTCGCACCTCGACCATTTCTATTTTACTGAGCATTGTGATTGGCTTTCCCCTTGGCTTTATCTTGGGCTTTTTTGATTTTCCCTTGCGTAAAACCTTTCGCCTCATCTCCGACACCCTCCTTGCCACACCTACCGTTGTCATCGGCCTTTTGGTTTACGCGTTCATCTCTTACCGCGGGCCCCTTGGCGAACTTGGCTTGCTCTTTACGATGGAAGGCATCATCATCGGCCAAACCATTCTGGCTCTTCCTATCGTCGTTTCCCTCACCGCTTCGGCCATTGAGGGGATGGACCGCAAGCTGTACTACACCTTAAGTTCTTTTGGACTCACCTTGCCGCAAATGGTGGGCAATGTGGTCTGGGAACTGCGCCACGGGCTTTTGGCCGCCGCGGTCACGGCCTACGGGCGCGTCATCGCCGAAGTGGGCGTGGCCATGATGATCGGCGGAAACATCAAATACCACACCCGCACCATCACCACCGCCATCTCCTTAGAAACTAGCAAAGGGATGTTTTCCATGGGCATCGCCCTTGGCATCGTGCTCATTGGCATCGCCTTTTTAGTCAATCTCTCTCTTAATTTTCTGCGCAAAAACGCAAGGCAGTACTGATGCAACAGCCCCTTTACACCATCACTTCCTTGCAAAAAAACCATGGCCATAAACCCGTCCTTGACATCAAAGACATCACCCTTTACGAGGGCGAAATCATCGGCCTCGTGGGTTCAAATGGGAGTGGCAAAAGCACCCTCTTGCGCCACCTTGCTTTTTTAGAAACTCCCGACAAGGGCGAGGTGTGCTACCGCGGCTACACCCCCTCAACCCTCCCCTTACATGTAAGGCGCGAAATTGGCACCTTGCTTCCTGAACCCTACCTTCTTAAGCGTAGCATCAAAGACAATTTACTGTTTGGGTTGCGTGCGCATGGCATCAAAGACGACGAAACCGCACGCCTTCATGAAGCCCTCGAACTGGTAGGTTTGTTGCCAAAAAAATTTCTCAAACGCTCGTGGCATGAACTCTCTAGCGGTGAAACCCAACGGGTGGCCTTTGCAGCGCGCCTCATTTTGCGGCCCAAAACCTTACTCCTAGATGAGCCAACCAATAGCCTAGATATCAGCGGCGTGCCCGTGTTTACCGAGGCTATTTTACACGCGCACGAAGCATGGAAAAGCACCATCATCATCGCTAGCCACGACCTTGACTGGCTCTCTTCTATCGCCACACGAAAGCTAGGCTTGCATTTTGGACGCATGATGGAGTTTTCCACCACCAACCTCATCGTGGGCAAGTGGATTGAAGAAGGGGAGTCTTTGGTCTACCATTTTAACGCCACCGAGTCCATGGCCCTTCCTAAAAACTGGCGCATCGGTGAAAAACGCGGTGTGGCTATCAACCCGCGCATGATTGAGATTTTCTCCAAAGAAATGGCCTGTTACAGCACCAACAATTACATTTCCCTCAAGGGGATTGTGCGAGAAATCCTCCACCTAACTAAAAGCAACGAGGTTTCCATCAAAGTAGCGGTGGGAAGCCAACTCATCGAGTGCATTGAGCCCTTTGAGGTCTTTAAATCGCGCCCGTTTTACCCCTCACAACCCTTGCAGATTTGCTTTTCCCAAGAGGCTATTAAGATTCCAAATTAGCCAACAAACCCTTGGGTGAGGCTCACAATCGCGGCTTCTTTAAGAGCTCCTGACATGCGGTAAAGCTCTTTGCCTTCTTTAAACACAATGAGGGTAGGGATGGAGCGCACGTCAAAACGCTGAGCCAGCCACTGCTCGTCTTGGGTGTTAACTTTGGCAAACAACGCTTTGAGGGGAAAGTGCTCCGCCGCTTTGGAAAAGGCTGGGCCCATCACCTTGCACGGCCCGCACCACGGCGCCCAAAAGTCCACTATTACGGGGATTTGCGAGTTTTCTACCACTTCATCAAAATTTTCTGAAAAGAGTTCAATGACGCCAGTATAAAGCAACGACTCACGGCATTTGCCGCAGTTTGCCTTGGTGTAGTGTTCTTTTTGAGGGACGTTATTGAGGCTAAAACAATAGGGACACATCACACGCATAGTTTTCCTTTATCGTAGTCTATTCTGCTTGATACAGTTGCACCAGTCGCATGAGCGAGAGCAACATGGCTACAATCGTTGGGCCTAAAATGATACCAAAAAATCCAAACATCCCAATCCCAGCTATCATGGCAAAAAAGACGAGTACTTCGTTCATGCCACGCGCTTGACCAAGCAAGTGTTTGTTGACCCAACTCACCACCACAGGACGGGCGAAGTTGTCTACCAATGTCCCAAGCACAAGCGCTGAGTAAAGAGCAATAACCACAGCGGCGGTTGTGGAGAGGCTCAAGTAAGCATACAGCCCCACAGGAATCCACACCAACATCCCGCCCACCACAGGAATCATCGACGCAATCCCATAAAGCAGTCCCAAATACAGGGCATTTAGGTCATAGAAAAAGACAAGTATCCCAAACAACGCCCCTTGCAAAAACGCCGTGATAAAGAGTGAATAAAAAAGCGACCGCACGGTGATGGAGGTTTCTTTGATGAGGGTATCGGTATTGGATTGAGACAATGGCACGGTTTTAAACACATAATGCACCATCTCTTTGCCGTAAATGAGCAAGAAAAAGTAAAACAAAATGATAAACAGTGTGTCTTTCACCAGCGAAGCACTTTTGGCGGTAATAAGCCCCACGTACCCAAAAATAGTTTTACTAATGGACGCAAGGTCAAGATTGGTGTAAAACTCCATCACGCGCTCTTGGATGCCGGGAGTTCTTGCCAAAAGGTCTTCGCCTAGCTTCGCCACTTCCACCACGCGCGCTTGCACCAACCCCAAATCAATCTGCGACGCCAAAGCCACGCTTTTAAAAACCAAGTACCCCAAAGGCACAAACAGCACGACCATCATGAGTAGCAACATCGCCACCGCGCCCACCACGGGATTTTTAACATATTTACAAATTTTTATATAAAAACTGTGCGTAGCCGTAGCCAACACCATAGCGATGATAAAGCTCCCCAAATACCCCTGAAACAGTACAAAGGTAGCATACACAGCCACGCCCAACATAGTAGCCAATACAAGGGGTTCACGACGCATAGCCTTCCTTCAAAAAGTAGTGATTAAAGGCAAATGATACCATAAATACACACTTTAAGAGTTCTTGTGTTAGCGTTTCATTTTCCGTTACATGTAAAGGATTAACGTGCTAGCATTGGGCGTGTTTGGGGTGACGTTATTGCTCGTTTTGTGGCGGCCTTTGGGGGTGCCTATTGGCACTTCTGCGTTGCTTGGGGCGGGTGCGGCGTTGGTGTCTGGGGTGGTCACGGTGGGTGATGTGCTTGAGGTAACGCACATTGTCTGGGACGCGACCTTGGCGTTTTTGGGCATCATCTTGCTCTCTTTGGTGCTAGATGCCATCGGGTTTTTTGAGTGGGCGGCGCTGAAAACGGCACGCCTTAGCAAGGGCAATGGGCACGTGATGTTTGTGGGCATCATCCTTTTGGGTGCCCTTGTTTCGGCACTGTTTGCCAATGATGGCGCCGCCCTCATCCTCACGCCCATCGTTTTGGCCAAAATGCGCTTGTTGCGCCTTGATGCCAAAGCCCTTTTTGCTTTTGTGATGGCAGGCGGGTTCATCAGCGACACCGCCTCCAACCCCCTCATCATCTCCAACCTCACCAACATCCTCACTGCGGGGTTTTTTGGCATCGGTTTTAGAGAATACGCCCTAGCGATGTTTCTCCCCAACCTCTTAGCCATCCTTGCCTCCACCGTGGTGTTGTGGCTCTTTTTTCGCCGCGCCATTCCCCGCACCGTGCCTACCCACGCCCTCCCCGCTTCCTCCACCGCCATCAAACACCCGCGCATGTTTAGGCTAAGTTGGTGGTTTTTAGGGTGGTTGCTCGTGGGCTATTTGGTGGGCGATGGGTTAGGACTTCCTGTCTCACTTTTTGCCCTTGGGGGCGCGCTCGTGTTTTTGGGGCTTGCCGTGGGCCTTAAGGCTGTTGAAGTAAGGGGTATCTTGCGCGACGTGCCGTGGCAAATCATCTGGTTTAGCGTGGGGCTTTACGTGGTGGTTTTTGGCCTTAAAAACGCAGGGTTGACGGACACTATCGCGGAATTGTTGCTGTGGTTCAAAGGCTTTGGCCACACCGCGCACATTCTTGGCACAGGCTTTTTAGCCGCACTGTTAAGTTCCATCATGAACAACCTGCCCGCCATCATGGTCATGGACATCGCCATCCAAACCACGGGTGACACCTTTTTAGCTTACGCCAACATCTTAGGGTGCAACCTTGGGCCAAAAATGACCCCCATCGGCTCCCTTGCCACCTTGTTGTGGCTGCATGTGTTAGCGCAAAAAGGGGTGAAGATTGGGTGGTGGGAATACATGAAAGTGGGGCTTATCATCACCCCACCCGTGCTGCTAGTGGCGCTACTGGGCTTGGTCTAGCCTACCGTCCAAATTTCCACTCACTTGGGGCATTTTGGGCGATTTCTCCCTTGGAAAAGAGCACCAAAAAGTCCTCCACGTGCGTGCGGATAGCATCGCGGATTTCACGCACTTGCGCCATTTTTTCCTCATCCGTTCCCTCTACTTCAGCAGGGTCTTTGAAACTCCAGTGGATGCGGTGGGAGACCCCAGGAAAAATGGGGCATTTTTCCGCATTGCCCTCATCGCATACGGTGATGATGTAGTTAAAGCGAAGCCCGCGCTTGAAAAAATCAAACACGCTATCACTTTGCTTAGCACTAATATCCACCCCGACTTCCTCCATGGCGCGCACCGCCAAAGGGTTTAGCCCACGGGGTTCAAACCCCGCGCTCATAGCGGTAATATCGCCATGGGAAAGTTCGTTGAGCCATGCCTCAGCCATCTGACTTCGCCCGCTGTTGTGGATGCACACAAACAGTACTTTAGGATTCATTTTCGTCCTTATAAAGATTTTAGCACTAGTCCAAAGGGGCGTTGAGCGGATTTTTGAGGCCATAAAGCGCTCAGGAGGTGCGCTGGCCGAAAATCCTCGGAGGTTTGTCAGGACGACAAACCGAGAATGAGCGAGACGTCCCTTTGGGTTAGTGCATGCATCTTACGCCCGTTTTATAACAAAACGGTTACTAACGTTTAGAATATATTAAGATATGTTGATATATAGTTCCATCAGTTTCATTTCTTTACATGTAAGGATATTTCCATGGAAAATAACGCCCAACCCTCTGGTGGCATCGGCTTTTTTGAACGTTACCTCACCGTGTGGGTAGCACTGTGTATTGTTGCGGGAGTGGCCATCGGTCAGCTTTTTCCTGCTGTTCCTCAAACCCTGAGCCGTTTTGAGTACGCTAACGTTTCCATCCCTGTGGCGATTTTAATTTGGCTCATGATTTACCCCATGATGCTCAAAATCGACTTTGCTAGCGTCTTGGAAGCGGGCAAAAAACCCAAGGGGCTTATCATTACATGCACCATTAACTGGCTCATCAAGCCCTTTAGCATGTACCTCATCGCCGCACTCTTTTTCAAAGTCATCTTTAGCGCCTTCCTCCCTGCATCTTTAGCCAACGAGTACCTCGCGGGTGCTATTTTACTAGGAGCAGCACCCTGCACTGCCATGGTCTTTGTGTGGAGCCACCTCACCGAAGGCGACCCCGCCTACACCCTCGTGCAAGTAGCGGTCAACAACCTCATCTTGCTCGTCGCGTTTACGCCTATCGTCGCGTTTTTACTGGGCATTAGCGATGTGTTTGTGCCTTACAACACCTTGTTGCTTTCGGTCTTTTTGTTTGTGGTCATCCCTTTAGCGGGCGGGTATCTCTCCAGACGCTACGTCATCGGGCGCTACGGATTGGCGTACTTTGAAGACGTGTTTGTCAAAAAATTTAGCGGCATTACCGTAGCAGGACTGCTCCTCACCCTTGTTATCATCTTTACCTTTCAAGGAGATGTCATCTTGGGCAATCCTTTACATGTACTTCTCATCGCCATTCCGCTCACCTTGCAAACCTTTTTTATCTTTTACATTACCTACGGGTGGGCAAAAACATGGAAGCTTCCCCACAACATCGCAGCACCCGCGAGTATGATTGGAACGAGCAACTTTTTTGAACTGGCTGTTGCCGTAGCCATCACCCTCTTTGGTTTGCAATCGGGTGCAACCTTAGTGACCGTCGTGGGCGTACTCGTAGAAGTGCCTGTGATGCTTGCCCTTGTAGGCATCGCCAACCGCACACGCCATTGGTTTGGAGAAAAATGATGGACACCTTCATCGACACCACCGCGGCCGTGAGCAACGAAACGCGGGTGCATATCTTGGCGTTCTTGCAAAAACACGGCAAAAGTTGCGTGTGTGAGCTAGAACACAGCCTGCAAATGGGCCAAGCGCGCCTCTCTACCAACCTCAACATCCTTAAAAAAGCAGGGTTTGTTAGCGTAGAACGCGAAGGGAAATGGGCCTACTACGACCTCGCGCCCAAAACCCCTTTGCACACCCAACTGCTAGAGGCTATTGGGGCTTTACATGTAAAGGTGCCTTGCAAAGTGGATGCATGTGTCATTAAAGGAGAAGGATAATGGGCTCTGTTTTAGTTTTGTGTACAGGAAATTCGTGCCGAAGCATCATCGCCGAAGCCCAAATCAACGCCTTTTTAGAGGGCATTAGCGCTCAAAGTGCGGGTGTAAAAGCCAGTGGTCGCGTGAACCCGCACGCCAAGGCCCTCCTTGAAGCCAAAGGCATCTGGAAGGAAACCTACCACTCCAAAACCCTTGAAGCGGTGCAAGAGCACCCCTTTGACCTCATCGTTACTGTATGTGACCATGCCAATGAAACCTGCCCTATGTTTCCCCGCCCTGCACCCCGCTTGCATGTCAGCTTTGAAGACCCCGATGGCAAAGGGCCTGAGGCGTTTGTGGCGACCTATGAAGCCATTTACGAGACACTCTTGCCGCAAATCACCACCTTTTTTAACAAAGTAGGTGTATGATGTTTAGTTGGTGGGAAGCGCTCAGTGCACAGTTGGTCTTTGGTCTGTTTGGGTTAAAAAAAGGGACGCATTTAGGCGAAGCGGTGCACTTTTTTATCTACGACACTATTAAGATTTTTATTTTGCTCGTGAGCATTATTTACCTGGTGAGCCTCTTGCGGAGTTATTTTCCCGTGGAAAAAGCTAGAGAATACATCGCAGGGAAAAACAAAGTCTTAGGCCATGTGCTTGCCGCTCTTTTTGGGGTGCTCACGCCCTTTTGCTCGTGCTCGGCTATTCCGTTGTTTTTGGGTTTTTTGCAAGCGCGGATTCCTCTTGGCGTAACCTTTAGCTACCTCATTAGCGCGCCCATGAGCGACGCGGTGGTGATTGCCTTGTTGTTGTCCCTTTTTGGATGGAAAATCGCTGCCCTTTATGTGGGGCTGGGGCTACTTGTGGCTATCATTGCGGGGCTTATCATCGGGGCGATGCACCTAGACAAAGAGGTGCTCATCGAGATAAAACCCGTGGACGCAAGTTATGAAGCGCAAAAAATCCCCTTTAACGTGCGCGCAAAGGAAGCGTGGGAATTTACCCGCGATTTGTTTAAAAAGATTTACGTGTATGTCATCGTGGGCGTGGGAATTGGGGCGTTTATTCACGGGTATGTACCCCAAGATTTCATCACCCAATACGCCGGTGGCGATGCGTGGTACGCGGTGCCAATCGCCGTACTCATGGGCATTCCCATGTACGCCAGTGCCGCGGGGGTTTTGCCTCTTGTGGAAGCACTCACCGCCAAAGGGATGCTCATGGGCACCGCCATCTCTTTTATGATGGCCGTCGTAGCACTGAGTTTACCTGAAGCGATGATCTTAAAACGGGTGCTTTCCATGAAACTCATCGGCATCTTTTTTGGCACCGTAGGCTCTGGGATTTTGCTTGTAGGGTTTTTGTTTAATATCATTTTATAGGAGAAGACAGATGAAGATTGAAGTACTAGGCACAGGATGTGCCAAATGTAAAACATTAGAAAAAGTGGCACTAGAGGCTGTGGCAAAACTGGGCGTCTTTGCGCAGGTGGAAAAAGTCGAAGACATCACCGCTATCATGGGTTATGGGGTCATGAGTACGCCCGCTTTGGTGGTGGATGGGGTAGTAAAACTCAGTGGGCGTGTGCCTAGCGTGGAGGAGCTTGTCACCCTCTTAAAAGAGGCCAGTGCGTCCGCTCCCGCCAAAGGGTGCGGGTGTGGTGGGGCGTGCTAATGCGCCTTACTCCCCTTTTGCTCACCCTTGCTTTGTGCGCTTCTTTTGCTTTTGCAAAGGATTTAGGCACGTATTTGCGTGGTTTTGACTACCAAGAACGCAGTGCCATGAAAATCCAAACCCCCGAACTTTTGGTGCTCTTAGAAGAAGGCAAAGCCCAAGCCATCGACATCCGTTTTAAAGAAGAGTTTGAAGCGTGGCACATGGGTTTTAGCATCAACATTCCCCTCAACGAACTGCCTGACCGCCTCCATGAGCTGGACAAATCCAAGCTCATCGTTACCATGTGCCCCCACAATGACCGCGCCAACCTTGCGCGCACCTACCTCATGCTTCAAGGCTACAATGTGCGCTACCTCAGTGATGGCCTTTTGCGCACCGCCGATTTTTTGCGGGGTGAAAACGCCAAAGAGTTCGTGGAAGAATATCAAAAAATTAAATAGGCCCCTCAAGGGTCAAGTCCCGCTCCTTGACCCTTGAGGCCTTTTCGTGCTAGAGTAACGTTTTGCGTGGTTGTTGTGTTTACATGTAAACCAAAACAAAGGGTTTTTGATGAAAAAACCAACCCGTTTTACGTTCACCTTTGGCCTTCTTTCCCTCTTTGTTGGCCTTGCTGTTTTTTTATCCCTTTCGCTCATCGGCTACAGTTACAAGGAAAGTGCTAAAAATTCTTATAAGATGATTCAAAAACGCAATGCAACTGCGCGGCAAAATGTCATTGATAGCCTCAACACGTACCTTAAAAATACTTCCGCTACCCTTTCTGTGCTGATCCACACCCTTGAAGGAAAATCGCTTTTTTATGCCAACGATGTTTTTATGCGCACCTTGTGGGAAATGCTCCTCTCTAATGATAAAATCGCCAGTATTTACCTTGCCGACACGCTGGGAAACTTTATCCAAGCCAGACGCGACCCTAAACTGGCCTTACGCGTCATAAATCTACACGAAAAAGAACCCAGTGACCGCTGGCTACTAAAAGACCGACAATTTAACACCCTTGACACCCAAGACATCGCCATTAACTACGACCCAAGAGTGCGCACCTGGTTTCAAAAAGCCTGGCAAGCTTCAGGATTTTACTGGTCTGAGCCCTACTCTTTTGCCTCCACGAGTGCCTACGGCATCACCGTTTCATTGGCCGATACCGCTTCTTTACACGGCAAGGTAGCGGGTGTTGATTTCACCATTGAGCGCATCACGCATTTACTCCAAGAACAAAGTCAAACCGTAGAGGGACCTATTGTATTGTTTAGTGAAACGGGACATGTAATCGCCACTTCCTTGCAGCTTGATCACGCTCCTCAAAACTTTGACGAACTTGGTTCTGCTTTTTTCCCCGCCTCTTACGAAGCCTTCAATAACGGCGTTTTGCAAGGCAGGGTTTGGGACGAGAGAGGCGTGGCACACTTGTTTGCTTTTTCGGAGTTTTCTTCAGATTTTGGTTTAAAATGGCACATTGGCACCTACTTACAAGAACATAAAGTCACCCAAGAAGCCAACCAAATCGCCCTTGAAACCGCCACGATTTCACTGATTATCTTGCTATTGATTGTCCTTTTAACGTGGTTTTTATTGCGGCGTATCATCATCTATCCCGTGGATCAACTAAAAACCATGAGTGATAGCGTGACAGCCAAACGCTACAACGCAGTGCGTCCCATCAAGACCCGCATTAAAGAGTTTCATCAACTCAGCCACTCCATGGTGCACATGGCTAGAGCCATTAAGCAACACAGCAAAGAGCAAGAAACACTTATAGACGCGTTCATCCACCTCATCGCCGAAGCCATCGACGAAAAATCCCCCTACACAGGTGGCCATTGCCAACGCGTTCCTGAACTCTCCCTCATGCTCGCCAAAGCCGCCGATGCCTCCACGGAGGGTGTTTTTGCTACCTTTAGCTTTCCAAACGAAGCAGCATGGCGTGAATTTCGCATGAGTGCTTTGCTACACGATTGCGGCAAGGTCACTACACCTGAATACGTCGTAGACAAGGCCACCAAGCTCGAAACCATCTACAACCGCATCCATGAAATCCGCACCCGTTTTGAGGTACTGTTGCGAGACGCACACATTGCCTATTTAGAGGGGTGTTTGGAGGGCAAAGAAAACGCGGAAGCGTTGCGTCAAAAACGCGACAAAGCCCAAGAGAAGCTTTACGAAGATTTTGCTTTTTTAGCAGAATGTAACATCGGGGGAGAATTCATGGACGAAGGGCGCATAGAACGCTTGCGCACCATTGCAGCAACCACATGGACACGCCATTTTGATGACCGCCTTGGTCTTAGCAATGCCGAAAACCTGCGCCTTAAAACCCTGGCTGCTTGCCCCCTTCCTTGCCAAGAAACCCTCTTAGGCGACAAACCCGAACACTGCATCCCAAGAGACCATCCCATCGACCAAAAACGCTACGAAGAACTGGGCATCAAGATGGAAATTCCCCCCTACTTTAACAACCAAGGAGAACTGTACAACCTCTCCATCCGCAAAGGAACCCTTAACGACGAAGAGCGCTACAAAATCAACGAACACATCATCATGAGTATCCGCATGCTAAAGACCCTCCCCCTTTTGGAAAACCTCAAAAAAATCCCCGAATACGCCGGTGGGCACCATGAAACCATGATTGGCACAGGCTACCCGTGTAAGCTCACCAAAGAAGAGCTCTCCTTGCCCGCGCGCATCATCGCCGTAGCCGATATTTTTGAAGCTCTAACCGCCAATGACCGTCCGTACAAAAAAGCTAAAACCCTCTCTGAATCTATCCATATTTTAAGCCTCATGGCCAAAGACCAACACATCGATGCTGATATTTTTCGCCTTTTTCTCTCTAGTGGCATTTACGCGCAGTACGCTAAACGCTATCTCAAGCAAGAACAAATTGACGCAGTAGAGGTAAGCCAGTACCTTCAATAGTGACGTGATTAGAAAATAAACCCCTTCCCTTGCTTTTTTGTATTATAATGCACGCCATACCCAAGGAGGGTGCCCATGAAAGAAGCCGTTATTATCTTTAAACGCAACCGCAATATCATCGAGAACTTTATGCGCTCTACCATCGAACTCAACGACCTCACCCATGTGGATGAGACCAACGCTAGGTCCATTTTCAACCTCTTGCGTTCCTTAGAACTTGTCTACATGGTAGACGCGCAGTTTCGTCAAGTGACCTCGTACTTTTACAAAGAAAAGCGCGATGACATCACCCTTGGACTTTCCAAAGGGCACCTGTTTTCAAAAATCAAACTCAACCCTGATACTATTTTTATCAGCAACCCTTACATCAGTTCCCACACGGGCAATATGTGCATCACCGCCGCGCGCCCCGTGGAGGGCGGGTACCTCATCTTGGACTTTAAACTCTTAGACATCTTAAAAGGCCTTTCGCTCATCGAGCTCAACCAACCCTTTAACCGCGCCTCCAAACTCATCTACGGGCTCATCGGATTTGCGCTACTGCTCATGTCGCTCGTATTGCTTGCCTTTGGGGCAAAAGTCAGCATCAACTCCTTCTTTTCAGGCAGTTTACTCCATGACATCGGTACCATTTTTACCCCCATCATCGCCATCACCCTCGCTTTGGCCATTTTTGATTTGGCGCGCACCATTTTAGAACGGGAAGTGTTTTACAAAAACTACAGCGAGTCTGAAGAAGTGGAGGATAAAGTGCTCAGCAAGTTTCTCACCTCTATCATCATCGCCCTTTCCATTGAAGCGTTGATGGTGGTCTTTAAAATCACCTTGAGCGATTTTTCCAACATGCTTTATGCGCTCTATCTCATCAGCGGAATTTCCCTGCTCATCCTCTCTTTGGGTGCGTACAAATGGGTAAGTTTAAAGCGAAGCGCCACTTAACCCGTACCGCACACAGCGGTTTTTTCCTGCTTCTTTAGCAAGGTACATGGCGCGGTCCGCGTAGCGCATCAACGCTTGGGGGTCTTGTGTTTCCAATGGGTACAAGGCCACCCCAATACTCACCGAAAGTTCTAGCGCCATCCCCCTTACATGTAAAGGCTTTCTTGCCACTTCAAGCAAGCGTCGCGTGCTAAGAAGGTGCCCTTTGGGGTCTTTGAGTTCTTCTAAAATCGCGACAAATTCATCCCCACCTAGGCGGGCAAGGGTGTCGCCTTGGCGCAATTGTGCTTGCAACCGTTTGGCAATAATCGCTAAAATCTCGTCACCCACCTCGTGGCCATGGGTGTCGTTGATGGCTTTGAATCCATCAAGGTCAATGTATGCAACTCCCATCAACGTTTTTTTGCTTTTGGCGCGGCACATCGCGTGTTCGAGCCTTTCCATCAAAAAAGCGCGGTTAGGCAACCCTGTTAAAAAATCATAATACGCCGCCCTTTCTAGCTCTTGTTCGTGGGCTTTAAGGTGGGAAATGTCTGCGTACAACCCCACATAGTTTTGAACGTTCCCTTGGGCATCTTCGATGGCACTGATGGTAAGCAAGCGCGGGTATAAGGTGCCATCTTTGTGTTGATTCCAAATCTCCCCACACCAATGCTTTTGGGTCTTTAGGGCTTCCCACATGGCAACAAAAAACTCCTTAGAATGCATGTGGGAGCACAATAAGCGCGGGGTTTGGCCAATGATTTCATCGCGCTCAAAGCCTGAAATCTTCACAAAAGCCCCATTAGCATCCACAATCTTGCCTGCGGCATCTGTGATGAGGATTCCCTCGTTGGCACAGGTAAACACGTTTGCGGCAAGCTGTTGGCGCAGGGTGGCTTCTTCGCGCCAAGCCTTGTCCATCATCACCGCTACCACATTCACCTCCCCTTCTTTGTTGCAATAAAAAGAGGGTCTTGCGCGTGGCGATAAGAGTTGCTCAAGGCTGTGCTTGAACGCTGCTTCCCGTGTCACCTCGCGGGCCACTGCAAAAAATAAGGGTTCCCCCGCAACATCCAAGGGAAAACAGTGCAATGCAATCTCTTTGTGCGCCCCATTGGCACACGCACAAGAGAGACTCAAACGTGTCCCTTCCTCCTTGGAAGCTGCGGTAGGACTAAAAAAGGTATGTAAAGGGGGTTGAGGATGCATCTCTTTAAGCGTCATCGCACAAAGGCATGCAGGAGGAGAGCAAAAAAGCACACAAGCGGCGTCATTGGCATCCATAATCTTGCCAGTATTTGGCGCAACGACAAGCATCGCTGTCGCGCTTTGACGAAAAAAGTCCAACACTGAGGGGACGAAAGTTTGCAGCGGCATGGGCCCTCCCTTCTTCGTTTACAAAGCAGGCAGATACGTGCAATAAAGTCCTATTCAATGCTAGCCCAAAGCCTCTTACAGCTTTCTTATATGGCACAAAAATAACATATTATTTTTACGATTTTCCACCTTTTAACCTCTGTTTTTGCCCCATTGGTTTTGGGTTTAGGTTCAGCCTCTCAAATAATAAAATTAAAAATAATTTATAAAAAGAAATAAAATTACCAATTTAATAAAATTAATCAATAAGCCGCTTTTTTTGACGAAAATATGGTACAATTTTTCTTAGATTGTCTTTTTTAAGTTTTTAAATCTTCTTCCGCGCCAAGAAGATGTCACACAAAAGTTAGAGAAGGCTGTCTACAGGGCAGTACTACAACAGTTACACCTTAGGAGGTTCTCATGTTTACATCCGCTCTTTCACGTCACACCCTTGCGACGCTTGTGCTAGCGTGGCTTGTGGTGCCCTTTGCAATGGCAAACCCTTTTACTCTTGCGCCCCTTCCCTACGCTGCTGATGCCCTTGAACCTGCTATCGACAAAGCAACCATGGAGATTCACCACGGCAAACACCACCAAGCCTATATCAACAACCTCAATGGCCAAGTCGCCACCTATCCTGACCTTGCCAAGATGAGCTTGGAAGAGATAATGGCCAAAATGTCCACCTTCAACACCGCTGTGCGCAACAACGGTGGCGGACACTACAACCACGACCTTTTTTGGAAACTCATGGCACCCGTGGGTAAAGGTGGTGAGCCCTCAGCTGCCCTTAAAGCAGCTATTGAGCGCGACTTTGGCTCCATAGAAAAGATGAAAGAAGAGTTCCAAAAAGCAGGCGCAACCCGCTTTGGCTCAGGTTGGGCATGGCTCATCGTGACTCCTGAGAAAAAACTCGCCGTAACCTCTACTGCCAACCAAGACAATCCTCTCATGGACATCATGGACGTGAAAGGCCAGCCTCTTTTAGCCCTTGACGTGTGGGAACATGCCTACTACTTAAAGTACCAAAACCGCCGCGGGGATTACCTCAAAGAGTGGTGGAGTGTCGTCAACTGGAACAAAGCCAACGCACTTTTTACCGCTGCGACGAAATAACTTCTTGCCATGTAAGGGATTTTTCCCTTACATGGTAGGCTTCCTCTTCTCCTTTCTCTTTTATGTTAAAATACCCCACAAACACCCTTATTCTTGCAAAGAAATGCGATGAGCAATATTTTAAACATTCTTGAAAACCGCACTGTTTTGTACGCCGAAGACGAGGCGGGCATTCGTTCCAATGTCACCCAAATTTTGGGGCTGTTTTTTCAACATGTCCTCATTGCCAAAGATGGCAAAGAAGCGTGGCAGCGTTACGAAGAAGAGCGCCCTGATGTGTTGATTGTCGATATTTGCATGCCGCTTATGGACGGGCTTGAGGTGGTCACGGCGGTGCGAAAAACCAACCAAAACATTCCTATCATCGTCCTAAGCGCGCACCGCGATGAGGCCAATTTGTGGCGCGCGGTGGAGCAAAAAATTTCCAAATACCTCACCAAGCCTTTTCGCAAAGAAGCCTTGCTTGAAGCGTTGCATGTCTGCGCCCTTGAACTTGCAGGCGGAGCCTTACATGTAAGGCTCTCTTTAGACATGACCTATGCGCCTTGTGAAAAAAGTCTTACATGTAAAGAGGGAAAAATCGCCCTGAGCAACCAAGAAAGCAGGTTGTTGGAATATTTCATCGCCAGGCGTGGTCAAACCCTCTCTTTTGAAGAGATTGAAGACCACCTGTGGGGCTACGAAGCGCCCAGTAAAGAAGCCATCAAAGCCCTCATCAAAGCCTTGCGCAAAAAAGTGGGCAAAGAACGTATCAAAAACCACTACGGCATCGGATACACCCTTGATTGCTAACTTGCACACCTTGCATGAGCGCCTTTCCACAAAGCTTAAAACCATCGTTCTTGTGCTTGGGCTTTTTGTCTTGCTCTCCTTCGTCTTTGTCTATTTGCGCTACAAGGACACGCGCACCTTCACCGAAGAGTCCCAAACGTTTTACGTAGAGCGCATCCATTCTGTCTATACCGAAACCCTTAAACGCACGGAAGATTTTTACCGCAACCGCGGCTACGCCAACCTCAACTCCTTTGGTATCAGTGCGGCACTAGAAACCTCCAACGGTGCATTGCTGCAAGAGCTTTCAACGTACCGATGGGAGGTGCTAAAATCCGAAAATCCCCACCTCTCTTCCATGGCCTTTTACACCCTTGATGGCTCTCTTTTAGCCCAACTTGGGCGGGACGTGCCTGCCTCGCTTTCTAGCACAGAGGCCTTAGCGGGGTTTTGGCTTGATGAAAAACTGTGGTACCGTGTGCTCGTGCCGTGGAAGCACTATGGGTATCTTATGTTTGAACTTGACCCTCGCTATTTTTTGGCTGAGATCATCGAACTTACGGGACTAGAAGGGTTTATGCTCATCAACACCGACACCCTTATCACCCTCGAAGAAAGCACCATAGAGACGCTCTTTTTAAGCGCGCTAGACACCAAGCGCCACGTGCGCACCACCTTTAATGCCGCCAGTTCTCTCTTTTCGACCCACCGCATCGTCCAAAAAGATGCCCTTGGGCAAAGCTCTTTTGAGGTGCTGTTTTTCCAAGACATCACCCCCGCCCAACAACGTTTAAGCCATGCCATTTTTGAAAGCGTGGTCATCATCATGCTCCTGGGTGTTGTGGCCTTTGTTGTGTTGCATCTGGGCTTTGACGTGCTCATTCGGCGCATCGAAGAGCTCAATGCGACCTTGGAAAAACGGGTGGAAGAGGAGATTGGAAAACGCATGGCCAACGAAGCCATTGCCAAAGAAAAAGAGCAACTTCTCATCCACCAAAGCAAGCTAGCGAGCATGGGAGAGATGATTGGCAATATCGCGCACCAATGGCGCCAACCCCTCACCCAACTCAACACTATCTTGATTGCCCTTGAACTCTTTTTTGAACGGGGCAAACTCACCCCTCATATGCTCCAAGAAAAGGTTCAAGAAGCCCAAGAGCAGATTGATTTCATGTCCAACACCGTGGATGATTTTCGCCATTTCTTTGCCCCGCAAAAACAGCAAGAACGCTTTAACTTGGGGGATACCATCAGCAATGCGCTCAACCTCGTGCAATCCTCCCTTGCCAACAACACCATTGCTTGCACCTACACCAAAGAAAAAGAGGTTTACGTGCTTGGCTACAGCAACGAAGTCGCGCAAGTGCTCTTAAACCTCATCGCCAATGCTAAAGATATTTTGCTCGAACGCAAGGTTGTAAACCCCCATATTTACATCTCCCTCAAGGAAGAATCTGGATGTGCAACCGTAGAGGTTAGTGACAACGGAGGCGGTGTGCACATTACGCCTATCGAGAAAATCTTTGAGCCTTATGTGAGCACTAAACACGCTAGCATGGGGACAGGCATCGGGCTTTACATGAGTAAAATCATCATCGAAAAAAACTCCCACGGTCAGTTACATGTAAAGAATACTTCCGCAGGAGCGTGTTTTACCATCTTACTTCCTACTCCCTAGTTTATCCCTTTTGGTTGTTAGACTGCGACAAACCCTTATCAAGGAGAGTCAATGTCTACCAACCCTTCCAGACGGGATTTTTTAAAGCGGGGCGGTTTAGCAACGCTTGCGGGAGCCACAAGTGCGCACGCCTTTTCCCTTAAAAATCCCGGACGCGATGCCAAAGACCCCAAATACATAGGTGATGCCAAGGTGCATTACGCCATGGTCATAGACTTGCGCCAATGCGTGGGCTGTCAAGCCTGTACCGCCGCGTGCAAAGTTGAAAACGCCGTTCCTAAAGAACAATACCGCACCTTTGTGAGCGAATTTGAAATAGGAATCTTTCCCCATGTGCGCAAGGGCTATGTGCCCCAACTGTGCAACCATTGCGAAAACCCCTCTTGTGTGAGTGTTTGCCCCACGGGTGCAACCTTTAAACGCAAAGATGGGATTGTGGTGGTTGATAGCGAAGTGTGCTGGGGGTGCGGCTACTGCTTAAGTGCTTGCCCTTACGACAAACGCTATTTCAACAAAGAAACCAAGGTGGCTGATAAATGCACTTTTTGTGCTCACCGCCTCAAAGATGGCCTACTACCCGCTTGCGTGGAAACCTGTGTGGGAGGTGCCCGCATTTTTGGCGACAAAAATGACCCCGAATCCGAGGTTGCACAAATGCTTGCCACCTTTCCCACTTCTGTCTTAAAACCCCACCAAGGCAACGCACCTCAAGTCTTTTACATCTCCCTAGACAACCGCCTTGAAGCGGTACATGAAGCCACGCCTTTATTAGATGATGTGGTGCGTAAAGAACTGGGCTTGTTGCACAAAGAGTGGCCAAAACTACCTAAGGGGGTTTCATAATGGAATGGATGAGTACCATCGCGGCGATTGCGCCGATGCGGGCGTGGGGTATTGATGTGCCAAATTACTTTTGGTTTACAGGGAGCTCCGCTGCTGCGTTTATTATCTCTAGTTTTGCCCACGTGTTTGGGTTTAAACAGTTTAAGCCCATTGCTGGCTTTTCATTGTTGCTCGCCTTTGTATTGCTCGTGGCGGCACCTTTTAATTTGATTGATGATTTAAAACAACCTGGTCGCTTGGTAAACTTTTTTCTTTACGGCTGGGAAAACTTTGGCACTTCTCCCATGAAATGGGGAGTTTTGCTTTTGATGGCTTACCCCACGCTTATCCTTGCAGAAGCTCTGGTGATGTACCGCCCCTATTTCATCAAGCGCATGGAAGAAGGTAAGGGCGTTTCTCGCACCTTTTACCGTTGGCTCACCCTTGGGCGCACTACTTTAGACGCGCAAAGCTTGGAAAAAGACCACCGTTTAGGCTTTACATTAGGCGCTGTGGGTATCCCCCTTGCTTTGTGCGTGCACGGGTACACGGGCTACATTTTAGGCGCAGTACATGCTAATACCTTGTGGCACACCCCACTGATGCCCATCCTTTTCTTGGCTTCCGCCATGGTTTCAGGCACGGGCTTACTCTTGGTGCTTTTGCCTATTTTCCAACGCTTTTTCTCTCTTTCTCAAACAGTTGACCGCTCCATGATGGCCATCTTGGCCAAGCTCCTTGCATGGTTTATCGTCATTGATTTGGTAGTACGCGCCTTGTGGCTAAGTTTTGCCATGCCCTTTGGAATGCAATCGCGCGAACTGCTTTTTCAGTTTTTCTCCCTCCATTTTAATATGGTGATCTACGTGGAATACGGATTGTGCCTCATCCTTCCCATGGTGGTGGGCTTTAGCAAACTGCGCCACAACCTTAGCCTTGTTGTTATTGTGGGGATTATTTCCGCCGTTGGCGTGTGGTTATTCCGTTGGAATACCGTCATCGGCGGCCAAGAGATTCCCCGTAGCATGCCTGGCTTTACCCATTATATTCCCGACGTATTTGGGCAAAACAGCATCGTTTCCGTTGCTTCAAATTGGGGAGTGTTTATCGCCCTATTGGCCCTTGTGGCTGTTATTTTCCCTTGGGAGGAAGAGATGGAAACACATTATCAAGGAGTAAACGATGCAAGCAAATAGACGACGATTTTTAATTGGAACTTCACTCGTAGCCGCCTCCGCTTCTGTGGCGGGATACAAAGACATGCTTAGCACCGCGGCTACTATGGGGCGCAAAGGAAGGCCGGCTAAAGACGCCATTTACGCCGACGCACAAAAAACTGAAGGGGTCATCGCAACCTCTTTTGATAAAAACAGCGCCTTTTCGCTGCGCAACGGCGTGTGCAATGGCTGTACAAGCCATTGCGGCATGCGAGTGAAGATTGACAATGCTACGGGTAAAATTATCAAAGCCTCAGGCAACCCCTACAACCCCCTTTCCACGGACCCTTGGCTCCCTTACAACACGCCACTTAAAGAGAGTTTCGTCCTACTTGGCAAAAAGAGTGGGCACTTGTACCGTTCCACTGCTTGTGCTAGGGGCAATGTTGTATTTGACCGGCATTACGACAAAGGGAGGGTGTTGACTCCCTTAAAACGCGTGGGCAAGCGGGGTGAAAACAGATGGCAAAGCATTACGCCCGAACAACTGCTTCAAGAGATTGTTCACGGTGGAGATTTATTTGGTGAGGGCGAAGTCAAGGGACTTGCTGCCATTAGAGACCTTGAAACCCCCATGGACCCCAATGACCCAAAATGCGGCCCCAAAGCCAATGGCCTTTGTGTCTTAGGAACGGGCAATGAGGGACGACAAGCCTACATGGTTAACCGTTTTATCGGAGCTTTTGGTACGCGCAACTACATGGGGCATACGGCTATTTGCGGCCTCTCCATGCGCTCAGGCGAAGCGGCGTATTTGGGCGATTTTCAGGGGTACCCCCATTTAAAGCCAGATTTTGAGCATTGTGAATACCTTTTGAGTATTGGCACAGCACCTGCGCAAGCGGGAAACCCTTTTAAACGCCAAGCCAAACTTTTGGCAAAAGCGCGCACCTACGGTAACCTCAAATGCGTTACCGTTGCTCCCATGCTTACCAACGCCGATGCTTTGGCAGCAGGAGACCGAAGCGAGTGGATTCCCATCCAACCAGGGGGTGATTTGGCTTTTGTAATGGGCTTGTTGCGGGTAATTATCGAAGAAAAACGTTACAACGAAGCCTATTTAAAACTTCCCTCCCAAATGGCACAACAAGCGCTTGATGATGCTTCATGGACCAACGCGACCCATCTTGTTATCCAATCAGGCGACAAAGCAGGAACGGTTCTTGAAGAAGATGGGGAACCCCTTGTGTTTAACGAAGAAACCAACACCCTAGAACCCGCTAAAACAGTCAAACAAGCCCGTTTATTTGTAGATGAACCTGTTGTGTACAAGGGCAAAACCGTTATCCTTAAAAGTGCCATGACCCTCTTAAAAGAAGCGGCTTTGACGTACACGCTAGAAGAATACGCCCAAGAAAGTGGCGTAGAGGCGGCACGCATTGTCCGCACAGCCAGAGAGTTTGCCTCCCATGGGCGCAAAGCAGCGGTAGATTGCCATGGGGGCACCATGCACACAACAGGCTTTTACACCACCTATGCCATCATGATGCTAGGCGCCATGGTCGGTAACCTCAACTACCAAGGCGGCATGAGCGCGGGCGGGGGGAAATACAAAGATTTTAACGGAGCAAAATACAACCTTTTAGGCTTCCCTGGCAAAGTTGCGAGCCAAGGTTATCGTGTAGATAGGGCACGATTTGCTTATGAAAAAACCACCGAATACGCGCAAAAAGTCGCCCGCGGAGAGAACCCCTACCCCGCACGTGATGCGTGGTACCCCCTCACCAACGCCCTAGAATCCGAAGCCGTGTTTAATAGCGCCAAAAAGTACCCCTATGCATTAGACGCCCTGATTAGCTGGAACGCCAACATTATCTACGGGCAAAGTGGTGCGACTGCCCTTGAAGCGCTCTTAAAAGACCCTAAAAAAGCAATACCTTTGTTTATTGCCATTGACCCCTTTATCAACGAAACTTCACGCTATGCTGATTACATCGTTCCTGATTCGGTGATGTATGAAACCTGGGGTGTGGTGAGCCCTTGGGCGGGGTACCAGACCAAGGCCAACGCCGTACGGTTTCCCACCATCGCCGCGCCGCAAGCGACCTTTGCCAACGGCGAGCCCGTTTCCATGGACAGTTTTGTGATTGAACTGGGCAAGGCCCTTGGATTGCCCGGGTTTGGAACAGGGGCAATTACAGGGAAAAATGGCGAAACATACAATTTTGATAGGCCTTCAGATTTCTACTTGCGCGCCTTTGAAAACATCGCCCTTGATGGGGGCGGGGTAGCTGAGTGTACCGATGAAGAGATCGAACTCGCAGGACTAGAGCCTTATGTGAAACTGCTGCAAAGCACATGCGGGGAAAACTGGCGCAAAACCGCTTATGTGATGGCTAGGGGCGGACGGTTTGAAGAAAAAGAGAAAGGCTATACGCAGGGAAAATTGGCCCATCCTTACAACAAACCCATTCAAATCTACAACCAAGCCCTCGGTACCGCGCGCCATGCCCTCACAGGAGAAGCCTTTAGCGGTGTGCCAACCTTTATGGCCGCACGCTTGGCCCGCGGTGAAAAACTTTTTGAGCGCTATCCAAAGGCGGATTATCCCCTAAGCGCCTTTAGCTACAAATCCAACGTTCTCTCCCAAGCCACTGCTTCGAGTGAAATGATTAAAGAGATTCGTCCCACAACGTACATCGACCTCAACCCGCTCACCGCCCAAGAACAAAAGGTAACACACGGGCAAAGGATTAAACTGGTTTCTCCAGGCGGAAGCATCGAGGGACGGGTGCGTTTTCGCCACGGAGTGTTGCCTGGGGCTGTTGCTATCGAACATGGGGCAGGACGCGAAGGCGAAGGAGCGCTGGAGGTGTGGGTTGATGGACACAAAAAAGAAGGATGCGCCTTGCGCAAAAGCGGAGTGAATATCAATAAATTAGGACTCATGGACAGCTCCAGAGTCCTTGCTACCCTAAGTGATTTTGTGATTGGCTCTAACGCGCGCCAAGCTTTGCCCGTGCGCATAGAGGCGGTATAACCTTACAAAGAAGGGGGAAATTCCTGCCTTCTTTGCGTTACATGTAAGGGAAAAATCCTTACATGTAGCGCTTCTTTCATGAAGCCAAACGGTAGAGTTTTCTCTCTTCCCTCTCAAGCATCCGCTCTTTGGTGAAACGTTTGCGCACGAAACTCTCCGAAGAGAGCATTGAAACACAAAATTACGGGTACCGGCTTTTGGTGCCTTACATGTAAAGGTTTTGTCCATTTTTTAGCACTGTTTTTACCCCTCCTCTTTGCTATACTTCGCCATTAGTTTAAAGGAAGCGAATGCGCGTAGGAATCATTGGGGCAGGTGGGGTTGGGGTTGAACTGGTGAATTACTTGTTGACGCTGGGCAATGTGCGAGAAATTGTTTTAGTCAACCGCAACAAGGAAAAGGCCCTTGGCGAAGTGGCGGATTTTTCGTACGTAGAGTCTTTTACCTACGCGCGCAACACCCATTTGCACAGCGGTGAGTACGCCGATTGCGCGCGGTGCGATGTCATCGTCATTACCGCGGGTGCACAGCTTAAAGGTGCGCAAACCAGAGACGAGTTGTTGGGTGAAAACGCCCTGCTCATTCGTGAGATTGTCCACAAAGTTTACACCTACGCGCCCCACGCCATTCTCATCATGGTGACCAACCCCGTGGACGTGCTCACGCACATCGCGTACAAAGAAGGGTTGTATCCAAGGGAGCGGCTCATCAGTGCGGGCACCTTGGTGGACACGGCGCGGTTTATGAAGATTGTGAGTCAAAAAGTGGGCATCGACCCTAAAAACATCAACGGGTACATTTTAGGCGAACACGGCAAGGGAAGCACATTGCCCTGGAGCATTTGCAACATTTGCGGGTTAGACGTGGACACCTTTTGCTCGCTCAATGGCTTGCCACTGCTTGAGCGCGCTCAAATCTACCGCGATGTCATCAATGCAGGCTACGAAGTCTTTCACAAAAAAGGCAACACCAACCACAGCACCGCCGCGAGTGTTTTTCGCATCATCCGCGCTATCACCAATGACGAACATTCCGTCCTTCCCCTAGGCGTTTACCTAGAGGGCGAATACGGCTTGCATGACGTGGTGCTTAACGTCCCCGTGGTCATCACCCGCAAAGGGGCAAGCAAAATCCTCAACTACAAACTCCTCCCCGAAGAACTCGAAGCCCTGCACAACAGCGCTAAAAATATGCAAGCCATGGCAGCGGGGGTATAAAAAGCGCCACAAAACACCCAATCTCAATGAAATTTCATCCTACATGTATATAATAGACTTACTCAAAACCCAGTAAAAAGGTGCCCATGCTTAAAGTGATGATTATAGAAGATGAGCCACTTATCGCCTTAAATCTGACAAAGATGTTGGAAAAAAAGGGGTTTGAAGTGACGGGCCATGCGGGAAATTTTGAAGAGGCTTGCGCGCTTTTTCGTGCCAACAAACCCCAGGTTGTCTTAAGCGACATCAAACTTGAAAACAACGAATCGGGCATAGAGGTGGTCAAACACCTCAAAAAAATGAGCAATTTTTGCGTCATCTACCTCACTTCCTACGGGGATGATGCAATGGTCGAGAGAGCGCTAGACACCCATCCTGCTGCGTATATCACGAAGCCGTTTAAGGAGATTGACCTCAATGCCGCGCTCAAACTTGTTGCTACGAACCTGAAAAGCGCCACAATAAACCCTGATTTTACCTACAACAAAGAAACACGGATGCTTTTTTACAAAAACCAACACATCGTCCTCTCCAAGCAAGAATCCGACCTCTTTCATCTGTGCTACCTTAGCAAAGGATTTTTTGTCCCCATGTCTAGCATAGAGTGCTGTATTTGGGACAATGAACCCACCAGTGCCTCAACAAGAAGGGGTTTGGTGTACCGCTTGAGAAAAAAACTGCACCATACGATTTTTCAGTATGCTAGCGGATTTGGCTGCAAAGTGGACGGACTGGCATGATGATGTTTAAGTGGCTAGGTATTGCATTAGCACTTGCCTTGGCGGGATACTGGATTTACGTGCTGCGACGAGAAATCAGCCAACGCAAAGAAGCGGAAGAAAAGCTCAAAGCCAGCGAAACCCTCTACCGCGAGCTTACTGAAGACGTGACCGATGTGATTTGGAAAGCAAACAGCAATCATTTTCTCACCTACATCAGTCCTTCCGTGGAAGAAAAGCTTGGCTTTAAGCCCGAAGAATTGGTAGGGCGTCATGTTTTTGAAATGTTTACGGAGGAGGGCATCGCCCTTGTCATGGAGCGCATTAAGCAAAGGCAAGAGAGCAAAGAAGCGGCAGTAAATGACCTCCATTCGACCTTTGAAGTGCAACACAAGTGCAAAGACGGTTCGTTCATCTGGGGCGAAGTGATTTCAAAAGCCGTGTATGACAAACACAACACCGTCGTCGGTTACCATGGCATCAGTCGGGACACCACCGCGCGCAAAGAAGCAGAAAGAGAAAAAGAGCTTTTGTACCAAGAATTAGACCACCGGGTCAAAAACAACCTTCAAGTGATTGCCAGTATCGTCTCTTTGCACTCTTTGCAAAAGGACACTTCCCAGTCTTTGGAAGATATCCACAACACTATTTCCGCCATCTCTTTGGCGCACGACAAACTCCGCCAAAACGAAACCCACAAAACATTGGAAATCAAGCACTACATCACAGCGCTTTTGGATAACCTTCTGGCAAGTTCTGTGCTAGACATACAAAAAGAAGTCCATTCGCCTGAATTTTTCCTAGGCGCCCACCACTCCATCACCCTTGGCATCATCCTCAACGAATTTGTCAGCAACTCCATCAAATATGCGTTTAAAGGGATCAGCGCGCCTAAAATCACCGTAACTATCAGCCAAGAAAAAGAGCGCATCAGTGTGTTGGTTTCGGACAATGGCACAGGCTTTAACGGCAGCACAAAAAATTCAGGCATTGGGATGGACATCATCACCACACTTGTGAAAAGCAAGTTTAAAACACAGGCGAGGTTTTTTCACAACAACGGAACTTCTATGGCCCTAACAATTCCTTACATGTAAAGCTTATTAAACAAATCCTAAGTTTCATCAAACGCCCTTCAAACGCGCGTGTATTATAATTGTTGCAACAATCACAAAAGGCGTTGCGATGAAATTCTCCCTTGACTACAGCTCTCGCTTTCGTATCTTAAAAGGTGGCAAGATAGCACTGGTGGTGAGTGCTGTTGTTGCTAGTTCTTCCCTACTTTGCGCAGCTCCAAGTGGCGGAGTGGTCACCAGTGGTAGTGCAAGCATTGCCCAAAGCGGTGCTGTGACGACCATCACCCAAAGTACGCAAAAAGCCGCCATCAACTGGACAGATTTTAGCATCAAGGCAAACGAAACCGTTAACTTCGTGCAACCTAACACAAATGCCATCGCCCTCAACCGCGTCGTTGGTAATGAACGCAGTGTCATCGACGGCGCACTAAACGCCAACGGTCAAGTGTGGCTTTTAAATAGTAACGGCGTGCTCTTTGGTAAAAACGCTTCCATCAACACCGCAGGACTGTTAGCCACCACCTCTTCGCTAAGCGATGCTGATTTTAACGCAGGAAACTACACTTTTAGTGGTGCTTCTAACAACGCCATCCTCAATCTAGGCACTATCACCATCTCTAGCGAAGGCTACGCCATCCTTGCGGGCAAAGAGGTACAAAACCAAGGAAGCATCCATGCCCTGAGGGGTGATGTGCATCTTGTGGGTGCTGAGACTGTGAGTATCAACCTTAACGGCAACTCCTTGCTCAACCTCACCGTAAACAAAGGCGTCCTAGACGCTCTGGTTAAAAACAGCGGTTCTATCCAAGCAGACGGCGGAGAAGTGTACCTCACTACCAATGCGGTAGATGAACTGCTTAAAGGTGTGGTAAATAACACAGGCATCATCGAAGCTAGGTCGCTTGAAGACGCTAAGGGGAAGATTGTGTTGTTTGCCCATGGGGGAAGTGCGCATGTGGATGGCACCCTTGATGCCTCTGGTGGGTTTATAGAGACTTCGGGAAAAGCTTTACATGTAGAAGATAGCACCATCATCAAAACCGCAAAATGGCTCCTTGACCCAGATAATATCACCATCGAATCCGCAGGCGGAGGCATAGGTGGTGAAAGTGTGAGTGCAACAGCCATTCAAAACGCCTTAACTACGGCTGACATAGAACTCCAAGCAGACCAAGACATCACCGTCAATGAAAACATTACATGGGCAACGGCTAAAAAGCTCACCCTCACCGCAGGCGATGAGATATATGTCAATGCTACCATCGAAAACACCAACACCACTAATGGTGGTGTTTACTTTAATGCCGCCAACACAACCAATAAAGTTATCTTTGGCGTAAACGGTTTGGTGTCCATCTATAATGTCTACCAACTCCAATGGGCCAATCAAGCACTGAACGGAAAGTATGCGCTAGGTGGCAACATTGATGCTTCAGCGACTTCCTCATGGGACAGCGGTGCAGGGTTTTCGCCGATTGGAACTCAAACAAATCAATTTAAAGGAACCTTTGATGGCTTAGGGCATACCATCGCAGATTTGTATATTAACCGCCCAACCACGAACTATGTTGGATTATTTGGTTTAACATATGGCGCTACAATACGCAATATTGGCATTGTCAATGCCAATATAACAGGCATGGATGGAACCGCTGGATTGGCGGGAGTCGTCTACAATGGAACCACCATCACCAATGCATATGTTACTGGCAGTGTAACGGGACGCGCTATGGTCGGTGGGCTTGTGGGAGTGACGAATGGTTCTTCCACTATCACAAATAGTTATGCTACGGCGGATGTAATAGGTAGTGGCAATGAAGTCGGTGGGCTTCTTGGAGCGGCTTACACCACATCATCGATCACAAATAGTTACGCCACAGGAAGTGTAGAAGGAGTACAAGCTGTCGGTGGACTTGTGGGCTCACTTTACCAGTCATCACCAATCACAAATAGCTACGCCACAGGGCGTGTAACGGGAACAACTTTGACCGGTGGACTTGTGGGTGCGTTTTCTATGGGAGGCGCTGTCACTAACAGCTATTGGAACACCCAAACCTCTGGACAAACAACTTCAGCACGAGGTGTGGGCAAAACCACTGCCCAAATGCAAGATCCACTCCTGTACACCGATGCAGGATGGAATAGCACAATATGGGCATATGGAAGTGGTAGTGGAGTAGCAGGCTATGGTATAGGATTAGCTTATCTTAAAAATGTCACTGCCATTGCCGATAGACCTGCTCAAACAACATTATTTGCTGGTGGCTATGGAACATCAGCAAACCCCTACACCATCACCAACTGGACACAACTGCAAAACATCAACTACAACATCCCTATACTTAGCAAATACTTTACCCTCTTAAACAACATCAACAATACAACCGCAGGCTATACAGACTTAGCAAGTGCTACAGCGAACAGCGGTGCAGGGTGGAATCCTATTGGAAATCAAGTTAATTCATTTAGCGGAAACTTCAATGGAGCCAATTACACTATTGGCAATCTTTTTATCAATAATAGTACCGCTCAGCGAATAGGACTATTTGGACACACCTTGAATGCAACACTCGAAAATATTGGCGTTATCGATGCAGACATAACGGGTAAGACATACGTTGGTATATTGGCTGGATGGGTCAATGGTGGTACTGTCAAAAATAGCTATACCAGTGGAATAGTAAAAGTGTCTTACCAGATTGGAGGAGGACTTGTAGGTCAAAATCAATCAACCATCGATCACTCTTATTCATTAGCACAGGTAGAGGGAAGTGGTATTTATTTTGGAGGATTGGTAGGTGGCAATCAAGGAGTTATCCGTAATTCTTATGCAACAGGGAAGGTTATTGGTACTACTGCAGAGTTCGTTGGTGGTCTTGTTGGACTCAACAACTCTGACACTGCATCTATAGCCAACTCCTATGCTACAGGAGAAGTAACTGGCGCTAATAATGTCGGTGGATTGGCTGGAGAAAATCGCAGTGGCAGTATAATAAATTCCTATGCCACAGGAAAGATAACTGGGGTTATTAATGTAGGTGGATTGGTTGGCGAGAATCTAGGCGACATCAAAACCTCATACGCGATGGGTGAAGTAGCGGGTGGGACAAATGTCGGCGGGCTAGTCGGTAACGATACTGCTACTATAGGATTTACATCATACACTGGCACAATCGACTCTCTCTCTTTTTGGGATACCCAAACCTCAAAACAACCAACTTCAGTAGGAGGTGTGGGTAAAACCACCGCCCAAATGATGGACTCAGCGACTTATGCTAGCTGGGATACAGACATCTGGTCATTTCCTGCTGCTGGGCGTGGTGCTGCGGTAGCGGGCTATGAAGCTGGCGGGGGACTACCGTACCTAACAGGCGTAACAAGAGCACAAGATATCCTCACGCATTACGAAACGCTTTTTCAAGGGGGCTATGGAACATCAGCAAACCCCTACACCCTCACCAACTGGACACAACTGCAAAACATCAACTACAACAGTGATGTTTTAACCAATGGTTACTTTTTTGCCCTTTCAAACAACATAGATAACACAACCGCAGGCTATGCAGACTTAGCAAGTGCTACAGCGAACAGCAGTGCAGGTTGGAATCCTATTGGAAATCAAGATAATCCATTTAGAGGAAACTTCAATGGAGCAAATCATACCATCGCAGATTTGTTTATCAATCGTCCAACTACAGATGCGGTTGGATTGTTTGGCTCTACAGGTATAGCCACGATACAAAATATTGGAGTCACTAATGTAAATATAAAGGGTCAGTCTGAAGTTGGCGGACTTGTGGGAGGGGCTAGTTTGACAGCCATCGCCAACAGCTATAGCACAGGGAGTGTGGAAGGTAGTGGTGATTATATTGGTGGGCTTGTGGGAATATTTTCCAAGCAAAATATCACAAACAGTTATTCCACTGCAAGTGTCACTGGTCGTCAAAGTGTCGGTGGACTTGTGGGGCGAGCTAGTATTGCAGGCATCACAAACAGCTATGCATCTGGAAGTGTGACGGGTACTGCTGACTATATCGGCGGACTTGTGGGAGTGTTGTCGTCTGAAACATCAAGCATTGCAAACAGCTATGCCGCAGGAGAGGTGATTGGCGCACGATATGTCGGTGGACTGGTTGGAATAAATGATCAAGAAACATCCATTGCCAACACATACGCCACAGGAAAAGTGACTGGAACCCAAGTAATTGGTGGACTAGTTGGGTTCAATGTAGGTGACATCAAAACCTCATACGCGATGGGTGAAGTAGCGGGTGGGACAAATGTCGGTGGATTAGTAGGTGACAATACTTATGTTGATGTTAGTGATTCCACAAAAAGCATCACTGGCACAATCGACGCTGTCTCTTTTTGGAACACGCAAACCTCAGGACAAGCAACTTCAGCAGGAGGTGTGGGTAAAACCACCGAAGAGATGAAAACCCTCGCAACCTATGCAGGTTGGGACATCTTAGAAGACACTACCCTTGCAAAAAACTATCCGACTCTTAGAATGGCAAGCAGCGGTCCAGTATGGGTCATCGGCACAAAAAGTGGTGGGTCAACACCAACACCAACACCAACACCTGCTCCAACACCACAACCACCCACCCCCGACGTATCCCACATTGAAAATGGTACCGCCAGCCTCGTCTCTACTGCCTTTGTAGAGCAGATGCAACAAAGCCCACAAGCTTTTACACCTTTAGTGGCAGCCAGTGGCCCTTTGCCTTTTTGGGGCAATGGAAACATCGCTATCATCAACGGGGGTGTACGATTGCCTGATTATGTTGACCAAGAGGAAACAAGATGAAACCTACAACTACCCTATTGCTTTGTGTAACCACAGCCCTTTTGGCCGCGCCTCCGCGTATTGGAGATATTGAAAAACAACTCATCGTGCCCAAGATTGTCCAAGAAAAAGAAGGGCCAAACAACGAAATCCCCGACCTCTCTCCCACTCCTTCTAAGGCCACACCCGCAGCGCAACCTAGTGCCGAAGCAACGGTGTTTATCGCGCGCATTGTGTTTGAGGGCAATGGGCACATTCCAAGCCAAGAGTTAGAAACCTTAGTGCAAAGCTTTCTTGGAAAAGCACACACCTTTGAAGGGCTCAAAAGCATCGCTTCGGTGGTGACTACACACTACCGAAACAAAGGCTACTTTGTCGCAAGGGCGTATATTCCCCAAGAGGCCATCGCCAAAGACACCTTAACCCTTGCGGTGATTGAGGGCAATTACGGTGCATTTACCCTCTCCAACACTTCCCTAGTCAACGACGCAAACGTCCAAGGGTTGCTTGATGCAGTCAAAGAAGCCAACATCATCAGTGTCAACACCCTAGAACGCGCCATGCTGCTCATCAACGACACCCCCGGCGCCAAGGTTACTAGGGCAGACATCATGCCAGGAACGCTTGTGGGCACCAGTGACTTTTTAATCCAAACCGAAGCCACCTCTCCTTACACAGCCTATGCCATCGGGGACAATTACGGGAGCAGGTACACAGGACGTTACCGCCTCAACCTTGGGCTCAACGCCCTCTCGCCCTTTGGCTATGGGGACAAACTCAGCCTCAATGGCGTACTTTCCTCCACGGGTGATTTGAAAAATGGCAAAGTGGCGTACAACTTCCCCCTCATGCACAATGGCCTTCGAGGAGAACTTAGTGCCTCACACACTACCTACTCCTTAGCCAAAGAGTACAAAGCCCTCGATGCCCTAGGCAATGCCACCACCCTTGAAGCAAAGCTTTCCTACCCACTCATCCGCACCCGTCAAGAAACCCTTAACTTTTCCATGGGCTTTGCCCACAAGGACATGGAAGACAAGATACAAAGTGCCAATGTCAAAACCCCCAAAGAGTCCAATGCCCTCACTCTTGGCGGGGACTATACCCGCACAGGACTTTTCTTGGGGCTTAATGCCAACACGACGGTTTCGCTTGCCCTTACTCACGGGCGTTTAAGCATCGATGATGCCATCGCAAAAGCCCAAGACGCGGCGGGTGCCAAGACGCAAGGGTCGTACTCAAAACTCACAGGAAGCATCGAACAGTCGGTTTACTTTAACCCAACCTACTCCCTCACCACGAGCCTTCGGTTTCAACACGCCCTAGGCGGCAAAAACCTTGATGGGTCGGAAGACTTTTCCTTGGGAGGTGCGTATGGGGTGAGAGCCTTTCCTGATGGCGAACATAGTGCAGAAAATGGCTACATCTTGGGCGCGGAACTTTTCTACGCACTGCCAAGCGTACAGGGCATAAGCCACCGCGCTAGCCTCTTTGCAGACACAGGCTACGCCAAGATGCAAAACGAACTTAGCAATAACAGCACATCAAAACACCTGAGTGACATAGGCGTAGGCTACCAAGCGGCGTTCAAAGAGTTTTTCACCAGAGTCCAAGTTGCTAGGGTCATCGGAGGAGAGAAAGTACGAAGCGAACCTGAACGCAACACACGGGTGTTGGTACAGGTGGGGTGGATATACTAAAAGGGAGCGGCTTTACATGTAAGGGGTTCCTTACATGTAAAGCCACGCCACCCCCGCCCCGACACCTACAAGCCAGACCATCAGTACGCTTGCAAGCAAAAAAGGTTTGGCGCCCATGTGGCGGAGGGTTTTGGTGTGGGTGTTGAGGCCCAAGGCGCACATGGCGATGCTAAGCAACATCGTATCCACCTCTAAAAGCACCTGCTTAAAAGGCACCTCTACCGCCGAATTTAGTCCCACTATGCCCAGAAAAAAGAGGGCAAACCACGGAAACGCCTCCCGCACTCCGCTTTTTTCGCCCTTGGCCTTAAAAAGAAACAGCAACACAAAGAGCACAGGCACCAAAAACATCACCCGTATCATCTTCACGATGACCGCTACCTGCGCGGCTTCTTTAGGGAGTCCCGCCCCCGCACCCACCACGTGCGCCACTTCGTGTAAGGTACCGCCCGCTATAAGCCCTTGGACAAAGGGATTCTCCACGCTAGAGAGCGCCCACGGGTACACAAGCATTCCTAGCGTCCCAAAGAGCACCACCGTGGCCACAGCCGCCACTACTTTTTCACTCTCACTGCGCGTGACCGACTGCACCGCCAAAACCGCCGCGGCGCCGCAGATGGCACTGCCCGCCCCGATGAGCAAGGCACTGTGTTTGTCTAGTCCCATTTTTTGCCCCAAAAACCACCCAAGGCTTAGAGTGCTTGTCACCACCAAAAGGGCCAGTCCAGCCCCTGCAAAGCCCACCTGCCACACTTGGTCGAGACTAATGCGAAGCCCGTACAGCACGATGCCAAGGCGCAACAACTCTTTGGTGCCAAATTTTAGTGCCCCGCTTTGCCCCAGCCACGCGCCAAGACGCGGAAACACCGCACTCGTAGCCATCCCGCCAAGGACCGCAGTGATGAGCGGGCTAACGTGATAGCCTTGTGCGGTGAGTACAAGGGCAAGTCCACCCCAAAGGCCACTTAAGAAAAATAACACTATCAAACCGCGCCAAAACATCCTTGTTTTCCTTTACATGTAAAGAAGTGAGACGTTTGGACTCACCCGCAAGAGAGACTTTATCCCAATGGGTCAAAGCGTTAGCTTTGGGGTACCCATTGTGGATAACTCGTCTCGAAATAGGGTGAGTCCAAACGTCTTTTGAAAGGCAATTGTAGCACTTGGGATTTTATAAGTAAAATATATTTATTTTGTTAAAATCATTTAAATTTTAAATGCATTTCTTTTGAAACGTGTTTTAAAAGAAATGCAAGCACCAAAGGTGCGCGAGCCCTGCGCTGAGCAGAACTCAGCGTTAGCGTAGTTTTTAGAGCTTTGCTTTAAAAACGTATTCAAAATGGAAACCCTCATGACCCTCAAACAGATTGACCACTTTCTCACCCTTGCGAACCTTGGCCACGTCACCCACAGCGCGCAGGCCCTTGGCATCTCCCAATCTGCCCTTTCCCTCTCCCTCAAAGAGTTAGAGCGCGACCTTGGCGGGGCGCTGTTTGAACGCCAAGGTAAGCAACTGTTTCTCAACGACCGCGGGCGTCTTTTTCATGCCCAAGCGACCCCACTCCACGCCAAACTTTCCGCCCTTGCGGCCACCTTGCGCCAAGGAGATTTTTTTCATTTGCGCCTTGCGGTGAGCCAAAGTATCGGGACCTATTTGCTTCCTTCCATGCTCTTAGATTTCTCCCACACCCACCCCAATGCCCGCTTTGATTTGCGCATCGAGAACTCCGAAACCATCATCGCCAAGCTTCTTGCCCACGAGAGTGACGCGGGGTTTGTGGAGGGCAAGGTTCCCCAAGGAGACTTTTGCGTGGAGTCCCTTGCCACGGATGAGCTCATCGTGGTTTGTGGAGACAAAACCCTTGCCAAAACCCCCGTGTTCATCGACACCTTAGCCTCTTTGCCGTGGATTTTGCGCGAAAAAGGCTCAGGCACCAAAGAGGTCTTTGAAAACGCCCTGCCCCAAGGAGTGCGCCCCAAAGTTGCCCTTGAAATCAACAGCAACGAAGCCATCAAGGAGGCCCTCAAAGGACGTAAAACCCTCTCGTGCCTCTCTCGCTTTGTGGTGCAAAACGAACTCAAACAGGGCACTTTATTTCACGTGCCCCTCATCAACCTCACCTTTTCGCGCACCCTCTCCCTTCTCTTTCACCCCACCCAGAACCCCCATTTTTTGGTCTGGAAAGCGGCGATGGAGGCCGCCTTTAAAAGCAAATTTCAGCCAAGATAAAGCATTTTTGCCGCTCTTTATCTTTAACGCGCTACAATCGCCCATCACAAATCATCCCAAGGAGTCACCATGAAGGTTTTTAAACCCCTTCTTGCGTGTGCTGTTTGCGCCCTTGCTCTTGGCGCAAACGCGAGCGAACGCATCACCCTCAAAGCCGCCAAAGCCGCCTCTTCTTACTACCAAATGGCCGTTCAAGTGGGCGAAACCATCACCCAAGCCACCAACAACGCCTTTTCTATCACCATCGAAGAGAGCCAAGGTTCTGTGCAAAACGTCAAAGAAGCGCGCCGACGGGGCGGAAACTACCTCTTTACCACGCCTCCGGGTCTTGTCAGCCTCGCCCAAGCGGGTCAAGGCATGTTTGAAAAAGACATCCCCAGTGACTACGCCTCCATTCGCTCACTCTTTCCTTTTCCTTTCATCACCATGCACTTTGTCGTCGCTAAAAACGCAGGCATCCAAACCTTCGATGACCTCAAAGGCAAATCCCTACTCATCGGAAAAGGCAGTTTTGGCGCCAATGAAGCAGAAAAATACATCGAACTTCTTGGCCTCAAAGAAGATGTCAAACTCATCGACGCCGAACTCTCAGGCGCTGTAACTGCCCTTAAAAACGGGCAAATCGACGGTTTTGCCACGTCAGGTTCCTACCCCGCGCCCAATGTCATCGAAGCGGCCGCGAGCATGGACATCCACATCCTCTCCATGAGCGATGCCCAAATCGCCCTTACCAAACGGGACAAACTCGTCATCCCTGCTGGCACCTACGCGGGTGTTGAGGAAGACTTTAGCACCACCACCCTTCCCGTTGTGCTTTACACCACCACCCAAATGAGCGAAGCGACCGCGTACGCCCTTACTAAAGCCTTTTGGGAGTCTAAGCCTCGCCTTGAACGCCAAAACATTTGGTGGAAAGCCATCACGCCTGACTTGCTTGGCACCTTTTACGCCCCCTTGCATCCTGGCGCGCTTAAATACTACCGTGAAATCGGCGTAACCATCCCCGAAGGATTGTACTAATCCATGAGATTTAAGACACTACTGGTGGCAACCCTCGCTTTTCTCACCGTTGGTTTCCACCTCTACATCATCTTCACAGGCTTGCTTCCCAACCTCGTCACCCGCCCTTTGCACCTCGCACTGGTACTTCCGTGGGTCTTTTTGCTTGGCGAACAACCTAGCTCCGCTGTTGCGCGTTACAGCGGCTACGGGTTGCTGACTCTTGGGCTTGGGGCGAGTTTTTACATTGTCTTTTTTCACGACATGCTTAGCGACCAGTACGGGTATTTGGAAACGCCTTTGCAGTTTGGCATTGCCCTTGTGTTGCTCCTTGTCGTCCTTGAAATGGCACGGCGCGCCATCAAGCTTGCCTTGCCCCTCACCGCCGCCATCGCGTTGGCGTATGGGATTTGGGGGCACCACATCCCTGGGCAGTTTGGGCATCAGAGCATCCCTATTGAGAGTTTTTTGGGCACCCTTGTCATCGCCGAGGGCGGCATTTACGGTTCTTTAACAGGCGTATCGGTCAATGTGGTCGCCATTTTTGTCATCCTTGGCGCCTTTGTGGGAGCGGGCGAAGGCGGGACGGCCTTTATGTCCATGTCCACCAAACTCGCAGGCCGTTTACGCGCGGGCGCGGCGAAGGTCTCGGTCTTGGCTTCTGGGTTTTTTGGCTCCATCTCAGGCTCCGCCTCGGCCAATGTCGCCTCCACAGGTGCCTTTACCATCCCCGCCATGAAACGCCTTGGCTACCCGCCTTCACTAGCGGGTGCAGTGGAAGCGGTGGCCTCCACGGGCGGGCAAATCATGCCCCCACTCATGGGCGCGGGTGCGTTTATCATGGCCGAACTTTTGGGCACCAAGTACGCCAACATCATGGCCGCAGCCATTTTTCCTGCCTTGTTGTTTTTCTTTACGGTGTGGATTGGCATCGATGTGTTTGCCAGAAAATACAACCTTGTAGCCATGAACAAAGAAGATATCCCCCAAACACGCCTTGTCTTGCAACTTAGCCCCTTTTTCATCCTCCCTTTTGGCGTACTCCTTTACGCCCTTTTAGGACTGGGGAAAACCCCGCAACTTGCCGCAGCTTACGCCATTTTTATTAGTGTGGCCTTGCTACTCGTAGACCGCACGTGGCAGCCTTCCTTTGCGCGTTTTTGGAGTACTTTTGTGGAGGCGTGCATCACCGCGTCACGGCAGATTGCCACCATTGCTTCGGTCATCATTTGCGCAGGGATTATCATCGGGGTGCTTAACATCACAGGTTTTGGGGTAAAAATCACCTCCGCCATCTTGTATCTCTCCGATGGCCAACTGTGGCTTGCATTGCTACTCACCGCCCTTGCTTGTCTTATTTTGGGCATGGAAGTACCTACCACAGCGGCGTACATCATTTGCGTTTCTGTGGCTGGGCCCATCTTGGAAGATTTTGGCTTAGCACCTTTGCAAGCCCACTTGTTCATCTTTTGGTTTGCCCTGCTCTCCACCATCACGCCACCCGTGTGTGGGACGGTGTTTATCGCTTCGGGCATGGCCCAAACCCCGTGGTTTGGCGTAGCGGCAAAGGCCATGAAGCTGGGCATTGGGCTGTACATCATCCCCGTGGCGTTTTTACTCAACGACGCACTCCTTTACCCCCAAACCCATTTTTGGCTCGCCCTTGTCTCTTTTTTAAAAATCGCCCTTGGCCTCGCCTTGCTCTCCCACGCCCTTGTGGGTGAACGGCACACGCTCTTTGTGCGCCTTGGTTTAGCCTTTGCGGGACTAGCCATCATCCTCTTTCCACTGCGTTACATGTAAGGGATTTTTCCTTACATGTAAGGCGTTTGTGTGCAGTAATTACTCCTCTTTTTCTTTTATTTCTTCTTTTATTCAAAAATCGGTGTATGAATCAAAAAAAGTCATGGCAAAATCCTTTTGGCGTTCTAAACTTCGCCCACATCATCTCT
>NZ_JCAHZR010000011.1:0-59306 GCF_059415125.1 Sulfurospirillum sp. HTRB-L1
AAGACTCAAGGAAAAAGGCGAGATTTAAGGCGCTTTTTTGTTTACATGTAAGGGGCGGTACTCTTTTTGAAGGGTGCTGCCTTTTGCAGTTTTAGCATAGCATCTTGCGGGGTAATATGCTAAAATTGCGTACTTCAAGACAAGGAAAAACAATGATGGAACCCGTATTTACCACACAGATTATAAAAATAAAAGACGGAAAAAAGATTGAGAGTGACGACACATTGGTGCGTGAAATCAAGCTTGAACTCATCGTGAATGGCGAGCGCGTTGGTGCGGTGATGGCAACACCTGTAGACCAAGAAGCACTTGCTCTTGGGTATTTGATGAGTGAAAACATCATTGAAAGCTTTGAAGATATTACACGTATGGAACTTGTAAATGATGGCATGGGTGTAGAGATTGAAGCCAAGGTAAATGCCGCCAATATTGGCAAACTCAATGCCGAGGGTGTGGTCATCAGCGGCTGTGGGCGCAGCATGACCGCCAATATCGACCCCGAAGCCATTGAGGCCAAAGTCATTCAAAACCCTCTTACTATCGAAGCGGCACTCCTTTCTAAGCAGATGGGCCAGTTTTACACCGAATGCCCGCTGTACGAACAAACAGGCTGTGTGCACACGGCGAAGCTTTTTCTTGATGAAAAAACCTTTTTTATTGGTGAAGACATCGCCCAACACAACACCATCGACAAAGCCATTGGCAAAGCGCGCTTAGCGGGTGCTGATGTTTCCAAAGCGTTTTTGATGGTGAGTGGCAGACTCTCTTCGGAGATGGTCGCCAAAGCGGTCATGCACGGGATTCCCATCCTTGTCTCTCGCACGGCTTCGACATGTTTGGGATTGATGATTGCTAAAAAATTTAACCTCACGTTGGTGGGATTTGCGCGTAATGACCGTATGAACATTTATAACGCGCCGGAGCGCATCCATGTCTGAGCTAGAACGCCACATCAAAGAAAACCTTAACGAAGAAGGCAAGCTGACATGTAAAGATGCCTACAAGGTTGCCGCCAAAACAAAAGAAGCCATCAAAACAGTGGGCGAGACAGCTAAAGCCATGGGCGTGCGCATTAGTGAGTGCGGGCTTGGACAATTTGGCGCCCTTAAGGGCGATGGCGAATACGACGCGGAAGCCAAAGCGCGCTTGGAGCCTTTGTTGGATGAAAACAAAAAAGTGTTTTGCAAAGACGCCAGAGCAGCAGCGGCGGGCCTTGGGCTGAAAAAGATTCGCGGCACACTAGAAGAGTGTGGCATTGATGTGAAATTTTGTGAGCTAGGTTGTTTTACGGAGAAAAAACGCCTTAGGCTTTATGTGAAAACCAAAACGTGGATTGAAAACGAAAAAGGTGAGTTGCTCTTTGGCAAAGGCAAAACCGAAGTCTTAGAAGACGTAGCGCGCACAGGGTCTATCGCAGGGGCCGCAGAAAAACTGGGGATGAATTACAAAAAAACCTGGAGCCACATTCAGATTTTGCAAAAAAGTTTCTCTTCACCCTTGGTCGCAACCCAAAAAGGGGGCGGCGAAAGCGGTGGGACCACGCTAACACCTGAGGCGTATGAACTGATGGAAGCGTACAAAACCTTGCAAGCAGACATCGAAGCTTATGCCAATGCGCGTTTTAAAGAGCTGTTTTTAAAACCCCGAAACAAGCGTGATTTTTCGTAGCTTTTAGTTCAAACGTGCTACAATCCGCCAAAACAAAAAGGAGTTCTCATGTTTATCAAACTTAACGACCGTGTGTACCTTAACACCCATAAAATCACCCGCATCAAAGTGGATGAAGTGCAAGATGGCATCCGCATCCGCTTTTACGAAGGTGAAACCCAAGTGGCAAAAAGTCAAAAATTTGACACCGTCGAAGCCGCACAAGCGTGGATTGAAGCCACGTTTAAATAACCCCCTGCCGACTTCGCGTCGGCACTCCCGCTAGACTTGAGGTTCAAGTGCCAACACCCTTACATGTAAACCCATAACCTTGGAGTAACAAATGCAAATCGATTGCCGTAATTTAGAATGTCCCCAACCTGTCCTTGAAACCAAAAAAGCCCTCGAATCTTTGCCAGAGGATGCCGTTCTTGAAGTGCTTGTAAACTCCGTCGCCTCGCGCGAAAACGTCATGCGTTTTGGAAAAAACAGCGGGTGCGAAGTGCGTGAGAGCACCCAAGGAGATGCAACGCTCATCACCCTTGTGAAGGGCTATGGTTGCGACATCGTACCCCAAGCTTCTAGTGGATTTTTAAACAAAACCTTGTTTATTAAAGATGACAAAGTAGGTGAGGGTGAGCTTGGGGCCATGCTCATGGTCGGGTTTTTAAAAACCGTACTAGAGCAAAAAGCCCTGCCAAGCCGTATTATTTGTGTTAATAAGGGCGTTTTGCTCACCACGGCCCCTGAGGGAAGTGATGTTATCACCGTACTCAAAGCCCTCGCTGACAAAGGGGTAGAGGTCTACTCGTGCGGCGTGTGCTTGGAGTTTTACAAGGTGCAAGACGCCCTCAAAGTGGGGGTCATTGGCAATGCGTACAGCACCATCGAAATGCTCCTAAATGCCCAGGATGTGATTAGCCTCTAAGGAATGTAATGAACCTAAACAACCAAGCCAAGCTGACCAAGTACGTCAAGGCTGCGGGTTGTGCTGCTAAGTTGGGTCCGGAGGATCTCACAAACACCCTTAGCGGCCTTTATGCCCCGCATCCAAACGTGCTTGTTGGCAGTGAAGGCAGCGAAGATGCCAGCGTGTATGCGCTCAATGAAACCCAAGCTTTGGTGCAAACGGTGGATTTTATCACGCCAGTGGTGGATGACCCTTTTGTGTACGGCCAGATTGCCGCGGCAAATTCCCTGAGTGATGTGTTTGCCATGGGCGCAGAGGTGCTGAGTGCCTTGAATCTTGTGGGGTTTGATGGATGCCACCATCCCCGTGCGCTTTTACGGGAAATCTTAGAAGGTGGGCGCGACAAAGTGCTTGAGTGTGGCGGCGTTGTCACAGGTGGGCACACCATCGAAACCCCTGAGATGTATTATGGTCTTTCGGTCACAGGCATGGTGCATCCCCAGCGTTTTTGGCGCAACAACACCCCGCGCGTTGGCGATGTGCTTTTGCTTACCAAGCCCCTTGGCATGGGGATTCTCTCCACTGCCATCAAAGCGGACTTGCTAAACCAAAGCGAGGCAAGCGAAGCCGCGCAACTCATGGCCCAACTTAACGTCTATGCCATGCGCGCGTTGCGTTCTTTGTCGGTGAGTGCGTGCACGGACGTGACGGGTTTTGGGCTTTTGGGACACGGTTTGGAGATGGCGGGAGAAAATGCCACGTTGTGCATTACCCAAGGGGCGGTTCCGGTGTTAAAAAGCGCTAAAACCTACGCAGACATGGGCATCATCCCTGCGGGAAGCTATGGGAACAAATCCCACGTTGAGCGTTTCCTTACATGTAAAGGCGACGTGGACATCGCGCTCTTTGACGCGCAAACTTCGGGCGGCTTATTGGTGGCGTTGCCTGAACACGAAGCAAGAGCAGTCCTACCTGTGCTTCACGACTTGGGTTACATCTTCGCCACCATTATTGGCGACGTGGTTGCGCGAGAAAGCGTTGCTCTGAGGATTATCTAGGGTGAGGGCAAGCACCCTTTTGTTTGCAGAAGCGCGCTTGGCGGTGCGCAGTTTTGAACATTTTAAACCCCATTTGCACCAACGCCTAAGCATTGGGGCGGTGGCCGAGGGCGAGGTGCATTTTACCCTAGGAGAACGTGCACTTACTCTGCGCGAGGGCACTTTGGCGCTCATCAACCCCCATGTGCTTCATGCGTGCAACCCTTCCCCTTCCGCCCCACGCACCTACGCCATGCTGTATCTGGACACTGCTTGGTGTGCGTCTTTGCAGGGGCGGGAAACTTTTGCCCCTTTTGACACACCGCTTTTGCATGACCCGCTCCTCGTGGCGCACTATTTTGACGCGGTGAGGGCCTTGTTGGACCCTGAGGGGTTTAGGATGGAGAAAGAGGAAAAACTGACGGAATTTTTTGGCGCCTTGTTAGAACACGTCACTCTTTTGCCTCCACTGCTACCCCACCCGCGTGTGGAGCGGGTGCTAGAAATGCTAGGGTGCGACTTGGACCAAGAGTTGCCCTTGGAAAAGCTAGCAAAAGAGGCGGGCGCTAACGTATACGGGCTGATTCGCGCGTTTAAGGCCCATGTTGGTGTCACGCCCCACGCCTTTAGGCTCAATTGCCGCGTCGAAGCGGCGCGCCACCACCTCCAACAAGGCCGCGCCATCGCCGAAGTTGCCCAAATGTGCGGCTTTTACGACCAAAGCCATTTTCACCACCACTTTAAATCCTTCACCACTCAAACCCCCAAAGCCTACCAACGCAATTTTTTACAAGATATAAAAGCCTAGATTTTTCTATACTCCTTTTCAAAAGGAGTATTATGGAGTTTTTCTTGGTAGCATGGGCGCATTTTTTAGCGCTGTTGAGTCCTGGGCCTGATTTTTTCCTCATCATCCAAACGGCCTTGCGACTGCCGTTGCGCTATGCCTTTGGGGTGTGTTTGGGGATAGCCCTTGGCAACGGGGTGTACATCGCCTTGGCGCTGAGTAGCGCGGCACTTTTAACCCAGCATGAGATCTTATTTGTAGTGGTGCGAAGCCTTGGTGGGGTCTATTTGTGTTACATCGGATGGCACCTTTTGCGTGCCCCAAAGGTGCGTGAGAGCGCTAGTGAAGCCTTACATGTAAAGGCGTGGGGCAAACATGTGGCCCTTGGATTTGGTTCTGCGGTACTTAACCCTAAAAATGCCCTGTTTTATTGGGTGCTGTTTGGAGCGATGGTTAGCCCAGATACGGGGATGCAAATGCGTCTTTGGTACGGGGCATGGATGGTGGGTGTGGTGCTCGCGTGGGACATGGTGGTGGCACTGCTTGCGGGAAACCGCCACACCAAAGCAAGGCTTTATGGAGCCATAGGGTGGATTCAAAAAGGCTCAGGCGTGGTGCTTGGCCTTTTTGGATTGGGACTTCTTGTGGGGTTATAGTTCCCCGCACACGGCCACCACGTCGCTGTCTTTGGCGTAGTGGACGAAAAAGGCCCTCAAGTGCTCCAAGGCTTCCGCATCTAGCGTGCCTTGGGGTACCTTGTAGGTGCTTAAAAATGCTTTTCCCTCTTTGCTCATCAATGTTTCCCATTCTGCTTTTGTATGTGTTTTGGTAAAGGTGTCCCCGCGAAGTTCTGTAATGGGTGAAACCACATACTGGTAAAAAATCTGCCCTTTGTGCGGGTCTCCCGCGAAGCTTAGTTGTACTAACAATAAAAAAGCCAAGGTTATTCTTTTCATCGTCGTCCTTTGGAAATATGAGCGTAGTATAGCAAACTTGATTAAACTTGTCAAAATACTTGACATTGATGAAAAAATAGATTATGATTCGAGCAAGTTTTGGAACAAAGTCTCCATAAAATAATGCCCTCGCGAGCCAAAGCACCAAAGGTGCGCGAGCCCTCCGCTGAGGAGAACACAGCGTTAGCGTAGCTTTTGGAGCTTTGCTTCAAGGGCGTTATTAAAATAAAAGTAAAGGTGAAAAAATGAACCGTAGAGATGCATTAAAGTTAAGCGTATTGGGCGCAGCGGCAGTGGTGACCAGTGGTGTAGCCAAAGAAAGTGAAGTACAAAAAACGTCAGTAGCACCCCTAACACACCCTCTTAATGGGAAAGCGCGCGTGGCCATCGTTGGAGGTGGGTACGCGGGTCTTAGTGTGGCCAAAGCCATCCGCGAACACAACAAGGAAGCGCAGATTGTGATTTTTGAGTCTAAAAACGTCTTTGCTTCGTGCCCTTATAGCAACTTGTGGATTGGTGGCGTGGAAGGGACGACGTACGAAGAGTTGTTGTTTTCGCCCCTAGAGCCTGCCATCACCTACGGCTATGACGTGGTGAACGAAAAAGTTGTGAGCATCGACCGCAAGGCCAAAACCCTCACGACCCTTGGGGGCACATACGCGTACACCTTGTTGGTGCTTGCCACGGGGATTGAGTACGATTACGCGCCTTTTGGGCTAGACGCCGAGGAAGCCAGAGCGTGCCGCACGCTGTTTCCTGCCAGTTACACCGGGGGCGAAGAGCAATTGACCTTAAAGAAAAAAGTGGAAAACTTTACAGAAGGGGTCTTTGTCATCACCGTGCCCAAAGGCGCGTACCGTTGCCCTCCTGCGCCCTATGAGCGTGCCGCGCTGATTGCGAGCTATTTTCAAGCCAAGGGGCGCAAGGCCAAGGTGGTGCTTTTGGACCCCAGAGACAAGCCAACCACCAAGTCCAAGGGCTTTTTAGAAGCCTTTGCGAAGTACGAGGGGTATTTGGAATACCTGCCTACGAGCAATATCACGGGCATTGATGTTGCCAAAAAAGTCGTTGCTTACGATGCCTTTGATGTGAACACCAAGCAGTTTGTGAAAAAAACCTTGGCCTTTGAGGATGCCAATATCATCCCCGCCAACAAAGCCAGTTCTTTACTCACTGGGGCAGGTCTTGAAGTGACCAGCACGGGGTGGGGTAGGGTGGTAGCACCCGGGTTTCAAAGCGTGAGTGACCCTGATGTGTACATCGTGGGCGACGTGCTTGGGGAGTACCCTTTTCCTAAAAGTGCCCAAATGGCAAACTCGTGCGGGCTCATTGCGGGCGAGCAGATTGGGCGGCGTTTGAGCGGGCGTGACCCACGCGTGGGGGCACAGCTTCCTGCGAATGTGTGCTACTCTATGGTCAGTCCAACCACGGCCATCGCCGTGACGCACCAAGCCTACTTAGAGGAAAAATCTGTTAAAGTGAAGGTCGAACTTTTTGAACATGCTGATGAAGCCACCGCTGTTGCCACCAAAGATTGGTACAAGGGCATTACGGCAAGTATTTTTTCCTAAGGAATGATGATGACATGCGGAATTAAAAAACCAAGTAGGGCTTTTCGCATCAGTGCAGGCGTGATAATCGTCACGCTTGGCCTGATTTTTCAGAGCTATTGGGGACTTTTGGGGCTTGTGCCCATCGTGTTTGGCACTCTAAATTATTGCCCGTTGTGTAACGTAAAACACTACATAGGAAAGTGGAAAAACTAGATTTTTGGCCTCAAAGCGTCTTTACATGTAAGGACGCTTTGGCCTAAACTTTGGCTATACTTCCACATCTCTCCCAAAGGCCATTTCATGCATCCTTTTCACCAGTACGATACCGCCACAAAAACACTTTTTCACACCCGTCTTACAGAAGCGGCTACCGCGCTAGGTGGAGCCAATTTTTTGCTTGGCCTCATTGAAACGATTCGCGCTACCAAGCCCCACGGCCTGTTGCAAACATCTTGTGACATTCGCACCGAACAGCTCATCATGCAATGGAATAAAGTGGTCTTTAAAGACAAGGTAGACTTGCTTGAAACCCTTCTTTTTGCCCCCCGCACTTCCCGCAATCTCCTAGAAGGTTTGGATGAAAAAAAACAAAAAAATGCCCTCAATATGGCCAAAGCCCTCGCTCCTTTGCGCGTGCGCGTGAAGCCCAAAAATGCCAAAATCGGTGTGGGCTTTGAAGTGCCACCTTTTGAAGAACCAAAAGAAGGGGTGTTGCACCTTGACCCCGTGTTTGAACTGCTGTTTTTTAGAAACGTAGACTTTGCCCGCACGGTGTTAAAATACACGCCCGCTACACAGGATTAAAACTCCGAATACGCTTTTACATGTAAAGGGGAGGCAAAAATCCCTTTACATGTAAAAAGGCACTACAGCACAAAAACAGTAATCTTTAAATTTTTTTAGATAAAATTATTAAGTTTATAACTTACAATTAAATATCCCTTTTTTGTCTAAATTATTTGGTACACTACGTGATGTTATTCTGCACAAGGGTCTTTCCAAAAGCATTATGCGATGGATTTGGCAAGACGCTATGTTAAAAAGGAGTCATCGTGAGTGCTTCCCTTCTTCTAATTGGTGCCAATGACGCAACCACCCAAGAGCTTGTCTCTCTTGTGGATGCGACGCTCAAAAATGCCGTGACTTACCAAGCCGCAACTTTACAAAACTACAAACGGTATGATGCAGGGGCATTTGATTTGATCGTGTGTTTTGTGAACCGCTATGATGAGATGGTGAAAGAGTACGGCAAAGAACGGGTGATTGCCGTTGAGTTTGTGCCCCCAACGGATTTTTTCGTAGCGGCGAGTCGGATTCCTGCGGGCGAAGAAGTGGTGATTTTCAATAACAGCACTTCGGGTGCTAATGTCATGCTCAAGTTTTTAAAACAGTACCAACTCACCCATGTGACCTACACCATCGTCCCCTTTGAAGAGTGGGACAATACCCAAGTGCGAGAAAAGCTCGCTAGCGTACGGTATGTGGTTGGGACAGACGGATACGTGTCGCGCGGAAAAGCGTTGCACACCACCTATGGCAATGCGCTTAAACAAGACGTGGTTATCATCCCCAGTCCACCCCGCACGGCAACACCTGCGAGTGTGAGTGCGTTGGCGCAAATTGTCACGAGTATCAATTCTCAAAAAATCCTCCAAGAATCGTGTGCGGTTTCCACGACACTCGCCGACCAAACCAAGGAGATTTCCCACATCACCCAAGAAGCCTTTCGCTCCATCGAAGAAACCGCCAAAACCATCGCGCTTGTGTACAGTAAGCTCACGGGCGAAGTGCAAAATGTGCAAGGAACCAACACCCTTGCCCAAAGCCTCATGAATGCCGTGGAAGAGATAGGCTCCATCACCAGTTCCATCAAGCACATTGCCAGCGACACGAATCTTTTGGCGCTTAACGCCGCCATCGAAGCGGCCCGCGCAGGCGAACACGGACGCGGGTTTGCGGTCGTGGCAAGTGAAGTGCGCAAGCTCTCCGACCAAAGCAACCGCTTGACGGACAATATTCATATTTCCATCAAGCAAGTACAGCAGATGGTTAACAGCATCGTTCCTGCCCTTCAAAAAACGGTCGATGAAATCGTCACGACACAGCAGGAGATTGAGAAGATTAGCATTGCGGCCAAAGGGGAAAGTGAAGCCATGAAGGACATCACGCAAAAGCTAGATGTCATTGCCGAGATTAGCCTGTCGCTCTCGGCCAAACAAGCTTCTTCTAAAGAGAGAATGTAAAATGTTTTAAGTGGCGATGTCCACCTCGAACAACGCCGCGCCTTGATACTCTGTGGTAAGGCCCAAAGAAACGTTTTTAAAAGCGGCCAAGGGAGTGTCAGCGTTGGCTTTATGCACGTAATCCATCGGGGTTACATGTAACGAGAGTGCCCCGATTCCCACTTCTTCAAGGCTTAGTAACTGCTCGCCCGATGCGCTCACATGCCAAAATTTGAGTTGGGAAAAAAGGCTATCGTTTGCATCAATCCACCCGTTGCCATCCTCATCCAAGCGCGCCAGTTCTTTAAAGCCTTCGCCCGTTGAGGGCCCAAACAACTCACTTCCATTATCCACCACCCCATTGCCGTTTTTATCCAGCACAAGGTAGCCGCTGTTGGCGCCTAGGTGGACCAGTTTTCCCTCGTTGCCTTGAAGGTTAAAGGCAAAGGTGGTGTGCGCAAGAGGTTGAGAACCATCTAGGGAGAGGATGAGCGGGTCACGAAAGATTTGTCCGTTTTGGAGGCTAAACGTCTCTTTTTCTAGGAAGCTTTGTTCCCAACGCAGGCTCAGCGACACGTCCACCTTTTCGCCGCTTTTGAGGTCGATGTTGGCGTGAATCTCCACCACTTGGGCTTGGTGTTCCTCAAGACTTGCTTGGTAATGCACGATGGGCGAAGAAGATTGGGGTAAGGTGGACGATAGGCTAGCCGGTGAAGTCGTGTGAAAACGCGCTCCTTTTGCCCCATGGAGGGCGCCTTTGCCAAACATGTGCTCTAGGAGCGAAAGAAGCATTCTGTAGCGTGGGTCTAGGTTTGCATACTCCTCGTCCATGCCCAAGGTGTCCGAAAACTCAAGGGTCATCAGCGCTGGAGCTTGGAACACTTGAGAAGCTTGGGAGGATGCTGTAGATTCTACGCGAACGCTAGTACTTTGGGTACGTTCAAAATGGTAAGAAGAAGAGGTTTGGTAATTGCTTTGGGTGACATGCATGGCATCTCCTTTAGTGTCTTGGAGGTATATCGGCAAAAAAGAGCGTCTATTTTGGGTATACTTCACCAAAAAAGAGACCCCATGCCTTCTTTTGCTACCCTTTCCTTGCCCGCCCCCTTAGTTGCAACCCTAGAGAGCCTTGGGTTTGATGCCATGACCCCCATCCAAGAAGCCGCGCTTCCGCGCATCCTAGAAGGCCATGACCTCATCGCTAAGGCCAAAACGGGCAGTGGAAAAACCGCCGCTTTTGGGGTAGGACTTTTGGCGCGCCTAGATGTGCGCTCGTTTAAGCCCCAAGCGTTGGTGCTGTGTCCCACCCGCGAACTGGCCGACCAAGTGGCTAAGGAACTGCGCCGCATCGCCCGCTTTGCGCCTAATCTAAAGATTTTAACTTTGTGCGGTGGCACGGCGTTTGGGCCGCAGATTGGCTCGTTGGCGCACGGGGCGCACGTGGTGGTGGGCACACCTGGGCGCGTGCTGAAGCACTTGCAAAAAAAGACCTTGGTGTTAGAAAACGCTACGACGTTGGTACTAGATGAGGCCGACCGGATGCTCGACATGGGCTTTTTGGAAGAAGTGGAAGAGGTCATCGCTTTTGTGCCAAGCACGCGCCAAACCTTGCTCTTTTCGGCGACCTTTCCTGAAGATATTGTGGCATTGAGCCAGCGGATTCAGCGTGAACCTCAAAGTGTGGAAGTGGAAGCGCAAGACAACCGTGTAATAGAGCGTTTTTACGAAACCTCCACGAAGCCCGAAGCACTTTTGCGCGCGCTTGCGACCTTTAAGCCTAGCAATGCCCTTGTATTTGTGAACACCAAGGTGGAGGCCAACGCGGTGGCAGATTTTTTGTTTGCCCACGGGGTGGACGCCCTTTCCTTGCACGGAGATTTGGAACAGTACCAGCGCAACGACGTGTTGGTGCAGTTTTCTAACAACAGCTGTTCGGTCTTGGTGGCCACCGAAGTCGCCGCGCGCGGTCTTGACATCAAAGCCCTTGCCATGGTCATCAACTACGACTTGCCCCACACCCTAGAGTCTTACACCCACCGCATCGGACGCACCGCGCGCGCGGGGGAAGAGGGGTTGGCGGTGAGCCTTTACACCTCAAGAGAATGGGAAAAAATCGCCCAGTACGAAGCCCCCTTTCGCCAGTTTGAGCGCGAAGATTCCTTACATGTAAGCCGCGGTTTTTCCATGAAACCTCCCTTTCGCACCTTGGTGCTTGAAGGGGGCAAAAAAGACAAATTGCGCCCTGGCGACATTTTAGGTGCGCTCACGGGCGAGATGGGACTAGAGGCCAAAGAGATTGGCAAAATCGACATTTACGACAAGCAAAGCTACGTGGCCATCTCCCAAGCACGGGTGGATGAGGTCAAAGAAAAACGCTTTAAAGTGAAGAAAAAAATCTTTCCTACGTGGGTGTTGTAACCTTTACATGTAAGGATTTTCCCTTACATGTAAAGGACTATTGGTCTTCTTTTTGGAGTTTGTAATACATCACGGGGATGATAAAGAGCGTTAAAATCGCCGAACTGACCAATCCCCCAATCATCGGTGCGGCGATGCGTTGCATCACTTCACTGCCTGCCCCTTGCGCCCACATGATGGGCAAAAGGCCCAAAAGGGTCGAAAGTACGGTCATAAGTTTGGGTCGAACCCGCAAGACGGCCCCCTCAAACACCGCTTGGCGCAGGGTTTCTTTGGTGTGTACGGTCAGTTTTGCCACCGCTTCGTTGAGGTAGATAATCATCACAATGGCCGTCTCTACCGCGATACCAAGCAAAGCCAAAAATCCCGCTATGGTTGCCACCGAAAGATTAAAATGAAGATAATCCACATACAACAGTCCGCCCACAACAGCAAAAGGCAAGGTTAAAAACACAAGCAATGCTTGAGAGAGCGAACCAAGTCCCATGTAAATCAGCACAAACGTAAGCAAAAGCGCCAGAGGGATAATGAGGCCAAGACGCTCTAGGGCGCTTTCAAGGTATTCGCTCTCGCCTGTCCATTCAAGGTAAAAACCTCGGGGCATCTGCACCTGCTCGGCAAGCAATAAAGAAGCCTCTTCCTTGTAGGTTTTAGAGGAAACCCCCTCATGCAGCGTGATGTACACGTAGGTGACTTTTTTGCCCATTTCTGACTTTAGCTCCCCAGGGCTTAGGGTGTAGGAGAGCGATGCAAATGTCTCCAAAGGCTGAAAACCAAAAGGGGTTTTAATGGGCAAGGCCGCGATAGCTTCTAGGTCTTTGCGGTACTTTTCTTCCAAGCGTAAGGTGATGCCATAGCGCTCAATACCTTCTAAAAAGGTTGTGATGCGCATCCCGCCTATGCCCACATCGATAACTTCAAGAATCTCCTCTTTGTGCATGCCGTACAAGGCAAGGGCTTCGGGAAGAAGGGTGATGTCAAGATAGTACCCGCTATTGGCGGTGTCGGCAAAAACACTGCGGGTGCCTTGGTGGGTGGCAAGTGTGGCCGCAATAGCTGCTGCGGTTTTTTCTAACGCGTGGTCATCATCCCCGTACACTTTGATGCCAACAGGTGTGCGAATCCCTGTGATGAGCATGTCAATGCGCCCGCGAATGGGGTAGGTCCATGAATTGACAAGGCCAGGCAGTTGGAGTTTGGCGTTCATCTCTTCTTGTAAGGAAGCAAAGGTCACGCCTTCGCGCCATTGGGATTGGGGCTTGAGTTCAATAATCGTCTCAATCATCGAAAGGGGCGCCGGGTCGGTGGCGGTTGCGGCACGTCCCACCTTGGCAAAAGCGCTTTGCACTTCAGGAAAACTTGTTAAGATGGCGTTGCTTTGCTGGGCATACGCACGGGCGGTTTCGATGCTGATCCCGCTTGAGGTGACGGGCATATACATGAAGGTGTGCTCATTCAGAGGCGGCATAAATTCCCAGCGTTGCTTGGCGTAGGTGAAATAGCCAAGGAGGACCAAGGCGGCAAAACCCAGCAAGCCTAGATACCAAAAGCGCATAAAAAACTTTAAAAGAGGCCCATACAGGGCGATGAAAAAACGGCTAAGGGGGTTTGCCTCCTCGGCGCGCAACTTTCCACGCACGAAAAACGCCATAAGCACGGGCACAAGGGTGATGGCTAGCACCGCTCCAATGAGCATGGCAAAGGTTTTGGTAAAGGCCAGCGGACGAAACAGTGCTCCTTCTTGCCCCTCTAGGGAGAAAATAGGCAAAAAACTCACCACGACAATCAGCAGGGCAAAAAAGATAGGCCGTCCTACTTGTTTGGAGGAGGAGGCAATAAGTTCAAGGCGCTCTTTGGCGGGGACGTTAGTTCTGCCGCCTAGTTTTTTATGGACATTTTCAAGCATCACCACACACGCATCAATCATCGCCCCAATGGCAATAGCAATGCCTCCAAGGCTCATGATGTTGGATTCGACTCCAAAGAGTTTCATGGCTAAAAAGGTGAGGCCGATAGTGAGTGGCAGGACAATAAGCACCACAAGGGAGCTTGGCACGTGGAGCAAGAAAAGGGCCACAACCACAAACACGACAACGCTCTCTTCCAGTAAAACGCGCTTTAGTGTGTCGATGGAAGCTTCAATCAGCGCGCTTCGGTCGTACACCGTGACCACTTCTACATCCTCTACATGTAAAGTGCGTAACCGCTCTTTGACGGCTTGAATCACTTCGTACGCGTTCTCTTTGTGGCGCACCACCACAATCCCGCCCACCACTTCGCCTTGGCCATTGAGCTCTGCAAGCCCGTTGCGGTAAGCGGGCACCATGGTGGCTTCTGCCACGTCGCCTAGGGTGAGGGGAATGCCATTGCGGGTTAGCAAAGGAATCGCCAGCAATTCTTCTACAGAAGCGATGTAGCCTTTAGCCTGCACCATCTGTTCAAATCCGTTTTCCAAGATGACCCTACCGCCCGTATCACGGTTATTTTGCTCCAGTGCCTCGCGCAACTCTTGCAGGCTAAGGTTGTATTTGATTAAATCGCTTTGGCGCAAGGTGAGCTCGTATGTTTTGACAAACCCGCCCACACTGGCTACTTCGCTAACCCCTTTGACACCCAGCAGGGCGTAGCGGTAAAGGTAGTCTTGGAGGCTACGCAGTTCTTGCAAGGATTTGGTTTTTGAAACCAGTGCGTATTCAAATCCCCATCCAATACCCGTTGCATCAGGCCCAAGGCGGACATTGGCTTGGGATGGGAGGGTGTTAGAAAGACCAGAAAGCACCTCATTGACACGGTTTCGTGCCCAGTACAAGTCGGTGCCTTCTTCAAAAATCACATACACCAAAGCGTTTTCAAAAGCGGTAAATGCGCGAACAGTACTGCTTTTAGCCACGCTTAACAAGGCGCTGGTGAGTTCGTAAATGACTTGGTTTTCAATGACGCTTGGGGATTGTCCTGGAAACTCAACGCTGATGATGACTTGCGGAGGGGTGAGGTCAGGAAGGGCATCCAGCGGCGTGTTACGCATGGCCCACACGGAGAGGATGGCTCCTAAAAAAAAGACCAAAACAACGGTGGCTTTGTTGCGTAAACTTTTTTCAATGACTCCTTCTACCATGGAGAGACTCCTCCAAAGTTTTGCACATCGCTATCAAGCATGAAAAGTCCGTTGCCAGCCACTTCATCCCCCTCTTGAAGACCGCTTAGGATTTCAAACGTGCCGTTGTTGAGGCGTTTGGCTTGGATGGGTATGGGGTCATACTCACCTTCAAATTCCCCTTTTTTAAACACAAAATGCCTTTGGCCTTTAGTGAGCACGGCTGTGGCTGGCAGGGCAAGGTAGGAGCGCTCTGGTGTGCCAAGACTCACCTTGGCAAAAGCATTTTCAAACACGGCACCTTGAGGATTTAACAAAGAGAGCCGTACTTGCACGCTTTTGGTTTGAGGGTCGATGCGGGGTAAAATGCGCTCAAGGGTTGCAAGGTGCGTGTGTGCTGGGTCCATGTCAAACACAACCTCGGCTTTTTGAGCGCTTTTGGCAAAGACAATATCCCGTTCGTACACATTAACAGTGATCCACAAGGTGCTGTAGTCGCTTACTCCATACAACGGTGTACCCGCAGGGATAAAGCTTCCCGCATTAATGTTTTTTTGGGTGATGGTGCCTTGAAAAGGGGAAGGCAGGGTAAAGGTTTTGGCGGGGGTTTTTTCTTGTAAAACACGCGCTATCTCTTGTTCTGGCACTCCTAGGAGGGTGAGTTTTTGGGTGGCGCTTTGGATGAGTGAGGCCGAGCCAAGGCGCAGGGCGTGTACTAGCTCCACTTGCGCGGTGTACACTTCTGGCGCGTAAAGGCGTGCAAGGGGTTGGCCAAGGGAAATGGGCGTGAACGTATCGCTTGCATGTAAGGCTTCTACAAAGGCATCGTAGCGTAACACTATCTCTTTGACACTCCCATCAGGAACGGCGGTGGTGCCAAAAAAGGTTTTACTGGCCCCTTGGGTGACACGCTCTACGGCTACGGTTTGAAGGTTAAATGCTTGCACTCCAAAGAGTAGCGGTTTGAGTAAAAGTAACAGCAGTAGCATGTTTTTCATGGTAAAACTCCTAAAAGATAACGCACTTGCAGTACGGCCACATTGTGGCCATACACGGCTTCACTCAGCAGTTTTTTGGCTTCTAATTGTGTTTGAAGCGCTTCTAGTAAAGAGGGCAGGGATTGGGGTTGGGAAAATGCTGTCTCTTCAAGCACGGCGTAGAGTGTTTCGCTTTGGGCGACAAGGGCGCGGTAAAGGGCAATCTTTTCCTCTTGCAGTTGACGCTCTAAAAGGGTGTCGTGCAGTTCAAAAGTGAGACGTTGGCGCAAGGCGGTCACCTCTTCGTCTAGGGCGGTTTGTGCAAAGTGTGCTTTGTGGGTGCGCAAGGTTTCCCTGCCATAAAGCGGCAAAGAGAAACCCACCTCTAAAAAGCCGTCATCCCTTTTGCCTTCTCGCCTGTTGTAGCCAAGTTTTAGCATCACATCGGGAGTTTTTTGGGAAGCTTCAAGGGCGACAAGGGTCTGTCCTTGACGGCTTTTTAGAAGTGCTGCTTGAAGCTGGGGGTTGCTAGAAATATCCTCAACACCAACCTCAAACGCAAAGGGCAGTATGCCAGTGTCTGTTGGGCTAAAGGAGGCAAAGGTACCTACGAGTTGTTCCAGTTCACGCACCAGAGTTGCTTGCGCACGCTCAAGGGTGCGTTTTTCTACTTCAAGGGTTTTTTGAGAGAGAGTGAGGGCAACGCTTTGGGAAAATTGGCTGGAGGTGGCATTGTAAGAAAGGCGCAGTGCCAAGAGGGTATCTAGGAGTGCTGAAGCCTCCTTGGTTAAGGCCAAATCGCGGGTGAGTTGCCAGTGTCTTTGCTCTAACACTCCAATTTGCAGTGCAAGCCAAAGGCGTTGTTGGACAATCTCTAGGGCTTTGATTTCCACTTCTTGTCGCGCTAGTGTGGCCGCATGGGTGCGTTTTGAGCCGGTGGGAATCACTTGCGTTAGAGAGATGGATTCGCTTTGCATCTCTTGGTTGCGGGTGAGTGGTTTGTCAAAAGGAATGTCCATGACTTCTAGGGTAAGGGTTGGGTTTTCCCAGAGGCTTGCAAGCGTTACCTCTGTTTCCAATGCTTGGAGTTGGGCATACAAAGCGCGCAGTTGAGGGTTGTGCTCTAAGGCGCGTTCGTACGCTACGGAGTTGGCAAGGGCGTAGCCCGCGAGGGCTACGTAAAGAAGGAAGCGTTTCATTAGAGGGTGACGCTAGAGCGCGCACGCTGTTTTTTGCCATCGGCTGTTTCGATGAAAATGTGAATCTGCCATGTGCCATTCATGGAAAGAAAAACGTTGGCTTGGTAGGCGCCGTTTAGGTAAGGGGCTTCTACTTTTTCTTCCATGTAGTGCATGCCGGGCATTTCGGGCATGAAGGCCACAAAAGTCACCTTGGCATCTTTAATCTCCACCTCCCCTTGGCGCACTTGGACGGTGATGTGGTTTTCGCCCCGTGCGATAGGTTTGGCACTGTTGTACGTTACGCTAAGTTCTCCCGCAGATACGGTGCGTGAAAAAGCATTTGCCCAAAGGCTACCCGCGCCCACCATAAGGACAAGCAAAATTCCTAAGACTCGTTTCATACATACTCCTTTAAAAAGATAAAAACAGTATAGGGTGCTTGTGTGCAAGATTTATGGAACGCTTGGGTCAGACACGGTGTATAATACCTCCATGAAACTACTCCTACTTGAAGACGATCCGGTTTTAAGCGAAATCATTGAAGAGTTCTTGGTGGAGAATGGCTTACATGTAACGCCTTTTTATGATGGAAAAGAGGCGTTGGAGTCGGTATTTTCAACACCTTATGACATCTTGCTTTTGGACATCAATGTCCCCTCGCTCAATGGTTTTGAGTTTTTAAGTGCGCTCAATGAAGCAGGCATGCGCATTCCCACGCTTTTTATCACCTCTTTAAACCAAATCAGCGAAGTGAAAAAAGGGTTTGCCCTTGGGGCGGAGGATTATTTGAAAAAACCCTTTGACCTAGAAGAGTTGCTAAGCCGCATCAAACGGACGCAAAAGCTTCATGCCATCGGCCACTCCTCGCGGGTAGACCTTGGGGCAAGTCACGTGTATGACCCTGAAAATCTCTGCATCATTGGGCCCGAAGCGGTGCATCCTTTGCGCAACAAAGAGGCGCAATTGCTGGCGTATTTGCTCGCCAACCAAGAGCGCATCGTGCGTTTTGAGGAGATTATTGAACAGGTGTGGCGCTTTGAAGAAGTGCCCACCCATGCCACCGTGCGCACTTACATCAAAACCCTGCGCAGTTACGGTCTTGAGCGGATGATTGAAAACATTAAAGGGGTGGGGTATCGCTTTAAGTGCCTATGAAAAACGCTCGTTAGCGCGTTTTTTGGTCATTTATCTGGGTTCCATGTACCTGTTTATTGGCGTGCTTGGGTGGATGGCAACCACCTTGCAAGTGCGCAATCTGCATGAAAACCACGCTTTGCAACTGCGCTCTTTGGCCGCTTCTATCTCTCACAACATCGTCAGGGCACACATGATGGGCGAGGTGGCGTTGCCTGCGTGCTTAGAAGAGGGCGCACTTGCCCAATGTTTTGAGCTTGAAGAGGGGTTTACTTTAGCACTTTACCGCGATAAGACCACGCCCATGGCGGGAAGTTTTCTTGAAGCGGTGGATTTTTCACGGGAATTTTATTTTCACAACGATGCCTTTTACACCCTTGACCAAAGTGCGAGGGGGCACCTTGGGGTGCAGTATGTGGTGGTTAAAGAAGAGGGGATCGCCCGTTTGCTAGGCGCTGTGCAGCGGAGCATGGGCCTTTGGGTGGGACTGAGCCTTGTGTTTGCCACTGGCCTTGGCGTGGTACTAGCAAAGCTGTTTTTAAAGCCCATCAAAGAACAAATCGCCCACCTTGACCGCTTCATCAAAGACTCGACCCATGAGCTCAACACCCCCATCACGGCCATTTTGATGAGCATTCGCTCTCTTGGTGAGGTGGAAGAAAAAAAGCGCAAACGGCTAGAACTCAGTGCAAGGCGCATCGCTACGCTCTATGGTAACCTCAGCTACATGTTGCTGCATGATAAAACCGACGAGGAAAAAACCACCCTCGACCTGTGCGCCCTCGTGGAAGAGCGGTTGGAGTATTTTGGGGATTTTATCAGTAGTAAAAAGCTCCACTGCAAGAGCGAGTTAACCCCTGTCTCTTTACATGTAAACAAAGAGAGCATGCTAAAACTCATCGACAACCTTCTCTCTAATGCCATCAAATACAACCGTGTGGGTGGAAGCATCACCCTAACGCTTGATTCTAAGGGGTTAAAAATCTCCGACACAGGCGTGGGCATCGCACCCGAGCACCTGCCCCACATCCTCAAACGTTACAAGCGCGCCAACACCGACAAAGGCGGGTTTGGCATCGGGCTAGACATCGTCAATACCATCTGCCATGCCAATGGCTTTACCTTGCGCATCGCCTCAAAAGAGAACGAGGGCGCGACCTTTGAAGTGCTGTTTTAAGATGGAAGCTTTTTTGTTGCGTTTTCTTGGGCACTACCCTTCTCACCTTCAAGAAACCGTGCGTCAACGCCTTGAGGCAGGCACCTTGCGCGAGTATGTGGAGAAAAAATACCCCACCCAGCACGCCATCAACGATGACAAAGCCTTGTTTTCCTACGTCAATGCCCTCAAACAGCGCCATCTTAAAAAATTTCCACCCCTGAGCAAAGTCGCCTATGATGCTAAAATCGACGTGGTAAAAAACGCCCTAGGACTCCACCGTTTTGTCTCGCGCGTGCAAGGAGGAAAGCTAAAGGCTAAAAACGAAGTGTACATCGCTTCGGTGTTCAAAACCGCCCCCGAAGCCTTTTTGGAGATGATTGTGGTGCACGAGTTGGCCCACTTTAAATCCAAAGAGCACGACAAAGCCTTTTACCAGTTTTGCGCCCATCTTTTACCCTCGTATCATCAAGTTGAGTTTGACTTTCGCGCGTGGTTGGTGGTGCGCGCGGTGGAGAAAAAGGATTGGTTAAGCGATAAACCTTAAATCCGCAATTTTATCCGCAGTTAAAAAGAAATACTTCTTAATAAATATCTAAATAGTAGTGCTTTTGTGCTCATATAAAATCCGCAGTAAATGTATAATATTTATGGAATTTGGCAACAATATAGCCAGATTTTGCTTTCAATCTTAAATCCGCACTAACATCCGCATTTTGGTGTGGTTAAATGTTTTCTAAAGCGCTTAAAATAGGCTATAATTCAATAAAATTAAATCCGCACTAAAGAAGCAACATGAACTTTACACCAATTTACCCCCAAACACTTTCTGGACAAGACCATCGTGATCTTATTGAAAAAGCCGACGAGGTCATTTACAAAACTGCAATGCTAAGAGGGACTACATCACCTATTATTGTTGATGCTATTAAACAATTATTGCGTATCGTGAATTGTTTTTATTCTAATAAAATTGAAGCCGAAGACACTCATCCTGTCGACATAGAAAAAGCTATGAAAAGCAAGTTTTCGGATGATGCGAAGAATCAACGCTTACAAAGGCTCGCTTTGGCTTATATCCAGACTCAGCTCGAGATGGAAAAAATGATTAGTAGCGGGAAGCCGAATTTTTTTGATCTGCCTACTATTTTACACACCCATAAGAATTTTTACTCTCAACTTGGGATGGAGTCTTTTTTGAACATTGAAAGAGAGGATAAATTCTTCTATGCAATGCGTCCAGGAGCCCTTAGAGATATTGACGTGGCGGTTGGGGACCATATTGCTCCCACCTATGAAACACTTGAAAGCCTTATGCATCAAATGTTGCATTTGTATAAATTAAGAGATGTTGACTTTAAATCCTCACGGCTTATTAGCGCTCTTGCATTTCACCACCGTCTAGCATGGGCTCACCCCTTTCCTGATGGCAATGGAAGGACCTCTAGGCTTATATTGGATGCACTGCTTGGAACAATTCTTGGAGAAGGATACGGTCTTTGGAATATCTCCAGAGGGCTTGCTCGAAATATCAAAGAGTATAAAAGAGCATTGAGGTATGCGGATTCTCCAAAATTAGACGCACACGATGGCAGAGGTGTTCTCTCGGAAAAGTATCTTCATGCGTTTGTCTCTTTTATGCTAGATACGTGTTTAGATCAAATTGATTATATGCACAACTGTTTAGGGCTTGACTCTTTGGCTTTGAGAATTGAGTATTTTTGTGCCCAAAAAAGAGTTCAAATTGGCGCAAAAGGTAAAATTCCTAATGGCGTTGAAGCTGTCTTAAAAGAGCTGCTGTTAAAAGGGGAGATAAAACGAGGGGAAGTCCAAATCATTACTGGGCTGGGTGATCGCCAGTCTACTAGCTTGATAGGCTGGATGCTTAAAGATGAAATGCTTTCCTCTCCGAGTGTCAAAGGGGCTTTAAAAATAAATTTCACTTCACATATGGGAACGTTCTTGTTTCCAGATTTGATTCCAAATCTCATCGAAACTGGGGTACGGGTAGGTTCAAAAACATAGCGAGAAAACCGTTTTCTAAAAACCTCAAAGAAGAGAGAACACTCAGAAAAATGGCGAGAAGGTGCAGGAATCGAACCTGCCTCCAAACGCTCAACCGCCCAGACATCGGGTTTGAAACCCATTTTTACAATAAACCACCATAATTCCAATAAAACCTAAAATCTGGTTGGAAAGATAAAGATTTTTCTATTGGCACCCAAAAAAGCATCTTAAAACAGATGCAAATCTCTCAAGAGGAGTTTGAAAAATGGTTGAATTCATAAAATCTTATCCCGTGATTTTGGAAAAAACGAGCGAGGGGTATTCTACCTATATTCCAAACCTTGCAGGGTGCGTGAGTTATGGAAAAGATATTGACGAAGCTATCAAAAACACGAAAGAAGCCCTCACGTTACATGTAAGCGGAATGATAGAAGATAAAGAGCCAGCACCTTCTTTTGATGCAGAGGCAATTCAAAAAGAAGCAAAGGGTAATTTTGTAGCTTTTGTGGAGCCTGACCAATTGCTTTTAAGCAAGCTTGTCAAAGGCAAGGTCAAAAGAATCAATATCACCATTGATGAGCATTTGCTAGCACTTTCTGATAAAAGAGCAAAAGAGTTACATGTAAGCCGAAGTGCGTTAATCGAGAGTGGGCTCAGGGGCGTTGTAGGGGCCTAGGGAGATACAAAATGGATGATTTTAAAAAACATCTCAAAGAGTCACTACAAGACCCAGCATTTAAAGCCGAATATGAAGCAAAAGAGTTTCGTTATAAGATAATTGATATTTTAGTGGGCATCAGGGTGCAATACAAGTTAACCCAATCCGAACTAGCGCAAAAGCTTGGAACTACTCAAGCCGTTATTAGTAGAATTGAAAATGGTTCTGTTAATGTGGGGATTGATTTTTTGCAAAAAGTCTCTAAGACTTTCAATAAAAAAATTGATATTAGTATAGCTGCTTAGAGTAGAATCCAAAAAAGATTTTTCTATTGGCACCCAAAAATGCAACAGATGAAGATGGTCGCACTCCACTTCACGAGGCTTTGCGAAGAGGCCACGTTGAGACCGCTGATTTCCTCTGCAAAGCGGGGGCGCCATTGCCTGCTCCGCTTTAGCAAGAAGAACGGGCAATCATTTGTTATTTTTTATCTTTATTGATTTGGAGTTGTTTTGTGTATTGAATTGGTATAATCCCATTCAATTGGTTTCATTTTATATGGATTTTCTTCTTTCTTGTTAGAATTTGCTTTAATAATTTTATTAACATATTCTTTAACAATTTCTTTATCTTTTTCAGAAGATGGTTTTGAATGGGTAAAAGTATTCCAAGGTTTTTCTGCAAAAGAAGCTGTAAATACCAGAAGTAGAAAAATGACACATTTTTTCATATCGAATCCTTTTGGGTTTGATGGGTAAAGCTCCAGATTTCAAAAATTTACTGGAGATGTACGAAACGTTAGATGGGCGTAATTATACAACAGGAAAACCCTGTGTTCATTACCCATCACCTCTTATTTGTTTATTCTTTCTTCACAATGCCTCTCAAACATAGCCTCAATCTCCCCAAGGTGCTGCATGTAGCGTTGTGGGTTTTGTTGGTAGAGTTGTTCTGTGATGGTGTCTCTAATCCTATCTTTAAACTCTGTCACATCCAAGCTTGGGTTTGAGTACACAATCTTAATAAAGGGCTCAACGGCCTCTGAGACCGATTTGTTTGCGCCAATGGCTTGCCGTGTTATGGTTTCTATAATATTTAGCATGGCCTGAATGTTTTTTTCATAATTACGCGCACTCATAAAGACTCCTTTGTTTTATTCCACTGGGTTTAACATGTTTCAAAAAATCTTCAAACGCCTCCGTATCGCGCAATAGGTGTAGGGTTTTGGTGTGGCCGGTCTTTGTGTGGCGCACCAAGCACGTGTGGGAGCCCAAAGCTGCTTCATAGGCCCAATTCTCCTCTGGTTGCAACAAGGGACTGAGCGTTTTTTGCCAAACAAGTTGCGCCGTGTTAAGCTCCTCTTTTTCCAAGAACAAGGGGATAGCCTTTGTCTTTTTGCCCTGATATTCACAGGAGAACATGGCCTCTGGCGCGTAGGTGTATTGGTGTACTACATTGCCCATGAAGGCCAAAGACTCCTTTTCTCCTATGACAATCTCAAGTTGCTCCATGTTTTGAAGCGCCCCAATAAGCTCCACATTTTTCTCGCGAAACACATCCACAAAAGGCAAAGAGTTCTTGGTCAAAGAGCGCTGAAATTCATCCATAAACAAAGAAACAGGACGGTTACATGTAAGGCGTTTTGCAAGGCGTGTGTACAAAAGATGCATTAGCACCTGAGCTACACGAGGCGGATAACTATCGCACCGCAAAAGCACGATTTTCCCACCTTCTAACATTTCTACCAAATCCTCTTGCCCGTGAAAAGAGAGGGAATCTAGCGAGAGAAGAAGGTTGCGCACTTGAAACAGCACCCCGCCAGACCCCGATGAGGGTTTTTCGTCATCAACGGTTTGTACAAAAGCATTGATGCGCTCATGGTGTGTTTTTAAAAGAGCAACATACTGATACAAAAGTGCAAAGGTGCGATGGTGGGACTTTAGGTAGTAGTTTGCAAGGGCTGTGTTGTTAAAAGCACTACAAAAAAGCTCCATCTGAGCGCAAAATTTTAAAAGCTCTTTTCGGCCTTGGGTGATGGCAATAAGGTGATGCAAAGAGAGGCTGTAAGCATTTTTGCGCTCTATGGCAACAGTATTGCCAAGTTGGCTTAAATGGTCCATAAGCTCCATGCTCTCAAACAACAGACCAATCAAGGAGAAAGAGGCTGTTGACCAAAACTTCTCTTGTTCTTCCCCTGTTAAACACTCCAAGCCTTCTAAAAGCAACTGCTTGCTTACTCCTTTTAAAAAACCAAAGCTTCCACCCCAAGGTACACCAAGCTCAACAACATCGCCAATGCGACCTGCCTCTAAAGCGAGGGCTTTAACATGCTGATGCAAAGTGCCTTTGTAGTCTAGAACAAATAAGCCATGGTCTTTACTGAGTCGGTCTTTGATGTTGGGAAGGATAAACGATGTGGTTTTACCGCATCCTGTTTCACCTACGCACATGGCGTGGCGAAAATCACTCGGAACAATAGGGCTTTTTTCTTGAAGCGGTGTAATGATAAAGCCAGCCATAAAAGCCTCCTTTAAAATAAATAAGGAAGCATAAAACATCTAAGCGACAGGATGTGTCGCAAGGGGTTGCTAGGGCTTGTCGTATCCTCTGCGAAAAATACCCAAGCAACGGTTGGCAAGTTCGCCGATGCACGCTTTTGTCAACGTTGGACTGTACTCATGGGAGGCGCCATCAAGAGTGCAGTACTCTTCCATGTCTGGCAACCGAATGGCTTCAAAGTGGTGCTTGGCCCCTTCTGTGTCCATGAAGTCTATCCACAAATGCTTATCGCCGTTGGCTTTTAGGTTGGTCATGTAGTCAAACTTAACAATCTCTCTTACATGTAAAGAAGGAGCTATCTGCACAATGACCCGTTCTTGAAAAAAACGATGCACTTCACCCACAATCTCTTCGTAATGGCTAGCAATCAGTTGCGCTCTGCCTACTCTATAGGCTTCATCGTACTCTTTAAGCAAATCTCTTGGCATCTGTTTTTCCTTTAAATAGTAGGTGCTATTTTACCATCGGTTGAGAAAAAAACCACAAACCTAGCAGCGCGACACATCCTGTCGCTAGGCACCTGTAAGATTTCACCATCAAGCATGGGGCCACAAGCTTACATGTAAACTTACAAAAAGGAGTGAAAGATGGCACACAGTGCAGCAATGGTGGAGGCTTTTGTGGGGAAACCCGAAAAGGTACAATGGTACAAAGAGGCATTTGCACGGTACGATGTTAATGGCGTGAGCAAGATAGGATGGGTGTGGAGCTGGTGGGCGTTTTTTGGTGGGGCGTTTTTTCTTCTTTACCGAAAAACATACATTCCAGCAGCTGTGCTGTTTGTGATTAGTATTTTCATATCGATAATCCCTTTTGGTGGGCTTATCTTGCTCATTTGCCAAGGCGGACTAGCGCCGTACTTTGTCTATAAAACATTTCTTGAGAAGAAAGAGACCATCGAAAGAACTGTGGAGTCCAAGGAGAAGCAGATTGAGACAATGCGCCAGCTTGGAGGTGTAAACACATGGGTTCCTGTTGTTTATGGAGTCTTCGTGGTTTTTGGGCTAATTGTAGCTCTGGGTGTGATGTCCCTGTTCTAAAGAGCAGGGGAAACCCTGCTTTTTCTCTTTTGGGATAAATGCTGTGCAGAAAAAAGCACTCTTGAAGTTTTTTTTACAGATAATACCTCGCTTCAACATGGCGACATCTTCTTGTCGCACGCTTTTCTAGCACTAATGCACAAGGAGACAAAGTGTCCTTAAGTGAACACGATAAAACCATCGAGCGGATTGTGATGATTTTAGGTATGTTGCATGAGAACAGACTTCCTACCATCTTGGAACTTGCCCAAGAGTTCAACGTGAGTCCACGCACCATCCAGCGAGACATTTACCAAAGATTGCACAACTTTCCCATTGAAAAAACCCCGCAGGGGCATTTGCAGTTTATTGATGGGTTTAAGCTAGGGTACGCGCAACTCCAGCATCACGAAGAGTTCTTGCTCTTAAGTCTTGCACTCTCGCAGTTTAAAAACACCCAAGGCAGTTTCAAAGAGCTCTCTGAGCGGCTTTTAAAAAAGATGATCCGCACCGGTTTTCAAAGCCACTACTTCATCAAGCCGCTTGAAGCGCAGGCGCTTGATTTGACCCATCCTACCATGCGTATTTTAGAAGAAGCAGTGGAGCGGTGCATTGTTCTTACCTTTGTGTACAAAAACAGGCCCGTGCGTGCTTTGCCTTATAAAATCGTGAACTTTGATGGGATTTGGTATCTGTTTGCCAAAGACACGAGCGACAACAAGACACGCTCTTTTACGATCGCCAAGCTCAAAGAGTTGGCCCAAGCCCTTGAGCGTTTTCAAAGGCCTGCTGATATTGATAAAGTTTTAGCGGGCGTTCACACGGCATGGTTTGACGAGGGAAATAGCTTTGATGTGGAGGTTAGGGTAGATGCGTGCATCGCCCACTTCTTTACCTTGCGCAAGCACCTTTCCTCGCAAGAGCTTATAAAAACCTATGAGGATGGTTCGTTACATGTAAGGTTTGAAATCTCTCACGATGAAGACCTAGACAACCTTGTTAAGGCGTGGCTGCCTCACATCAAGGTACTAAAACCTGCCCATTTTCGTAACCGCATCACCCAAGAGCTCAAAGACTATGTGGCGCTTTTGGAGAAAGAACATGCGCCTGAGCGCTGATGGGGTAGGGCCATTGATGGGGTTTTGTCCAAGACTAGTAAATGTTCAATTAATTTACACAATAAACAAAAAAAGGAGCTAAGATGTATGAACACGAGTGCGATAGTTATAATGGTGTTTTAACCTACAATGATGATAGAAATGTGGTTGTTTTGTATATGGAGTGCTCAACGTGTTTTGATTCTAAGGAGTACGCCTATGTCCATAATATTGATTTTGAAAAGTATGCTAAAGAAAACTTTCTTTTGTTTGCTGATCTGGATGATCTGGATACACTTCATGAATTATATGATGAGTCTGATGGCTCCCCTCTTTCTGAGATGGAAATCCAAGCAGTTGATTACACTTTTGGTATTTTATATTCTTTTGATGTTTATCTTCGCGAGGGCGAATACGACAAATACGAGGAATACGATAGTGACGAAGAGGAGCAGTATGGAGAAGAGGATGAGGAGTTTGGTTGGTCTGCGCCAGAGCCAGATTTTGCCGAAGTGAATTATTGTGGTGAGCGCGTGTTGGTCAATGTTGCAAGGGAGGTCGTAAAAAGAGAAGAGCCACTTTTTCTAAACCCCTACATTGAATTCCTAGACAGCCGAAACGAATCTACCCAAGACCTTGTAGAAGCACTTAAAAAAGAGTGTGAAAAGCAAAACAAAGATGCTTTTTTTAAAGTACTGCAAACGCATATTAAGATTGCTTTGGAGAGCGGATCAATGGAAGAAGATTCCTAGAAAACAAAAGTAACTCTCATGGGGTCAATGGCTACATCGAGACTCTTTTTATTACATCATACACACTAAGAAAAAGGATTGTTATATGGAGCTTCTTACAAACTACACCCATGACCTTATTAGGTCTTGTGCCACCCCTTTGCTTATGGAGCTTACATGTAAAGACATCCAAGCTTTCTCTGTCGAAAAAGAAGATTCAAACCATCTCCTCTCTTTCTTGGTTGCGCAGTCAGTTTACGAAACTACAGCTAAAGAGGGACATACCAATATCCTAAGTCTAGAGGGTGGCAAGCAAGAGGGATTTGCACTACTTAACACCTTGTTAGACGCTCTTGGTCCACTTTTTAAAGAACTTCAAACTAAAGAAATTGGTAAAAATGCGGCTGGGGCAGTTTTCTCGCTTTTTGGTGGCGGGGCACTACAGGGTGTATTTGGCCAGAGCCTTGAAAAAGGAGTTGAGTTTGTGTTGGGAAAGATGATGGACTATGGCATAGATAAGCTGGTGGACCTAGGCGCCACAACACAAGGCGCCGAAGATGCCATCAAACAAATCGAGACCAAACTACAACAAGCACATACCTACAATCTCAGTGACATTTTAGAAAAAACACTGCCCTTACATGTAAAAGAGAAAAATGAGCTTGCTGTTTTTTTAGGCGCACTCTCAAGCACCAAAGACCCTCAAGAGATCTTTAGTCTGGTGCTTAAGCTATTGCTTGCTTGCACAAAAGACAGCCCCAAGCTTATCTTCATTAAAAATCCCCACAAGTTAGATGATGCCTCTTTGGGACTACTCTCTCTTTTGCTCTCGGTTGCCAAGTACCATAAAGACGAAGAGAAGCACATTGGCATTAGTGTCGTTTACATGTACGAAGATGAGAGCTTCCAGCCCTATGAGCCAGCCCCTCAAAAGTACACGAAAGCCAAGCAGCTTCTGGATGAACAGCGCCGCTTTGCGCAGCGCTACGGCATGCTAGAGCGCCCGAGTAGTGATCTGCCTATAGTGGCTATCAAATCCTCCATGTTTGTAGGACGTGAAAAGGAGCTAAAAGCCCTCAAAGGGTTTTTTGAGGCAAAAGCCCTCGATAAAACAACCTTTGTGGTAATACAAGGCGAACCAGGCATTGGGAAAACCTCTCTTGTTAAAACCCACCTCAAAGCCATCGCATTACAGGGAAAGAAAAAAGAAGAACGTACAGTGCAACTCAACATCGTCAATGAAGTAGGCCACTCTTCTCAAGCCACAGGGCTTAGCGCCCTAGAGCAAAGCATCCTAGAAGAAGCAAAGCGCATTGAAACACTTAAAAACTGGTCAGAAAAAGCAATAGAAGGCATCAAAGAAAAGGCAACAACACAAGGGGTGGCCGAGAGTATTATGGATATCTTTGGGGTTGAAAAAGCTTTCAAGATCGTCAAAAGTACTTACGAGCGAAGCCAAGTTGATAGCAACATTTCTATGCTCAAAGACGAAGGCGCCAAGAGCGACAAGCCCAGCCAAAAAGAAGAACAGTTTGCCAAGCTCAACCAAGCCATCACCAAGCTACTCACCCTTGCGTCCAAAGAGCAACCTCTTGTGCTTTTTGTTGATGATTTGCAGTGGATTGATGAGACTGCTTGCGAGTACCTGCTAAAGCACTTTATACCAAGATTTCATCCCTATATCCTAGCTTCTTTGCGCCCTAGTGACGCGGCCAAGATTTACCAAGACTTAGGAGCCAATGCCGCCCATACTAAAGCACTCTTTGAACAAACTGGCGTCAAAGGAGCCAGTGAACCAAAAAGCCATGATTTTACGGTGTGTGATATTATCCTCCAAGGGTTTGACAAAGAAACCATGAAGGTTTTGATTAAAAAAGCCATTAAGGCGCCTTCGGATGAGTACTACGAAGCATTTGCAGGGGCTGTTTTGACCCATATTGCAAAAGAAGAGCCAACCATCAACACTCTTTTTGCGGTGGAGACGATTAACCTCTTGTGTGATCCGAATTTTTACAAAAAAGAGGCCACGCCACTTATTGCTCAAAACCCTCTGGCTGTGACTCAAGGGCTAGAAGCATTTAAAGACAATATCACTATTGCTTTTAAAGCATTAGAAGAAAAATACCACGACTCTCTTAGCGCCGTACCACTTCCTGGTGGCTTTACACTCATGGGCTATGCTGTACTAGAAGAGCGTCTTGAGCTTCTTAGGGCGCATTTTAAATCCCACGGCAATGCTGCGGTCAATGCACTGCTTTTTTCTGCCCTTCTTGGAGTGCCTTTTCACTCACAAATCGTCCAAACCCTGCTCAAAGAGCTCCAAGGCTCAGACAACCAACTTTTTCAACCACTTCAAACTAAACTCTACCAAAAAGAAGATGCTACAGAGCCCACCCCTGAGCACTACGCCATCATGGATGAAATCTATGAAATCCTCAAGCGCTACCCGCTCCTAGAAGGAGCGTATGCTTTCCGTCATGCCCTGCAAAGCATCTTTTTAATCAACCAGCTCAACAGCCTTTTGGACGCCACGCTTGATGGTGAAGGAAAAGATGCGCTAGTAGAGATCGCTCATAGTACGCTCAAGGCCCAAGAAGATACACAGGCCCATGTTGGGAAACACGCCGATGGACTTAGTCAACAAGAGTACAACACTATGCTCTTTTTCAAAGAGTGTGAGCTTAATCTTTACAGATGGGCCCATAGGCAAAACCCACAGCGCTGGGCAGAGGATTACACGACAAGCTTAAATAATTTAGCTACCCCTTATTACAAATCCAACCGCTTAGATGAAGCCATAGGGCTTTTTGAAGAAGCATTAGAAATAACAAGAGCGCTGCACCAAACAAACCCTGAGCGCTGGGCAGAGCTTTACACTGGAAGCTTAAATAATTTAGCTATGTCTTATAAAAAATCTAACCGCTTAGATGAAGCCATAGGGCTCCAAGAAGAAGCATTAGAAATAAGAAGGGCGTTGTACCAAACAAACCCCGAGCGCTGGGCAGAGCCTTACACTGGAAGCTTAAATAATTTAGCTTCCTCTTATTCCAACTCTAACCGCTTAGATGAAGCCATAGGGCTTGAAGAAGAAGCATTAAAGATAACAAGGGCGCTGTACCAAACAAACAAAGAGCGCTGGGCAAAGCTTTACACTACAAGCTTAAATAATTTAGCTAGCTCTTATTACAACTCTAACCGCTCAGATGAAGCCATAAAGTTTGAAGAAGAAGCATTAGAAATAAGAAGAGCGCTGTACCAAACAAACCCCGAGCGCTGGGCAGGAGATTACACTACAAGCTTAAATAATTTAGCTTTCTCTTATTACAACTCCAACCGCTTAGATGAAGCCATAGGGCTCCAAAAAGAAGCATTAGAAATAAAAAGAGCGCTGTACCAAACAAACAAAGAGCGCTGGGCAGAGGATTACACTACAAGCTTAAATAGTTTAGCTTCCTCTTATCAAAACTCTAACCGCTCAGATGAAGCCATAGAGCTCCAAAAAGAAGCATTAGAAATAACAAGGGCGCTGTACCAAACAAACAAAGAGCGCTGGGCAGAGGATTACACTTTAACCTTAAATAATTTAGCTACCTCTTATTACAAATCCAACCGCTTAGATGAAGCCATAGGGCTTTTTGAAGAAGCATTAGAAATAACAAGAGCGCTGTACCAAACAAACCCTGAGCGCTGGGCAGAGCTTTACACTACAAGCTTAAATGGTTTAGCTAGCTCTTATAAAAAATCTAACCGCTTAGAAGAAGCTATAGGGCTTGAGCAAGAAGCATTAGAAATAACAATGGCACTATACCAAACAAACCCCGAGCGCTGGGCAGAGCGTTACACTACAAGCTTAAATAATTTAGCTTTTTCTTATTACAACTCCAACCGCTTAGATGAAGTCATACGGCTTTTTGAAGAAGCATTAGAAATAAGAAGGGCGCTGTACCAAACAAACCCCGAGCGCTGGGCAGAGGATTACACTAGAAGCTTAAATAATTTAGCTATGTCTTATTATCATCAAGACAAAAAAGAGCAGGCTTTGGAGATGTTTCAAGATGCTTATGAAATAGCCAAACAGCACTTTGGAGAAGAGCACTCTTTGACACAAGGACGGAAAGGAAACTATCTACATGTAAAAAGAGAATTAGAAGGAAGCTCGGGTGCAGATTCAAGCCAAGAAGAATTTGACGAGCCCCTCACCACGCTCCTCTACCTTGCCAAAGGTATGGCGATTCACTCAAGTAGTGATGAGATTGCTTTAGTTCATCTTTACAATGCCCTACATTTTGTAAAACTAAGCCCAAAAGCCGAGAGTATTTTCAGACAGGTTTTTGGTGTACACATGGACAATTTACAAGAATCCGATCAGGGCGCTATGCTCATCGGGTTAGCCAAAGCATCTCCAAAAATCCCCTACGATGAGCAGATGAAAGAGTTGGTGAAACAATTAAAAGAGATATTTGGTGATGAGCCTATGTGCAAATTGCATGAATAAATTAAGGAGAATGAGTGGTATTTTTATCTTTTTCAAGTAAAAACCAAAAGGAAGCCGATAGAGCTCATCAAAGATTAAAAGAAGAAGGGTTCGATGTTTGGTATTCAAACCGTTCTATTGAAGCTGGCGGTAACTATGCTAAAGACATTGTAAGCGCCATTCAATCCTCTCAATGCCTCGTGCTTTTGTATTCAAAATCTTCTGAAGAGTCCGTACATGTACAAAGGGAGTTGGACTTGGCCCTGCGCTACAAAAAGCCCATTTTTCCTTTGCGGATAGAGGACATTGAGCCCCAAGAGGCGATGGAGTATTGGCTAAGCGGTTGCCAATATGTAGATCTTTTTGAAAACGGGAAAGAGAATTTTGAAAAATTCATTGCCCATCTGAAGAAACAGATTGGTGTAAAAGATGATAAAACAAAAAAACTCAATACAAAAAACATACAAACCTTTGCTTTGCAACATTTCAAAGAAATGGGCTATGAAGTTCAAGCAAAAGGCAGTGTGGATTGGGCAGAGCTTACTGAAGTCAAGGCACACTTGCACAAAAACCCCAAATGGAGGGAGTGCGTATTAAACTACCTAGAGGCAAACTGCTTTCATGTTAAAAAAGAAGGTGTTTCTATGATAGTCAATGCAAAAATCCTAGAAAATCCCCAAGCCTCTTCGTATTTTAAGACACTCGAATCAAACTTTTTTTGGGAAGCTAGAAAGGTACTATGGAATGAGGATGAATTAAAAAAAGTGCTCAAGGATTTAAAAAAGCCAGAAGAGCTTATAGAAGAAGATGATATTGACTTTACGCTCAAATCTCATTTGGCGAGTCTATTTCGCAGCAAAGCATCAAAGCGCTTAAGTTTGCTCTTTTACCTTTATGTTAAAACGCCGCCAAAGTTTGAACCAAAAACCTACTCAATGCCTCTTGTGGGAAAATACCAAGAGGGTGAGCAGATGCCAAGCTTGTATCTTAATTACTCTTTGTTTCCATCATGGTGGGGGCTTGGCAAAGACGATATTGAGGGCATAAAAGGCGGTCGTTACATAGGTTTTGAAAAGGCTTTTGAGGCCATCCGCTATGACGCAAAGCTACAAAGCAGCGTGGATTATGAAAACTACGATGGCAGGATAGCCGAAACTCTGGCGGAAGTTTTTTTGAGCAAAAATGAACTGGTGGTGCAAAAGTTTGGCGCAGAAAATATTCTGGGCAATTCTATATCTTTCATTCAAAAGACTTCCGTGCTAGAAGACATAAATGCCTCAGACACAATCAAGCGTTTTATGACATCACCCGATTTGTTTGTTATCAAGCTCAATGATAAAAACGAGATGATAAACGCCTACCTCATGGACGTAAAATACAGAAGTTACGCCAATAGCTCTCTTTTTGAAAAAGCAGTACAAAAAGGCGGAGACCTATACAGGCAAGCACAAAAATACCAAAGCAACTGGAACAATGTGTATCTGTTTATGTTCATACATGTAAAGGATGAACATAGCCTAGCAATCTACATAGAGTCCGTTTCAGACATCTTAAACCAAAAAAAGTTCACACCTTTAGAAAAAAACAGCTCCTTCAAGTGGCTTAGTGGCGATACCATCAAAGAGCTACATGTAAAAGCCTCATCGATTTGGAATTAGAAAGGAATCCCCATGCAAACAAACACTTTTCGTCTCTTTATAAGTTCAACATTTAGTGATTTTAAAAAAGAGCGTGAAGTTTTACACACGAGGGTTTTTCCTAGAATTGATAAGTACTGCACAGAACAAGGCTACAGCTTCCAGCCAATTGATCTTAGATGGGGCGTAAACAACGAAGCCCAGCTTGATCAAAAAACCCTTGAAGTTTGTCTGGAGGAAGTAAAAGCGTGTAAACACTTCCCTCATCCAAACTTTCTCATAATGTGTGGAGATAGATACGGCTATATTCCTTTGTCCTATATGATAGAGAAAAAAGAGTTTGAATTATTGCGTGGCTACATTACTAAAAACAATAAGTCTATCACCATCACATACAAACCGCAAAAAGATAAAGATGGAAAAATCATTAAATATAAGGAACCAAGGCAAACAACACAACTTGAACTCTTGGATGAATGGTACAAAGAAGACAAAAACCAAATCCCTCATGAATACGAAAATTCAACAGCCCATATCCTTCAACCAAGAAGAGATGAATATGCCATCTATGAAAACTGGGAAGCAGAAGAAAACGCACTTAGAGAGACACTCCAAGAAGCAGCCAAAGCGACACTAGACGAATTAACTCCAGCTTATAAAAAATACTTCACCTCCGCTACCGAAGCAGAGGCCATTGAGGGTATCACAGAATATGGCCTCCAAACTTCTAGCCAAAGCAATACTATGGATAAAGAGTATGTATTTGGTTATTTGAGAACTATTGGTAGCCCAAGTGGAGATTATGTTGACCAAGAAGAGTCTTTGCAATCCAGTGCCAAGACTTTCAAAGAAAACCTCAGAAATACCCTGCTTGAAAAAAACATTCACCGAGCTAGTTATAAATCTGTTAAAGAGTGTGAATCAAGTAACTTTGAAGCATTTGAAAAGTATTTTTACGAACATCTCAAGGGTGCTATCGATAAGCAAAAAGAACAAACTGGTGGCCTTACGCCTCTGCAAAAAGAGTTAGCCCAACAACAAAAGTTTAAAAACGATAAATTAAAAGGCTTTTTAGGAAGAGAAAAGACACTTTCTCGTATTGCTACATACCTAAGCAACCAGGAAACAAAACAACCCCTTGTTATTTATGGCCCTTCAGGCATGGGAAAATCCTCTCTCATGGCAAAAGCCATTGAAGAAGCAGAACAAAATCTAAATGACGCAGATCTAATCTACCGCTTCGTAGGCGCTACACAGAGCTCCACCACTCTAAAAGCATTACTCACATCCATCTGCGATGAGCTTCAAGAAAAAAAGATTATTGCACCAATAGAAAGTTATGAATCTGATGAGAATAAATTCCAAGCTCAAATCAAAGAAGCTCTCTCCTCCATAAAAACACCTACCACAATCTTTATCGATGCACTCGATCAGTTGCAAAAAAAAGATTACTTGCAATGGCTACCAGAACTATTGCCAAAAGAACTCAAAATTGTATTTACTGTATTAAAAGATAGTAAATACGAAGAGGATAGCCACTATTTTAATCTGTTTGAAAAAAGTGTAGAAAAAGCTCAACTCATTGACATCGCCCAAGACAGCCTTGAGTCTAAAAAAGAAGAGCTGCTCACTTCACTTCTCTTTTTGGAAAATAGAAAGCTCCAAGAAGACCAAAAAAGCAATGTATTAAAGCAATGGAAAAAAGCAGATTACTCCCCCTTGTATCTTAAAATCGCCATTGAAGAGATAAAAAACTGGTCTAGTTATGGCGATAAAGAAAAGCAAACCTTAAGTGATAGCACTGAAGGAATCATTGAAGAGTTCATAGAAAACCTTTCAACACTCTATCACCACGAACCTATCCTAGTAGATAAAGTCTTTGGCTATATCTACACCTCCAAAGATGGCCTTAGTGAAAAAGAACTGCTTGAAGTCCTCTCAGAAGATTTAGAAGATGAGGAGGTATTTAAAAAAGCAATTATCAATGAATACCATGAGCCAATTAGAACCAAAAACCCAAGAAGAGAAAATAAAGAAGAACTCATACTGCCCCTTTCAACTTGGAGTAGATTACATACCCACATAAAACCGTTTCTAGTTGAAAGAGATATAGACAAACAACCTCTTATGAAGTTTTTCCATAGGCAGTTTACTACAGTAGTTGAAGAACATATAAGCCAAAATAAAAGGGCTTTACATGTAAAGCTTGGAGGGTATTATAGATCTATATCATTTGACTTGATGGTGAGACATGATGAAATAATATTTAAGCTTAAAAACTTTATGCACCATCTGTTTCATTTGAATGAATTTGAAAAGTTAGAAATCTTAATGATTATGTTTAATGATAAGATTATTGAGCATTTATACAAAGAAGACTTTGATAACTTGATGGCTATTTATGATTTTGATAGTGATGTTCCAGAAGTAAAGAAAATTCAAGGCTTAAAATTTGTTTTAGATACTTGCTTTGACAAAGAAAATAAAAAATATACGAAAAAAAGCTATGAGGCAATCGAAGTAACTCCGGAACAACTTGAAGAGTATGGTATTGAAAATTTTGAAAAATTTGATTCAACCTTCAAGAGTGTGGTAAGTGCAGTGGGTTTGAATAAATTCATACTAGAGGAGCCGAAGGAGGAGAATATTGACAACCTCGCCTGGATGAATAATTACTCTTTAATAAATAATAATTATCTCAGGTTGTATATGGCTTTGATTGGAGAAGATTATTTAGATTTTGACCTTGAATCCCAAATAAAGGAATATGTTTGTGATAATTGTCACTGTGTTAGAACGAGCGAACAGCTCGAAGGTGCCTTTTGTAAAAAATGTGATATTGAAAATTTAACCAAGCGTGGTGCATTTCATGTAATCAAAGAGCGCTATTTGGAAGATATTATTGAAGGCGTTATTTATGATGAAGACTATATTGAACTGAATAGTAAAATGCATGGAGATTTTGATGAATGGAGAAGTGATTGTCAAAATAATGCAGAATGTGAATTTGCCAATTTAAATCAAGATTTATATGAGCGAGATCAGCCCCCTGTAGAGTGGGATGATTATATATACGGAATGGCTTCAAGTGATTATAGAAATGCCTATAAATGTGAATATGATTTTTATGATTACGCTAATGATGTTTTAGATTTTGAAAAATATTTAGATGAATTTAAAAAAATTTATTTGGAAGAGAAAGGATTTAAGGATGACTAGCATTAATAGTGTTGACAAATATGGTTTTTCAGAATTATTATACTCTGATTACTGGCAGAACAATGAAATAAAATCCAATAATCTTAAAAGCAGAGGTGCAAGTCACCACGAGTCACTAAAAGAGTATTTTAAGACCGAAAATCCAAGAAAGGAAATAATAAACATTTATAATAGATTTTCTACGATAGATTTTAAAGACTACCTATATTCAGGGTGCTATATTTATCTATACGATGGATTAAAAATTAGTTATGATGGTTTTGAAGAGTGTGATCTGTGGAGATATCTTGATACTAAAAAAACTCAAGAATTTATAGTAAAGGAGCTTAATAAGCTTTTTGTATTTGATATTAAAGAATTTATCACCAGAAAATATTTTGAGCATATCACTGTAGATTATGAGTTTAATTGGAGTTCGATAGATTCTGATACATTTGATTTTTACCTAGATAATGCTGATAATTTTAGCTTGGCGGTATTGGAGAAAATAAATGAAAAAATAAGTTTTTCAATTGAACAAAAAAGAAAAATATCAAAAAATTATAAACTTCTTCAGCTCCCTATAAATTTTAATATATTTGATAAAGAAGCGCTATTGAAAGCGGTAGATTATGGCACACGAGAAGTCAGAGAAGAGATTAAGACAACCAAGAGTAAGAACATAGGCACTTGGGACAAATTTTATGATAAAGATTCGAGTAGTGAAAACCCTTTTAGCCTTAATGATCTTGAAGAAATTGAAAAATTTATGGAAAAGTATAATGAGTATTATGATGACATGTATGACGAGCACAGATCAAAGAATGCTTTTGAGAGATGGGTGCATGGAAATCCACAAATTCAAGAGACTAAAGAATTAATTGCAAAAAAAGAAAAGGAGCTTAAAGCGCTAACAAAGATGTTTAAGGAGATAGAATGGCCTCAACAATCTTCAACGCCAACATACGACACAGATAGCGATGAAATACCATTTTAAGGAGCCTCAATGACCCCATCATCACTCACAACCGAATTTCAAAAATTCCTAAAAAACAATTTTCAAACAACGCCTCTTAAAGCTGCACCATTTTTCTTTGGTGTTTTGACGATAGCTTTTTTCTTTTTGTGTCGAAGTGTAATTCTTAGGGCAAAAGAAAATAAACCCATGGTATTTACTCAATCTAAAACATCAACACAGGAGCTAGGATGAAAAACAAGTATATTAAAATAATAATGCAACAATTACTCGATGTTGCAGATGATTTTAAAAAATCAAAAAATATGATGCATACGGCAATCCTTCATAAAAATGTAATTTCTGGCGTATTTGCTAGTTTAACTTTATTTTTTGGGTTACTCGGATTTATATTCGGCGGTGTAAATATTTTCGATGCTTTACTGGGCACTATCCCTATGTTTGGACTTAATTTTCCCGAAAATGCAGGATCAAATATTTTATTATTTTTGGCCAGCATTAGTGCAACAATAACCATCTTTTTTGTAGCCGCAGTTTTTTTCATGAAAGATTATTTTGATAAAAAGTTGGTAGATGATGCTTTCGCCAAAGATTACACGGCAGTATTTGGACTTAGTAATGTCAACAGATATTTTTTAAGTTGTCTAAGTGCTGGTGAAGTAGCAAATACTATTATCATCGAATCAGACCCAAACAATCAATTTATTGAGAGTTATAGAGAAAAAGGGTTTGGGGTATTTGTGTGCGATGCTTTTGATGAAAATATTTACAAATTGCTTAATTTTTCAACAATGAAAAATGCGGTTATTGATCTTGGTTGCGATAGGTATAATATAGAATTAACAAAAATAATAATAGACAAATATAGTGAAGAAACAGATGTAAAACTTATAGTTCACATACAAAATAAAGAACTAGATATGATTTTCCACACGAGCTTCATAGGCGAGCATAAGAAGAGAATAAACATTAAGACCTTTTCTTTTTATGATGAAGTTGCTAATGACTTATTCTTAAAGCACTCGATTGATGGAAATAGTTTATCCTACATAGATAGCAATGCGCCCTTCAAAACCATTTTAATTGGGGATGGGGTGCTGATTGAAAAAATATTATATAAAATTGTTCTGTTGTCGCATCTGCCAAACGAAAATAAACACATTGTTTACATAATAGATAAAAATGCGGATGCTTTATTAAAGAGACTGAAAAAAACAATATATTACAAGGAAAACAATTTCCCCCATATTGAGTTAAAAGCCGTTAAGTTGGACAGCAGCTATCTTGAATTTTATGAAGATACTGTGTGGCATGAAGACAGTTTAGAAAATGTGATTGTTTGTTTTGATGAAGAAGATAAAAATTTAGAATGTGCTGTTGCGCTAAACAGTAGAGTTTATTTTCAAAAATCAGTGAACAAAGCATTTATGCCGAACGTACTCTTTGGCATTTACAATGAGTTGCAATTAAGCAAAACTATAAATAACAACATCAGTGAATTTAACAAGTTTTTTACTTTTGGCAATATAAATGATATTTTAACCTATAGGATTCTTGTGGATGACGAGAATGATAAAATTGCACAGTTAATTCACTATGGGTATGGTGATGTGTATGATAAGGACAAAATATTATTCACCAAGGAAAACGAAGTAGAAATACAAAAAAAGTGGTTTCTTGAATCAAAATACAGTGATAAATTGTCAAATATATCCCAAGCAAAACACATAGACATGAAACTTAAAGCCATGGGGCTGCAAAGGTTCAAGTGTCGGTCAGATAATTCAAACAAAGAGAAACTAAGATTGTCAAATCAAAAAATAATTTTTGGAAAATTGGTGGCAGATGGAGAGAAGATTGGATTCGAAGAGAATGATTTGATTGAATTTTCAAAAGAGTTAAATAAGCTATATGAAGGAAAAGAATATGTTGTTAAGTATTTTCCAAGTAGTTTTGATACGTTGTTTGAAAAAATGATACGAATGGAACACAATAGGTGGAATTCTTTTCACCATTTAAACGGCTGGAAATATGCTCCAGAAAAAGATAAATGCAAAAAAGAGCATGACTGCCTGTTGCCACTAAAAGATTTTAACAAGAACAGCATTAAGCTTACCGTTATATATGATATATATTCATTTGTGTATCTACCAAACTATTTGGCTGAGGCTGGCTATATGGTCATAGAGTTTTGTGAAGGCTGAAAACCAATACTTTATCCTTGTTTAATAAAAACGACCCAAATGGATACATTGTTCCATTGGACATCAAATTTGATGAGGAGCCCAAATGAGCTGGCAACCTAAAACCCCATTTTTAGCAACTGATGGCATTATTGAGATATACAATGACAAAGGAGTATTTGAGGGTATAGTGCTCATCGAGCGCAAAAACCCTCCTTTGGGGCTTGCCTTTCCTGGAGGGTTTGTTGACATAGGCGAATCCGTAGAAGATGCCCTCGTGCGGGAGATGAAAGAAGAAACCACTCTACATGTAAAAGAGCTAAATCTGCTAGGTGTATTCTCAAACCCTAAACGCGACCCTAGGTTTCATACAGTTTCAGTGGTCTTTACATGTAAAGCTTCTGGCGAGCCTCACGGGGAAGATGATGCCAAAAAAGCATTAGTTATCCACCCTAGTAGCATCGACCCAAAAAAGCTCGTATTTGACCATGGGGAGATTTTGGGAGAGTACTTAAAAACCAAAACGAATCTCTTTTGATGCCACATTTGCAATATTTCATCATGAAATTGTGCAATGAGGTGGATTGGATGGTAAAGAAATGCCAACACTTTCAGCGCCACCAAAGACTTTTTTTATGACAATAATCCTTTTGTTTCACCACACGACAAACCCTGTCGCACAGGATTTGTAAACTCGCATCACCAAATACCTAAAAAAGGAATTTTCCATGTCATCAAGAACCTTCTGGGCACAATGTCAAAGAAAGATTCGGTACGATTACTCGCATGAAGTCCTTGTGGCGGGAATTTGGTCTGCTTTTGGAAATTTACAAGTGGGTCAAGCAATTAAAAGATATATTTGGCGATGAGTCTATGTGTAAACCACGAAGCTAGACTATACAATGAATAAATACTACAAAAATGGAGGTGTTGTGTGATAAAAATTGATAAAAATATAAGAGTTGACGAAGTGCGTAAACAACGATTCGACGACAACATAAGCTTATCTTGGAACCCCATGCATAAAGTGATCCAATACAAAAACGCTGATGAAGAGATAGAAAAAGAGTTAAGTGGACACAAGGATACTGTTGTCGGAGTATACAAGCTAGACGACAGTAACTTCTTAACAGTATCAAGAGATAATTGTGCAAATTTTTGGAGCAAGAGCGGTTCATTGAAAGGCACTTTAGAAAGTCAGCACCCTATTAAGGCTATTGATATTAATGACTCTTATGTTATTTTTATAACATCTGGAGGGGTAAAAAGCTGGGAATTTAATGGAGAGGAAATCTACTCTATAGATGCCAAGCTCGCAGCCTTGAAAGATATCAAAATTGGTGATCCTTATATATATATTTTATCTGATAATTCTTCTGCAATATATAGAAAAATGAATGGAAGTTTGCTTTATAAGCTAAATGGTTTAACTGATTTTATAAGAGAAGTAAAGATACTGCCATCTGGGAGAATGCTTAGTTTGGTAGGTAATTTAATTTCACTCTGGGATGAAAAAGAAGAAAAAATATGTGATATCTATGAAAATTTTGATTTTTCAGAAATAATTGAAAAAGAAGATGATTTGATAATACTCTCCCGCGCAAAACAGGTTGTAATTATTGATAGTGTTGGCAAAGTAAAATCCTCCTTCACGCCCACAAAGAAACTTTTAGCTTCACTGCAAAGCTTGATTCAAGTAAGATCAAAGCTGGATAAAATGCTAATTGAAAAAAATAAAATTGAAATATTTCCTCACATCAACAATCCCTACTCAAAACAGATTAACAACATCCAAGAAGAGCTAGAAAACCAAAATATTGATCTTGAGTCTAATGCTAAAAAATCCATGTGGAGGTTTTTTAATAGGCCAATGCTGGGTTCTATAGTTGGAATTCTAAGTGACGAAGCAAGTGAAATTGATAAGTGTTTAAAAAGAATTGACACAGAATCTGAAGAACTTAAATCAAAGATTGGTGAATTAAGAAAGAGTCTATCTGGCTTCCCTAACACCTCAACTTACTGGGTTATAGCCGCACTTCTATTTGGCGGCGGTATATTTGTGCTAATGTTCTTTCAGCAATCATTGCTTGCTTTTTCGGCCATGGGGATTAGTTTTTTGGTGCTTGGTTTGGTATTAAATGAGGCCAATCAAAAGAAAAATATTGAGTTTGAAATCAAAAAACTCGAAAGTGCAGTACAAACCTTTGATGAAATAAAGCCTGTCGCAGATAGCCTAGATAGTGATATATCCACTTATAAATGGGGGCTATTGAGCAAGATGCCAAATTATATAAAATTATCTAAAATTGTTGATGACAGGATAAAACAATTGGTCGATGAAGATATATGTGCAGAAGCACTTAGATGCTGTGGCTTGACCGAGGATGATATTGTATCAGCAGATAAAAAACCAATAATCTTACGCGATGCTTCACTAATTCAAAAGGACTCTGAATCTTTAAATAGGCATAATTTGCTCTCATTTTGGAAGTCTTCCAGTGGAGTTGTATTTGCTACACAATATATACAATACATTTTTCTAAGTGATAAAAAAATCGATGTTTTTTCAGCTCATTATGACTTCATCCAAGATAGATTTTTCAAGAAAGAATCCCAAGCTTTTTACTATAAAGATGTTACCAATATCTCTAAAAAAGAGGTGGAAAGAAAATTAATAATAGATGATAAAACAGCCCTAGCAACTGAGGTTTCGCTAAAGGTTAGCAGTGGTGATAGCATTGCAATAACCATTCTTAATGAAGATACATTTGATAAAATTTTAAGTCAAAATAAGTCAAATCAAACTAAGAATGAAAGTACAATTGGCCAGCTTGCGAAAGAGCTAGAAATCGCCAAGAATAAAGGAGAGTTAGACAAAGTGGAGGTCATTGAATTTCAGCTGGAACAGCTCAAAACAGATGATAAAAACTCTCTTATTGATGGAGCAATGCACGACAAAGCAGACAAAACGGTTCAAAACATTAGAGCACAAATAAATAAATACAAAAACTAACCAAAATCGCTAGTCAAAAATACAGTAAAAAAGGCCTAAGAATTGCTTAAAGATTCTACGAAAAGCAATGGAGGTACTTTTACGGCAGATAATAGAATGGAGAGGGAATGGGCGAAGACTTATTTATTTCATACAGCTCAAAAGATGAGTCTGTTGTGCGAGATGTTCTACAAGAATTAACTGCAAAAAACATTTCCTATTGGTTTGCGCCCTCTGAGTTGGAGGGTGCTAAACATGATGAAGAAATCGTGCCAGCAATAAAAAATACAAAGATTTTTTTAATATTTTTATCTCAATACTCAAGACCAAGGTTTGATGCAGAGGCAAGTGAGTGGGTGCGTGCAGAACTCCTCACTGCAATAGATTATAAAAAATGCATCATTCCAGTTAAGTTAGACATGAGTGTTGATGAACCAACTAACAATCTGGCATTTAAGTCGCTATCAAACTATATCGATTTTACAGCTTTTGAACACTCTGTGGCGCTAAGTAGAATCAGTAGCATGGTGCAAAGCTTGCTCTTAAATGATAAATACAAGAAAAAAGAGCTAGAAGCCCAGAAGACAAAGGATGATTTTATTGAAAATCTTTTTTTGAGTATAGAGGGAGATATTAAATCCAATAGACTAGGCTTTGCAAAAAAGTCTTTAGAGGAAAATAAAATATTAGCCTCCCACGATAAAATTCACAGGAAAATTCTATTAGAAACAATTATCCAAATGTCTCAGCAGCCTGTAAAAGACATGGTTCGAAAAGATATTGTAGGGTTGATAGAAAAACTGCACTATATAAGAAGTAGCCCTTATAAAAGTGAATCATATTTTTTAGAAGCCATGATAGCTCAATCGTATTTTGAATATAATGGGCTATACGATGATTTAACAATGGGCTTTAGTGGAATCTTAGAGCAATATAAACAATTAAACAAAGTAAATCCTAAAATCTTCCTTCTGTCAAAACACATTAAAAATACAGACAAAGCCTTTATAGTCAAGTGGATGTAGCTTGTTATCGATTAAACCCAAGCAAAAAACATGAAAAATAAAACATTTAGCCTGTTTGCTAGTTCGACATTTGGCGATGAGCTTATGTATAAATTGCATGAATAATTAAACACAAAAAGGAAACCCCAATTGAAAACAACCAAAGAATCACTTAATAACATCGTACTCATCCTAGCCATCATTACTGTCATTTCTGCCTTCTTGGGCTATGTATTTCAACTTGGTCTTGGAATACCAGAAGCTTTTTATAGCATTTATGGCTTTTTTGGGGGAGATGGAGACATAGAAGATATCCAAAGCTCTATTTTTTTAAAAATCGCAGCCTTTACTGCACCGCTTTCAGTTGCTATGTTGATTATCTTTTTCTTTTTCCAAGAGCTCAATAAATGGTGGTTCTTGAGCTTTCAAGCAAAGGGTCACTGTATCATCTGTGGTTTAGGACATATGGGTGTGGTGTTAGCTGAAGATATCCTAGATAATCATAAGCAAAAATACACCAAGCTTGTCATCATCGAACCAGATGAGAGCAATCCCAATGTAGAGCTCATGCGCCTTCGTGGGGCTATTGTTTTACATGGTGATGCTACCAATGCAAAAATAGCCAAAAAAGCCAAAGCAGAGCGTGCCAAATCCATCATCGCTCTCACAGGAAGTGATATCTGTAATTTAGAAATCGCCATCACCCTAGCAAACATGCAAGCGGACGAGCCAAAGCTCTATGTTCACCTAGAACACCGAGAAAACGAAGCCTTACTCCAAAGCCCACTATTTAAAAACCTAAATATCAAAGGCTTTAACACCTATGACCATGCAGCCCAAACACTTTTTATGCGTTTGCCACTAGGGAGCAATGTAGATACCATGGGTGAAGATGTAGTTAGAGTAGCTATCATCGGAGCAGATACGGCAGGAATGAGTGTGCTTTACAGGGTGCTTAACCTAGGGCATTTTTATAATGGCAAACCCATCGAAGTCACTATCTATGATGAAGAGATAGAATCTAAAAAACAGCACTTTTTAAAAACCTATCCCATAGAGCTTGATTGTGCCTATTGGAAAATAGCCTTTCATGAAGAGAGTGTATTTTATGCCCAAAAAGAGCTCCCATGTGACCAAATCATCTTTTGTAAACGCAACACCCAACAAAGCTTTGCAGATGCCATGCGACTGGTGCGCAACAAAGCAAGCTTGCTTGAATATAAAGAGGTATTTGTATTTGCTGATAGTCATGAGATGATCGCAAGCCTTGTAGATGCAGGTAAAGAAGGGGTGTTTAAAAATCTTTTTACCTTTGGAGAGTTCAAAAAAATCTGCGCCCATGATGTCATCGTCAATGAAGCATTAGATAATATGGCTATCCAAACCAATGCCAGATACAATGACTTACATGGGTATAATGAAGAAAACCTCTCTCCAGCCCAACAATGGAAAAACCTAGACCCATTTTTAAAAGACTCCAACCGCATGCAAGTGGAACATCTTTTTGTCAAACTCAAAGTCATCAACAAGTATTTAGAAGAAGCAATCCTTCAAGGCGACTTTGAGACTATCAAGCAAGAAGCCATGCAAAGATGGTTTGTGCATGGTGGCACTATGCTATGGGATGATATCAAAGGAGCTAAGACATTGGCTGCCTACATCCCACTAGATGTTTTAGAAGACCTAGCCCGCACAGAAAAGATGCGTTGGAATGCCTTTCATATCCTTAATGGATGGCAAAAGCTAGACATCCCTCAAGACGCTAAAGATAAGGTAAAAAAAGATAAAGAGAAAAAACTTCATCCATGTTTAGTGCCCTGGGAAGGGCTAGACGGTGTTTCAAAAAACCATAACCATGATTTTAAATCAGATGATGTGGAAACGGTGATGCGAGCTTATGAAATGGCGCAAAGCATAACAAACACCAATGGGCTTTTGTCGGAGGAAATTAGGTGTTTTAAGGAGCTAGTGGGAAAACTTCCAAGATAACCAAGAGTTTTGCAATCCATTTGCTTGGCTTGCTGCGATAGAAAGAGGTAAATCAAAGCGCCTTAAGACTTTTGCTTGGGGTGCTTTGATGAATTCAGGCGCCCCACTTGGCTTTACCCGCCCACTCCGCCTCCAAAGAACCCATCAATGCTGTATGCCAAAGAGCGCCAGCAAATTAAAAAACAAAATGCTTATCCTGATAGTTTTGAAGGTGTGGGGTTTGTCATAGAGCAGATGCAGAAATATTGAAGGCATAGCTTGAATTGGGGGATCTCTAGACACTATTGGAGTTTATCGAACATGTAATGGCGAGAAGGTGCAGGAATCGAACCTGCCTCCAAACGGTCAACCGCCCAGACATCGGGTTTGAAGCCCGTGCTGCCCACCAGGGTCAGATACCCTCCATTGTGAAGGAGCGGAATTATAGCACAAGAAAAACAAAGAAAACCTTACACCTCTTGGTATAATACTTCTCAAAAAAAGGAGTGCCTGTGCGGGGTTGGTGGTGGATGATAGTCGGAGTGTTCTTGAACGGGTGTGCGCCACCAATGACACTCTTGCACGGCACGAGTGTCTACGATGCCTATGCCATTACCGTTGATCGCCGCCCGTTGTGGACGATGGCTACAGATAAACGCATTAAGCTTTCCATTCAGTCACGCCTTGCGGAAGAAAGCGCTTCAGATGTGTATTATGTGGGGGTAGAGAGTTTTTATGGGACGGTGTATCTCCTTGGGGAGTACGAAGACGTAGCCCACAAAGAACGTTTGTTGCGCATCGCCAACGAGACCGAGGGTATCCGTGAAGTGATTGCGTATTTTCATCCCAAGGCCACGCAAGGGGATTGCACCACGTACCGCAACCTTGCGATTTTAAGCGACGTAAAAACCCGCCTTTTTCAAGACAAACACATCTACGGCTCCAACGTGCATGTCCATGCAGTGCAGTGCCACGTGGTCCTTGCGGGGATTGTGCAGACCAAGATGGAGCGCGAACGTGCCGAGTGGATTGCCCACAATACCCCGGGCGCGCGCTCAGCGACCTCGTACCTTAGGGCGCTACACTAAGACCACTGAGCGCCGCGCCTAGGGCACCCATGAGTTGGGGGTGCGGGGCAGTGTGGAGGGGTTTTTCAAGCAGTTTTCCTAGCAAATGCACCAAAAAAGGGTTGCGTGCCCCACCGCCACTAAAGGTGATGTGGGCGCTTGTGCTGGCAAAGCGCCGCGCCATGCTCGCAAGGCGGTTAGCGATGGCGTCATGCACCCCGTAGCAGATGTTTTCCACCCGCTCTTTTTGAGCAATGAGAGAGATGAGCTCAGACTCGGCAAAAACCGCGCACATGCTAGAGATGGTCAGCTCCTTATCCGCTTCAAACCCCGCTTGGGCAAAAGCATCCATCTCCATGCCAAGGCGCGCCGCAGCAATCTCAAGAAACTTTCCCGTTCCTGCCGCGCATTTGTCGTTCATCTTAAAATCCACAAATCCCCCGTGCCCATCAAGCTTGATGACCTTGCTGTCTTGGCCGCCTAGGTCGATGACCATGTCGCTTTGCGCAAAGGCGTGGTAGGCCCCGCGCGCGTGGGCTTTGATTTCGCTAATGACAGGGCACCCGAAGGCGTTTTCAAGCAGATAGCGCCCGTATCCTGTGGCCACAAGCATGCGCACAGGATAGGGTTTGAGGGTTTCTTTGACAATCTCATCTTGGTTGATGATGGTAGGAATGGTGTGAGCGTGGCATACCTCTCCCGCACTATTGACGCCCACGATTTTGGTGTAGGTTGAGCCGACATCCACGCCCCAGTACACTTACAGGCCTTTAAATGCGCGTGCTTTTTGGCTAAAAGCAATGCTTTCTAAAAAGGCTTCCACGCGGGTTTTGATTTGCCCTGCATCTTCGGGCGAATAGTCCGACTCGATGGCAAGAGCAGGGATGCCCGCTTCTTCCATGGCGTCTAAGACCAGTTTGGACTCGACGTTGTAGGTGTGGCAAAAGGAGAGGGTGTAGTAGATGACCCCATCGGCTTGGCGCTCTTTAACCATGTTTAAAATCTTTTCGATGCGCCCTTCGTTGGGAGTGAAACAGGCGCAGTCAATCTTGCTGTAGCGTTCCATGAGGGCTTTGTAAAGTTCCTCTTCGTTTTCCACGCCCTCAATGTCTACGTTGTCTTTAAAATAACGGTGTCCGATGCAAGATTCTTCGTTGATGATGACGCCCCCAGTGGTTTCAACGGCATGGTGAAGTTTCCAGTTTGGTGGCGCAAAAGGGGTTCCAAGGACGATGAGGCGTGGGGTGTTGGCGGGGAAAACGGAAGTTTTTTGGGCGACGCGCTCTTCCAGTTCATCGCATAGGGCATTGACCTTTTGGGTGTAGCGTTTGGGGTCGTCCAAAAAGCCCATTTGGGTGATAAACAAGGCATCTTTGCCACTGATGGGCATGATGTCTGGATGCATGCCGCGCAAGGCATCAAGGCGCTGCAAGGCGGCGCGTTTGGCGTTGATAGTACGCACCCCTTCTTTCATGGCTTCAAGACTCAACGGTTCGCCTGTGACTTCTTCGATGTGCTCTTTGAACTCTTTAATCTCCTCTTGCCATAAAGCGAGGTCTTTGTCGCGCTTCATGTGGGGGATGTTCATGACATGCACAGGGTGGTGTTTGTTGAGGATTTCCCACCCTTTTTTCTTGGCTTCACAGGTGGTTTCGCCGTAGATGAAGTCCGAAGATTGGGTGTAGGCACAGGTGCGTTGGAGTTTGAACCCGTGGGCAGATTTGATAAGAGGGCAAATGTTGCGCGGCAGTTCCGTTTCGGCATCCGCGATGGTTGCGGCCGAACCGCCGCACAGGCCATAACAGGCCCCGCCAGCACCCGTGACAATCTCTTCGGGTACGAAAATACAAAAGGTACCCACCGCGGGCTTTTTTTGCGCGCGCAAGGCGTTGATTTCGGCGATGCGCTCCCCTTGAATCTCGCTCATAAACCAATCAAAATAGGCCATCCCCTGAGGACGGTTTTCTTGGGACATAAAGAGGTTTTGGTAAGCACCAAGGCCCATGCCCATCATTTTTGCATGACGCTCGACGTCAACTCCGATACTCTCCAACAAGGGTTTGTGTGCTTCAACGCCCATGTTTTCTCCTTTACATGTAAAGATGGTGAGCAAGACTGTGAGGGGGATTAACAGGGCAGGTGTAGCGAAAGCGTCAACTGATGTTTACCTAAACTTAGGCCGGGTTGCTCGTGAGGTATTGTAAGAAATTTGGGGTTAAAGGAATGTTAAAAAAAGGCAACAAAAACACTTTGGTAAAAAAACTTTTCCAAACTATCCCTTAGCCTGCCCGCGAAAAATGGTTGATGTTAAGTAAAAATAAAACTGGGTTGATGAAAAAATCTTGGGCGTCTTGCGCCCAAGAGAGGTGTGCGTTAGAGTTGGCTTAAGGCGTGTTCAAAGTCTGCTTTAATGTCTTCAATGTGTTCTAGTCCTACACTCACGCGAATGAGATCTGGGCTCACGCCCGCGGCTTTGAGCGCGTCTTCGTCGAGTTGGCGGTGGGTCATGGAGGCAGGGTGCAGTACGCAAGTGCGAAGGTCTGCCACATGGACAAGAATGCGCGCAAGTTTGAGGGTATTCATCACCCTTTCCCCCTCTTCTTGTCCTCCTTTTACCCCAAAGGTAAGCACACCACTGGCCCCTGCGCAGTAGCGCTTGAGGCGTTCGTGGTGCTTGTGGGAGGAAAGTCCAGGGTAATTCACCCAAGCGACCTTGGGGTGGTTTTGCAAAAACTCGGCCAAGGCTTGGGCGTTTTCGCAGTGGCGTTGCATCCTTACATGTAAGGTTTCCATGCCAAGGTTGATTAAAAAAGCATTCATCGGACTAAGGTAGGCGCCAAGGTCGCGAATCCACTGCACCCTTGCTTTGACGATATAGGCAAGAGTGCCAAAGTCTTTGGTGTAAACAACGCCGTGGTAACTGGGGTCTGGCTCGGTCATCTGGGGAAATTTGCCATTGGTCCAGTCAAAATCACCCTTGTCTACGATGAGCCCGCCTACGGCTACGGCATGGCCGTCGAGGTACTTGGTGGCCGAATGGGTGATGATGTTGGCACCGTGCTCAAAAGGGCGGCATAAAAAAGGGGTGGCAAAGGTGTTGTCTACCACAAAAGGCACCCCCGCTTCTTTGGCAAGGGCGGCAAATTTTTCAAAATCTAAAACATCCAAGGCGGGGTTGGCGATGGTTTCAGCAAAGATGGCTTTGGTGTTGGGGCGAATGGCTTGTTTTAGTACATGTAAAGGAGCTTCGGCGTCCACATAGCTCACCTCGATGCCCATTTTTTTAAAAGTGTTGCTAAACAAAGCGACTGTTCCTCCGTACAAGGATCCCGCCGCAATGAAGTGGTCTCCCGCGCTACACAGGTTGGCAATGGCAATCGTCGAAGCCATCTGTCCCGAGCTTGTAGCAAGGGCAGCCACGCCGCCTTCAAGAAGGGCTATTTTTTGTTCTAGCACTTCACACGTGGGGTTTGAGATACGCGAATACATATGCCCTGCGGCTTTTAGGTCGAAGAGGTCTGCGACGTTTTGTGCTGTGTCGTACGCATAGGTGGTACTTTGGACGATAGGTGCAACACGAGGTTCGCCATTTTTGGGGTCCCACCCTGCTTGGATGGTATGGGTTTCAAGACGCATGAGCATTCCTTACATAAGATGTGCCCCAGGGGCGAAAAACGATGAGTAACCGTGGCAAAAGGAGTAAAGCGCCAAGTAAGACCATCGCCATGACAAGGACGGTTAAAAGACCAAAATAAACCGTTGGGATGAAGTTGGAAATCACTAAAATAGAAAAGCCTAAGATAATGGCAAAGGAGGTGTAATACATGGCGTATCCGATGCTTTGGTGAGAGCGTTCCATGGCTGCTTCATAGTCCCAATCGTGGGCCAATTCTTCGCGGAAGCGGTGCAGGTAGTGGATGGTGTCATCTACTCCGATTCCAATGCTAATGGCCGCGATGGTGATGGTCATCATGTCAAGAGGCAACCCCACCCAACCCATGAGGCCAAAGACGATGCTCATGGGGATGATGTTAGAGGCAATGGCGATGAGGGCGACTTTTAAAGAGCGAAACAAAAGCCAAAACATGCCAAGCAACACCAAGACCACAAATCCCAAGGTGGTGATTTGAGACGCGTAAAGGCTTTGGAGCATGTTGTTGTACAAAACCATCAAACTAGAGAGGCGGTGGGTGGCGGTGTCGTCGGCTAGCATGGCGTCAAGGTCGTGGTTGATGCGCGCTAAAAGTTCATTGCGGCGTAAGCCTTCTTGGGAATCCATAACCCGCGTTGAAAAGCGCACTTGGTTGTGCGGGATACTGAGGTAGGGGTCAAGGATGAGGTTACGAAAGTGGACAGGAAGTTCGTTGTAGAGCAATGCTAACTGAAAGCTATCTAATGGCTTGCCATCATTGAGGATTTCTCCCACTTCTAGCAAGGTGCCAAGAGATTGCACACTGCCAATTTCGGGTTGTGCGTTAAGATAATCATGAACGCGCTCGACGACTTGCATTTTTCGCGCGCTAAACCAGTACTCCTCTTTGCTTTGCTTTTGGGCAAATTCGGCCTCAAAATCATCCAATTCTTCAAGCGGAGCTTCTTCGTCTTGGGTAAAGGTGAGGATGACATCCAACGGCGTAGTACCGCCAAGTTTTTGATCGATGATTTCCATCCCTTTGTAAATTTCCGTGGTGGATTTAAAGTAGTTGATAAAGCTGTTCTCTACTTCAAGTTTACTCGCACCCGAGGCGCCTAAGAGAAAAATCAAACCGCTTGTGATGAGAATGGCTTTACCGTGCCGCTTGACTAGCCAAGAACACCAATGGGTGAGCGCAAAATGTTTTTCAAAAGAGAGCACGGGACGTTTTTTGGGCAAGAGCACAAGAATCGCCCCAAAAAGAACAAAGGCAATCCCCAAAGAAAGGGCAATCCCCACGCTCATCATCCACCCTAGGGTGATAATGGGCTTAATGTTGGAAAAAATGAGTGATCCAAACCCCGCAATCGTCGTAACAATGGCAAAAAAAGAGGGGGTTGCCTTGGAGGCAAGGGTAAGAAAAACAAGACGTTTTTGGGAAGTTTTGGTGTAGCGTAAGGCAAGTTCACGGTACCGCACAATCAAATGCAAGACGATGGAAATGGTGATAATGAGCTGTAAAGAGATAAAATTGGAAGAGATAACCGTCACTTCCCACTCAAAATACCCCAAGGTTCCCGTACTTGCCAACACCGAATAAAAGCAGATGAGCAAGGGGAGTACCACGAAGCGAAATTGCCGAAAGATAAACCACAGTGTGAAGCTTAGCAAAAGGAGTAAGCTCACTCCGTAAAATACTACATCGTGCTTAATGTAGGTGATAAGGTCATCCGCAATCATGTTCACCCCACCCAAAAACAAAGAACCGTGCGAGGTGTAATCTTCCATGATAGTGCGAATTTGCTTGATGCTTTGGTGCTCAATGGACCGTTGGGTGTCTCGGTGAAACTTGATGCTTTGCAGGGTGTGTTGAAGCTGTTGGCGTTGTGCGGCAGTGGGTTTTTTAAGGGCTTCAAGCTCTTTTTTTTGCTGTTCTAACTGGGTGTAGCGCAAATCAGGCGTGAGGTTTAAGACCAACGCAGTTGTGGTGAAATCGGCACTGACGAGGTTGTTTTTGTACAGCGGACTTTGTAAAAACTCTTCTTTTGCAAGGGCTTTTTCAACCCGTTCGTCTTCTAGGGTTGGGATTTTTTTCACCAACTCGCGCACGGGCATCACGGGGCTTTGGAGTAGGGGAACGTTTAGGATAGAAATGACCGAATCGATGCGATTGAGGCTAGCAAGTTCATTGGAGAGTTTTTTAAGTGCGCTTAGGGTTTGGGGTGCAAGGAGGTCTTCGTGGGGCTTAAAGGCAATAACAAGAAAATCTCCCCCGCCATAACGGGCATTCATGACGCCATTAAAAAGGAGGTCTTCATCATCTTCCAACATCAATGTTTTTGAAGAAGCGTCTATTTGCAGTTGGGGCGTGTAGGTTCCTAAAAGCCCAACACACAAGGTAACAAGTACAACACTTGCAAGGGGGTAGGCGAGGATGGCGCGGAAGAGGCGAAGAAGCATCTAGGGTTCCACGCCCTCTTGAAGCCATTTAATCAAACCCTCAAAACGGTTGTCTTTTAAAAATCCTTCAAATTGAGAGCGGTACGTTTGCACGATGCTCACGCCCAAAATATCCACATCGTAGATGAGCCACCCGCGCTCTTTGGCATCGTAAAATTTATAATCCACTTGATAGTTGGCTTCTTTGCTGATGAGTTCGGTGAACAAAAATACCCGCGCGCTAGAGCCCATTTGCATCTCTTTTGCGTCTTTAATCACGGCAACTTCGTTGGAGTACAATTCAAGCTTTTCGACAAAAGAGCGTTTGAGCCTGGCGATGAAATGGAGGGTAAATTCTTGTTGCTCTTGGACGCTTAAGGCGCGCCATTGGGCTGTGCCTAAGCTTAGGCGTGCCATGAGTTCAAAGTCAAACACAGGGTCAAATTCTTCAAAAATCTGTCCCGAGAGGGTTTTTCTGTCAACATTTTCTTGTTGAAGCACGTCGGTAACAGATTGGATTTTGTATTTCATGATGGGGGCTATTTGGTCTTTTTGGATTGCCCCAAAGAGCCAAAGGGGTAAGAGTAAAAATAGTAAAAATCGGCCCATGGTTATTCTCGAATCAGCGTCTCGCGACGGCTTTCATAAAAGTCACGCAAGTAGGGGTATAAATCAAGGGCATTGTTGCGAAGCGATTCGTACTCGCCTTCGCGCAAAGAAAAGCTGTTGAGCTGATTAAGGGCTTTGACCCCTAAGGCTTGCGCGTCAGGTTGGATGTAGCTTGTGGGGTTTGCAAAGGAGTCGCCAACGAGGCCAAAAGTGTCGCGTACGTTAGAAGGCCCAAACAGAGGCAAGACAAGATGCGGCCCGCTTCCTACGCCATAAACCCCAAGGGTTTGGCCCAAGTCTTCGTTGTGAATAGGCATGTCAAAGGTGTTGCTTGCGACATCAAATAAACCGCCAATTCCTGCGGTGGTGTTGATAACAAAGCGAAACAATTCATCCGCACTTTTTGTGGGACTTCCTTGCAAAAGGCTGTTGAGAAAACGTACGGGAAAGAGGAGGTTTCTAAAAACGTTGTTGATGCTCATGCGCGCGGGTTTTGGCACAACAGTCGCATACCCCTTAGAAAGAGGAATAAGGGCTTCCATGTAAAGGGTGTCATTAAAGCGTGTCATGAACCTGTTGTACCCTTCGAAGGGGTCATTTTTGGAGGCAACGGGAGTGAATTCTTCGTCAAAATCAGTTTCGCTTATGGCATGCGCAAACGGTACTGTTGCAAAAAAAAAGAAAAATAATCCCACCAGAGAAGGCATAAATTTTTTCACGAAAACCCCTAGATTGCAATGGAGATGAAGTGTATAAGAGGGGTATTATAGCTTTTTTTAAGAGAGATTTCAAAAGAGCCTTACATGTAAAGGCAAGACAAGACATACTTTAAAGCATTTAGAACATGATTCGTGTTAAGATTCATCCACGAAGTCTCTAAAATTTTTACGCAAAGAAGCTAGCCAATGTTTAACCGACTCATAGGAATGTTTTCAAACGATATCGCCATTGACCTAGGAACCTCAAGTATCATTATTTTTTCAAAGCGGGATGGGATTGTTTTAAATGAACCTGCCGTGATTGCCTTTAAAAAAGGGCAGTTAACTAAAGAAGGGGTATTAGCGATTGGTAAAGAAGCCCAATTGATGATGGGTAAAACGCCCAAAGCGATTGAGACCATTCGCCCCATGCGCGATGGAGTGATTGCGGATTTTAAAGCCACGGAGATTATGATTCGCACCATGATTGAGCGGGTGTATCGGCGCAAGCGCTTCATTAAACCGCGCATCATCATCTGCTTGCCCAGAGAAGTGACGCAAGTGGAGCGCAACGCGGTCAAAGACGCGGCTATTGGCGCGGGTGCACGGGAAGTGTTTTTGGTGGACGAACCTATGGCGGCGGCCATTGGGGCGGGACTGGATGTGACACTGCCCACGGGATACATGGTGGTGGATATTGGTGCGGGTACGACGGAAGTAGGGGTGACTTCGCTGGGTGGCTTGGTGCTGTGCAAAGCCAGTCGGGTGGCGGGAGACAGGATTGATAAAGCCATTTTGGATTTTGTGCGCCAAGAGTACAATTTGCACATCGGTTTGCGTACGGCAGAGAGCATCAAAGTGGAAATCGCCGCGGCCTATCCCCTCAAAGAAAAACTTACGACAATCATCAAAGGGCGTGATAACTTTGGCTACTTGGTGCGTTTGGAGCTTGACAGTGAAGAGGTGCGCAAAGCCATAGCCGAACCCTTGCGCCAAATGGCCGCGACCATTAAAAGCGTCCTTGAAGTGATGCCTGCGGAACTTGCGGGCGATATTGTCGACAATGGCATCGTGCTCACCGGAGGCGGTGCGCTGATTCGAGGACTCAACTTGTACTTAAGTGAGGTGCTAGAATTGCCCGTGCGCGTGGCGTACGAACCCTTGTTGGCCGTGGGAAGAGGGGTGGGAGAGCTTTTGAACAACGAAGCGCTTTTGCAGCACGTTTTTGGGAGAGAGAAAAGCCACATTCTCCCCCGCCACATCCGCCTTTAAGCGCCGATAACATCCCTGGGTCTGCGTTTTTTGGGCGCAGGAGAGAGGTGAAGACTCGACTCAATAAAGTCCATGATTTTCCCTGCTACGTTCACGCCCGTTGCGCTTTCGATGCCCTCAAGCCCTGGCGAAGAGTTTACTTCCATCACCAAAGGGCCGCGTTTTGAGGGAATCATGTCAACCCCACAAATGTCTAACCCCATCGCTTTGGCCGCACTTAGCGCGGTGGCTTTTTCGGCGCGGCTGAGTTTGACAGCCTCGGCAGAGCCCCCTTGGTGAAGATTGGAGCGAAAATCCCCCTCCGCCCCTTGACGGCGCATCGCCCCCACCACTTCCCCGCCCACCACAAAGGCGCGAATGTCGGTTCCTGCGGCTTCTTCGATGTACTCTTGCACCAGCAAGTTGACGTTCATGCCATAAAAAGCGTCCAATACGGATTTGGCGGCTTTTTGGGTTTCGGCTAGTACTACGCCAACCCCTTGGGTGCCTTCTAAAATCTTAATAATAAAAGGCGTGCCGCCGACAAGCTTGATGACATCTTTGGGGTCGGATTGGTTGGAGGCGAAAACGGTTTTTGGCATGTCGATACCGCGCTTGGAGAGGATTTGCAAGGCGCGCAGTTTGTCGCGTGAGCGAGAAATTGCCAGCGAACCATTGGCGCAAAAGGTGTCAAGCATTTCAAAATGGCGCACCATGGCCGCACCAAAAAACGTACGCGATGCCCCAATGCGCGGGATGATAGCATCGGGCTTGAGAATTTTAGTCCCTTCGTAGTTGATGAGCAATTCGTCTTTCATGATTTCAACGGTAAATTTTAAATAATCATAAATATGGACTTTCCATCCCTTGGCAAGGGCTTCTTCGTAGAGACGCTTTGTGGAATAAAGTTCCTCATTGCGTGATAAAATCGCCAGTTTCATGGCTGTTTCCTTTGTTTAAATGTGTGTTTAAGGGAGACATCCACCAAAAACCGTCCCTCTAAAAATTTCCTTCCAAGCAGCATAGGCATGGCCATGTAGGAGCGGTCAGTAAGGGAAAGAACGATGGGGTGAATGTGTCCGTAGAGAGAGATTTCTGTTTTAATGAAGGCCCGTTTTTTGGAAACTCCATTGGAGCTTTTCACCTTTTTGAGCGCATGGATGGGCAAGCGAAAGGTTTTGGAAAGGTAGCTTGGATGGTTGGCATCAAGCACATGAAAAGAAACCGTGTGGTCTTCATGGAAGGCGATGTTGGTGCAGTGCAGGGCGCTACTGTCGGCTCCTGTGTCAATCTTGGCTTCCAAATCCTCGAGTTCAAAGGCGGGCAAGGTGACCAGTTCGACCCTGCCGATGATGGTTTTATTCGGAAGTGACATGCTGGTCCTTTAGTTCCAAAAAGTCGTTTTGGCTGATGGCGGCGTCTTGGAAGTATTCGATGCGCTCTTCGGCTTTTTCAAGGTTTTCAAAGGCGGCCACGTGAAAGAGCGCGTCCCCTTCTTGCACCAAAGGAATCTCCGTGCGTCCGATGATGATGCCATTGTGAGGTGCACGCACAAAACTTGGCGACGTGGACAACGGCTTTTCAATAAGGGCAATCACTTGGTCTTTGCTTACGGTGTCGCCAAGGTTTTTTAACGCGCGCATAATGCCACTCTCACTGGCGCGTACCCAGTTGCTTGATTGGGTGTAGAGAGGTTTTTTGCGCCGCTTTTTTTGCGCCTCTTTTTGGGGAAGCATGCCTAGTTTTTTAAGGACTTGGACAATGCCATTGACCCCGATGCGCACGGAAGACTCATCGACTCTGAGCGCTTCTCCTGCCTCGTAGAGCAACACGGGAATGCCCGCTTTGTGGGCACAGTAGCGCAAACTTCCCTCGCGGTAAGGGGCGTTGAGGATGACAGGGGCTTCAAAGGCTTTGGCAAATTCCAAAAGGGCGCTATCTTCGTAGGCCACGCGGGTTTGGGGCAGGTTGGAGCGGTGTAGGGCCGCCGTGTGAAGGTCGATGCCAAAGTCGCTTTTAAGAACCACTTCATCAAAAAAGGTTTTGGCCACCCGCGAGGCGAGGGAGCCTGTAGAAGAGCCTGGAAAACAGCGGTTAAGATCGCGGCGGTCGGGCAGATAGCGCGAGAGGGTGTTAAACCCGTAAGGGTTGACCACGGGCGCTAAAATGAGGGTGCCGCGCAAGCGTTTGAGTAAGGAGACTTCGAGCAAGCGACGGATGATTTCGATGCCGTTGATTTCATTGCCGTGGATGCACGAACTGATGAAAACCGTGGGCCCTTTTTTGCGCCCACGCTTTACATGTAAGGGCAAAAATGCGGGCGTGTTGTAGAGGTTTGGTAAAGGGAGAGAAAGCTGTTTTTCTTCCCCTTCGTAAATGGGAATGTCGCCAATGGTAAGTGCCGAAGCCACGTGTGTTCCTTGGAAAAAAAGTTACGCTAATTGTACTTTAAAAGCGGTTACATGTAAGCAACCTTTAGTGGCTAGGCGAGAGGCACTCCATGACGTGCGGGTGGGTTTTCCAAAGGCCACGCCCTTCTTTGCGGGCAGCTTTGGCAAATTTTTCCATTTCATTGGTGTGGGAAGATTTTCGCGCAAGAGGGAAAAAAGCACCAAAGCCTTGGTCGAGCATGACGCCATTGATGGTGGGGTGCAGTTGCGCGTGGGCGGCTTTGGGGACGCGGATGAGGCAGTGCGCCCAACCGTTGCTTTTAGGAGAAAGAAGTTCGTAGGTGTACGTTTCACCCAAAACGAGCGTCGCTTTGATAAAGGCGGTGGCTTCTTGTCCTGCTTGCTTGAGGGAAGATTGGGGCAAGCCACAGCGGGTTGCTTGTGCCACAAGGCGGTCGTTGACACGGTCTTCGGGTGCGTCCAAAAAGCCAAGTTGACAGATAGTTTGGCTCCCTTTAGTCTCTTTAAGTACGACCGTATCCCCGTCGATGATTTGCACCAACGTCCCCTCAACTCCCCAGGCTAGCAAAGGCAGCAAGAGCCACCAAAAAATACGCATCAGTACTTCCTCTTTTTTGTTTGAAACTATACCCAAATGACCTTTAGTAAAAGCCTAAACACGCTACAATCAGAAAAAATTTGATGGAGTGAGCGATGCAAGCAGTGATTGCCTTTTTGGGTGCGATGGTGGTGATTGGTCTAGGGGTGTGGGCGATGATATATACAGCAAGTCGCAAGCGAAAATAGTCATGTTTGAGATGGGTGCGAAGCTAGAAGAGGTAGCGTTGGCCCTTCAGGGCAAGGAAGAAAAAGGGGAAACCAAAGAGGCGACAAAGCCTCAAAAAGCCCACCAACTCGTCTTTCGTTTTGAACGGCGCAAGGGAAAACCTGTGACCTTGGTAGGCAGGTTTGCCCTTGAGGGCGAGGCCAAAAAAGAGCTCTTGCGTTTTTTAAAAAAGAAACTCGCTTGCGGTGGGGCATGGGAAGAGGAGTGGATAGCCCTACAAGGTGACGTGCAAACGAAAGTCAAAGCCGTTCTTGAGAGCGAAGGATGGAAATTTCGGTAAGGGGTTTGGGTGGCTTTGTTTGGAAAAACCCATAGACCTTGGCATAATTATAAATGCAAAAAATACATGTATTTACCAATTTTCTTCAATATCCATTTCGCTGTTTTCCACCGCTTCTAGCATCGTATGCGACACATCAAATTCAAAGTCGAATGTATCAGGGGTTTTTACTAGCTCAACATACATATCCCTGTGGTCATCAAGAAATTTAACCATTGCCTTGTAGTCTTTGATTGCACTCAATGAGCGCACAAAAGATTCATCATCGGTAATGATATAGACCGTTCCCATGTCACTTAATTCTTCCGTGTCGGGAGCGTATTTTACCTTGATGAGTTGTTTGTTTTTTTGATAGCTCTTTTGCATGAGTGCATCAAGAGCATGTTCATACTCATAGTCTGTCCCAGTTCTGCGGTCATTATCGTACATTTTCACTCCTTTTATCTTTTTCCAAAAACGCAATTCTCTCATCAAGGGTCTTAACTTCAAGTTCGGCTATGAGCTTGATAAAAGGCT
>NZ_JCAHZR010000012.1:0-53177 GCF_059415125.1 Sulfurospirillum sp. HTRB-L1
GTCCAGATTGCGGGTTTACATGTAACCCTTTTGGGTTTTGAAACCGACGAAGGTCGCCGTGGTGTGTTGGTCGTCGAGTTTACATGTAACCCTTTTGGGTTTTGAAACCATGTAAACTCTACCGTGGCACAAAAACCAATCTCGTTTACATGTAACCCTTTTGGGTTTTGAAACCTTCTAGCTCTAGGGCGTTGTACTCGAATGAGGTTGTTTACATGTAACCCTTTTGGGTTTTGAAACGTGGACCAACAGGGAAAAAGTACGAAGCCGCAAAGTTTACATGTAACCCTTTTGGGTTTTGAAACAACAGCGGCGCTGCGCTCCTAGCGGAGCATGACAGTTTACATGTAACCCTTTTGGGTTTTGAAACATAGCGTTGCCATCTCCGATGTAGGCAGGGAACCCCGGTTTACATGTAACCCTTTTGGGTTTTGAAACCCGTTGAGCCGTATGCGCCTTATGATGTTGGCGACAGTTTACATGTAACCCTTTTGGGTTTTGAAACGCAACAAGTGTTGAAACAAATGTAAGTGGTGCGTGGGGTTTACATGTAACCCTTTTGGGTTTTGAAACATTTCGTTTCTTAATCCATCGCTTGATGGTGATAAGTTTACATGTAACCCTTTTGGGTTTTGAAACTGACGCACAGATTGCTGTTATCACAAAAGACGGGTTTACATGTAACCCTTTTGGGTTTTGAAACCATGTAAACAACCAAGGTCTCCTCGTCAAACAAAAGTTTACATGTAACCCTTTTGGGTTTTGAAACGCACAATTTCGACGAATTTTGAAGGTGGATACAAGGTTTACATGTAACCCTTTTGGGTTTTGAAACTATTCATACCCTTTTAAAAATGACCTGTTCAAAACGTTTACATGTAACCCTTTTGGGTTTTGAAACCCAAATACCGCGACATCCAAACTGTAGAAGTATGTTTACATGTAACCCTTTTGGGTTTTGAAACGATTGTTTGGACTGTCACCTGCTCTTGATGCAATGGTTTACATGTAACCCTTTTGGGTTTTGAAACTTAATAGAGTTTGAGGCAAAAGACAAAAGCGAAACGTTTACATGTAACCCTTTTGGGTTTTGAAACTATCTACTAAAAAGATAAAAATCAATAGTTGGGGGTTTACATGTAACCCTTTTGGGTTTTGAAACTTTTTGAAAGTAAATAAATTTAACAACAACCACGAAGTTTACATGTAACCCTTTTGGGTTTTGAAACAAAATTCTTTCAATGCTTTAGTATTTGGCATCCCGTTTACATGTAACCCTTTTGGGTTTTGAAACCAAAAATACAAACAAAGGAAAAGAGATGACCGTTAGTTTACATGTAACCCTTTTGGGTTTTGAAACGAAGTTCACTTGCAGTTAAAAAGGGTCTTATCATTGTTTACATGTAACCCTTTTGGGTTTTGAAACTTGTTCATAATCCTGTAAAAATTTTTAATATAGCGTTTACATGTAACCCTTTTGGGTTTTGAAACCTTTAAAGATACTATTTTTAATATCTGGGATTTGAGTTTACATGTAACCCTTTTGGGTTTTGAAACAAAAAACTACAAACACAAAAACTTTTAAGCCTTTAGTTTACATGTAACCCTTTTGGGTTTTGAAACCCAAATCCATTTCATCCAGTTCCTGTTGTTGTTCTGGTTTACATGTAACCCTTTTGGGTTTTGAAACTACTCTGTTGTTGAATGTGTTGCATCTTCTAATGGTTTACATGTAACCCTTTTGGGTTTTGAAACATATCACAACACCAACATCAAGTTGCATCAATTAAAGTTTACATGTAACCCTTTTGGGTTTTGAAACATAAAAAATTTGGTGTTGAAAAAATGAATGAAATTGGTTTACATGTAACCCTTTTGGGTTTTGAAACTAAAGCAATAAAATCAAATCAGAAATCAAGGCTTGTTTACATGTAACCCTTTTGGGTTTTGAAACTGTAAATCAATGGTGGAATGTAAGAACAATCCAAAAGTTTACATGTAACCCTTTTGGGTTTTGAAACTTGACAATGCAATAAATTTTGCAGAACAAAAAGCAAAGTTTACATGTAACCCTTTTGGGTTTTGAAACTCTTGCAAGTATTGTGGCTCTCTGTTCCAATATGCTGTTTACATGTAACCCTTTTGGGTTTTGAAACTGAACATCAAAACCAAAATCAAACAATGCATCAAAAAGTTTACATGTAACCCTTTTGGGTTTTGAAACGTTCAATATCCTTGGGCAGAGGGTAATTTGGGTGAGTTTACATGTAACCCTTTTGGGTTTTGAAACTAAAACAACTCTATTTGCTCAAAAATACAATGTATTGGTTTACATGTAACCCTTTTGGGTTTTGAAACTAAGGAGCAGGAAAAATGCGAACAAACAGAAATATGTTTACATGTAACCCTTTTGGGTTTTGAAACTTAGCAACAGCACAAGCAATTTTTGAAGTAAATCAAGTTTACATGTAACCCTTTTGGGTTTTGAAACAAATTAAAAACAACAATAACAGGAATTAATACAGAGTTTACATGTAACCCTTTTGGGTTTTGAAACAACTAAAAGGAAAAAAATGAGCGGTTTTTGTAGGGTTTACATGTAACCCTTTTGGGTTTTGAAACTGAAATACAAGTAACAACAATAAAAGATATATTACCGTTTACATGTAACCCTTTTGGGTTTTGAAACTTTGCAATGTAGAGTTTGAAACAGCAAGGGATTAGTTTACATGTAACCCTTTTGGGTTTTGAAACTTGAAAATTTATCACCATCAAGCGATGGATTAAGAGTTTACATGTAACCCTTTTGGGTTTTGAAACAATGGTTTCACGCGTGCGAAATTGCAAAATCACACGTTTACATGTAACCCTTTTGGGTTTTGAAACATGTTTGGAAATATCACAAGGAAGTTTGGCGGTATAGTTTACATGTAACCCTTTTGGGTTTTGAAACCCAGTTCAAAACAAGCCATTTCAAATTTTGACTACCGTTTACATGTAACCCTTTTGGGTTTTGAAACAAATTGATTCGTTGTACTCTACCGCCATGATTTTGGTTTACATGTAACCCTTTTGGGTTTTGAAACAGCCCTGCACCATCGGGCGCGCATCGCCTTTCATCGTTTACATGTAACCCTTTTGGGTTTTGAAACTTGACCGCTTGCGTGCTGAATCAGTCATTGGACGAGTTTACATGTAACCCTTTTGGGTTTTGAAACTCATTTGTCGAAAAAGCCTTGTTTCTTGCTCATAAGTTTACATGTAACCCTTTTGGGTTTTGAAACCATAGTCGTATGATGCCCGAAGAACTACCACTTCGTTTACATGTAACCCTTTTGGGTTTTGAAACTCTTATGCACTTGCGCGCCCATCCAAACCTCAAGCGTTTACATGTAACCCTTTTGGGTTTTGAAACGAACTATGCCTAGAGTCAACATTTTATCCACGCTCGTTTACATGTAACCCTTTTGGGTTTTGAAACTTCATAGCCCTTGCCATCTCTTCGGTGCGCGCGGTGTTTACATGTAACCCTTTTGGGTTTTGAAACCCCATCTCTTTCCTTGTTTGCTGTCTTGTGGTTTCGCGTTTACATGTAACCCTTTTGGGTTTTGAAACCCCTCATCCACACCGTATGCTACACCTACAAACTCGTTTACATGTAACCCTTTTGGGTTTTGAAACAAACAAAACACCTCAATATGTGGACCAGTTCAGCAAAGGTTTACATGTAACCCTTTTGGGTTTTGAAACGTCCAAATAGAGTGAGCGTTGATACCACGAAGCAAGTTTACATGTAACCCTTTTGGGTTTTGAAACACGGAGTTTTTGACTTCGAGGGGAACTTGTGGGATGGTTTACATGTAACCCTTTTGGGTTTTGAAACGTACTTGTGCTACAAGTTCGCCGCCAAAGAGCTTCGGTTTACATGTAACCCTTTTGGGTTTTGAAACCAATATTCCCCTTGTTGATGGTGGTCATCAAACTACCGTTTACATGTAACCCTTTTGGGTTTTGAAACTCATGTATGTGAGGTCAAAGCCATTTACTAGGACAGTTTACATGTAACCCTTTTGGGTTTTGAAACACTAGGTTGCGGTAAAGCATATTTGTAGCGTACGGTTTACATGTAACCCTTTTGGGTTTTGAAACCCTACTCACACCGTATTGACATTGGTATTCCTTGGTTTACATGTAACCCTTTTGGGTTTTGAAACAAAACTGGGAGATGCGAGCAACCAACCTAGAAATAGGACGTTTACATGTAACCCTTTTGGGTTTTGAAACGAGAGTATGGCAAAAAGATTTCAGACCAGCGCGTGGTTTACATGTAACCCTTTTGGGTTTTGAAACGGTCGTAAGTTGCCATAAGCCCGCTAACGAGGTTGGTTTACATGTAACCCTTTTGGGTTTTGAAACGCTCCGTACCAGCCACCATGATGCTTGTGGGACTTGGTTTACATGTAACCCTTTTGGGTTTTGAAACTGCGTTTTGTAAGCCACGTTTTTTACGCCGTGTCGTTTACATGTAACCCTTTTGGGTTTTGAAACATGGGTCCACCCAAGCCCAACGGCGAGGCATCCAGTTTACATGTAACCCTTTTGGGTTTTGAAACGCCCATCGTAAGAAAAAGCCTTGAACCCGCTCCCGTTTACATGTAACCCTTTTGGGTTTTGAAACCTGTGCGCTTGCGGCCGTCCACATAGACAACTGCGTTTACATGTAACCCTTTTGGGTTTTGAAACTTTTCCGCTGCGAAGCAATGCGCTGCTTGATGTTTTGTTTACATGTAACCCTTTTGGGTTTTGAAACAAGATTTCGTAAAAGCAATCCTGCGCGGCATTTCTAGCGTTTACATGTAACCCTTTTGGGTTTTGAAACCATGGTCAGCGATACGGAGTTTTTGCACATCACGGGTTTACATGTAACCCTTTTGGGTTTTGAAACCCTCTTCTTCGCGCAAGAAGCCGCGACCTCATGCGGTTTACATGTAACCCTTTTGGGTTTTGAAACCATGTAACGGGTATACAGGCATTGCATTTGTCTCCGGTTTACATGTAACCCTTTTGGGTTTTGAAACCTTCCTTCCAAAACTGCATTGGTGGGGACAAAGGTGTTTACATGTAACCCTTTTGGGTTTTGAAACGATTAATCATCTCCCTGTCTAAAGCGTTACAAAGGGTTTACATGTAACCCTTTTGGGTTTTGAAACCCGCTCAGGTACCGTTTTGGCATTTCTTGGCTAATAGTTTACATGTAACCCTTTTGGGTTTTGAAACCACCGCTAACTTTTGGTAACATATTCAATCCTTTTGTTTACATGTAACCCTTTTGGGTTTTGAAACCATAAGGATGCGCACGTTACGCTAAACATCCAAGTTTACATGTAACCCTTTTGGGTTTTGAAACTAGAACTTGGTGGCCTGTGTCTGTAAATCTTTTGCGGTTTACATGTAACCCTTTTGGGTTTTGAAACCCCCAAATTGGGTTTCACGGGAGTTGGCCAACTGCGTTTACATGTAACCCTTTTGGGTTTTGAAACATGTGGTGATACGGTAACGCGAGGACGTGGTTGAGCGTTTACATGTAACCCTTTTGGGTTTTGAAACCTTTTTCAAGCATGGCCCACTGCCTTTTCGACACAGTTTACATGTAACCCTTTTGGGTTTTGAAACAATCTTCAACCGCGCTAATAATGCGCTGTTTCTTGTTTACATGTAACCCTTTTGGGTTTTGAAACCGCATGGACCAATGGGCACGATAGCCTCTTTGGTGTTTACATGTAACCCTTTTGGGTTTTGAAACACTCCTTGTATTGTCCTAGAGGGGGGTAATGAGGGGTTTACATGTAGCCCTTTTGGGTTTTGAAACCTTTTGTTTTGCGGAGCAGGAAAGCTTTTTTTAAAGTTTACATGTAACCCTTTTGGGTTTTGAAACCAGCCTTTACAGCCCTCACCATCCAAAGCCTCAAGTGTTTACATGTAACCCTTTTGGGTTTTGAAACGATTTTACGATGCAAAAAAAAAGTTAAGCGATACTGTTTACATGTAACCCTTTTGGGTTTTGAAACAGCTTGTTGTCGAGTGTGCCCTTGGTGATGCCTAGGTTTACATGTAACCCTTTTGGGTTTTGAAACCATGTAAACGCCACTTCCCATAGGCGCACCGCGTAGGTTTACATGTAACCCTTTTGGGTTTTGAAACAACTAAGGATAACACATGGAGAGAGAATACGCCCCATGTTTACATGTAACCCTTTTGGGTTTTGAAACCCATCTTTGTGGTTTACAGTCATGCCTTGTATGTGTTTACATGTAACCCTTTTGGGTTTTGAAACGGACAAGGATGGTGCGTTCCTTCAAGCGGGAGAGTTTACATGTAACCCTTTTGGGTTTTGAAACAATTTGACTCTAGCCTTGGCGGGTTTGACGTTGAGTTTACATGTAACCCTTTTGGGTTTTGAAACCAAAAAAAGGATAAAACATGCTACCAAAAGTTAGTGGTTTACATGTAACCCTTTTGGGTTTTGAAACTAACACGCAGACGTAGAAACACCTGCGGACCGCGCGTTTACATGTAACCCTTTTGGGTTTTGAAACCTAGAAGAGACTAGCGTAATCTTTGCAATAGCGCTAGTTTACATGTAACCCTTTTGGGTTTTGAAACCCTTTTTTGTTAGCTCAACGGTAGCCAAAGAACCCGTTTACATGTAACCCTTTTGGGTTTTGAAACTCTTGGTACTTGAATTCGCTTTCTTTCTCAATATGGTGTTTACATGTAACCCTTTTGGGTTTTGAAACAGACTTCTTTGAGCGCGTTGTATCGCTCTTGTGTAAGTTTACATGTAACCCTTTTGGGTTTTGAAACTTACTTTGCCCTCTTGTAAGAATCCAAAATATTTTGTTTACATGTAACCCTTTTGGGTTTTGAAACCAATTATATAGCATTTATCAGGCCTCACGACGGTGGTTTACATGTAACCCTTTTGGGTTTTGAAACTCGACCTTTTTTTCTTCCAACCATGTTCCTATATCGTTTACATGTAACCCTTTTGGGTTTTGAAACAGAATTTTGACTCATATATCCGTCGCGTAAAAGCTTGTTTACATGTAACCCTTTTGGGTTTTGAAACGGGATTTTCCCTAACCTTGTTTTCTCCACGCTTTGAGTTTACATGTAACCCTTTTGGGTTTTGAAACTTTTAGAGTTTTTTGATGATGATATTTTGGATGTTTTAGTTTACATGTAACCCTTTTGGGTTTTGAAACCATCTACCGTTAAAGACGCGTGATTGCCGCTGAGACGTTTACATGTAACCCTTTTGGGTTTTGAAACAATTCTTGAACCGACACACGCGGTGTATTGAAATAGTTTACATGTAACCCTTTTGGGTTTTGAAACAAAAGAGTACGTAGCTCTCTGTCGCGGTACGGGTGGTTTACATGTAACCCTTTTGGGTTTTGAAACGTGGTTCTTTCGAACTTGCTCCGTTTTACAGCTCTATGTTTACATGTAACCCTTTTGGGTTTTGAAACGGAACACACTGGCCGTCGATTTCGTCCTCGGTGTCGTTTACATGTAACCCTTTTGGGTTTTGAAACAAATCATAAATGTTGTCTCTTAAGACGTCTATTTGTTTACATGTAACCCTTTTGGGTTTTGAAACTCGGTCATATTTGCGTAGTCTTCATGCTTTCTAAGTTTACATGTAACCCTTTTGGGTTTTGAAACGCTTGATATTCCACCTCCAGCGCTTGGCGCTTGGGTTTACATGTAACCCTTTTGGGTTTTGAAACTTGGATGGGTTTACATGTAAAGACCCGCGCCCCCAGTTTACATGTAACCCTTTTGGGTTTTGAAACTCGATATTGTTGCCAAAGGCAAGCAACTCTTCATCGGTTTACATGTAACCCTTTTGGGTTTTGAAACTCCAGCGTGATGCGCTTGTCCGCGTTTTCTCTGCGGTTTACATGTAACCCTTTTGGGTTTTGAAACTCTCTTTGCCTGAGATAATAGCTACCTCTTCGGGGTTTACATGTAACCCTTTTGGGTTTTGAAACTTCGCAGGCGTTGCCCCTGTGATGTCTTTGTAAACTGTTTACATGTAACCCTTTTGGGTTTTGAAACCCAACAAAGTCAACACAATGGCCCAAGTCTTTGCGTTTACATGTAACCCTTTTGGGTTTTGAAACCCACGCAACCCATCAGTGAAAACGTAGTTAAATGTTTACATGTAACCCTTTTGGGTTTTGAAACGTGATTAGCACCGCTGTTTGTTTAGGGGACTTTTAGTTTACATGTAACCCTTTTGGGTTTTGAAACTCTATGACAAAAATTCAAAAGATGAGTACAAAATGTTTACATGTAACCCTTTTGGGTTTTGAAACATAAAAATCACAGCGTTGAAGACATTGCCAAGCGGTTTACATGTAACCCTTTTGGGTTTTGAAACCATCGCCAACCTCGCTGTCGATTGCGTCAATGCCCGGTTTACATGTAACCCTTTTGGGTTTTGAAACATAGTCATTACCGTAACCTTGTAAGTATTAATAGAGTTTACATGTAACCCTTTTGGGTTTTGAAACAAGTAATAAGCTAAAGAAGCAACGATAATTAGAACGGTTTACATGTAACCCTTTTGGGTTTTGAAACATAGAAACCTGCAATTTTAAGAAAGGCTCGAGGGAGAGTTTACATGTAACCCTTTTGGGTTTTGAAACGAGACAAAACCAAAAATGCCGAGAAGAACTCCGACAGTTTACATGTAACCCTTTTGGGTTTTGAAACAAAGTAAAAGCGCGGAAATTTGGATTTGGGGAATGTTTACATGTAACCCTTTTGGGTTTTGAAACTTTTTCATGTGGAACTATAACACAGGAATTTAAGTTTACATGTAACCCTTTTGGGTTTTGAAACCAGGCCTAAGCGCAAAGCGCACCAAGATGACACCGTTTACATGTAACCCTTTTGGGTTTTGAAACTAAACAAACGGGCGATGTGATACTCATTTTTAGGGGTTTACATGTAACCCTTTTGGGTTTTGAAACTTATGCCGAGGTAACAAACCGCTCTAATACAATCCGTTTACATGTAACCCTTTTGGGTTTTGAAACTTGTCCCCCTGTTCGGTGCTTTGGCACTAGCGAGGTTTACATGTAACCCTTTTGGGTTTTGAAACCATTAATAGTGGTTGCACTGTTTAGCGGTTGTGCAGCGTTTACATGTAACCCTTTTGGGTTTTGAAACCTCAAGACTAACGGTTTTGCGCTGTTTGGCATGGGGTTTACATGTAACCCTTTTGGGTTTTGAAACTTTGACGAATGAACCTGATTTTTTCTCCGTCACTTGTTTACATGTAACCCTTTTGGGTTTTGAAACAAGTTTTCATCTCGTGCTCCTTAAGTTGTTTTGGTTTACATGTAACCCTTTTGGGTTTTGAAACTCGTTGCTGTAGTAAATGCCGTTTGGAAACTGGAGTTTACATGTAACCCTTTTGGGTTTTGAAACTGACTCTCGAGACGGGCAAATCCTCCCCAATGCGAGTTTACATGTAACCCTTTTGGGTTTTGAAACCATGTAAAGCCTGAAAAATATACGACTCCTAAAAGTTTACATGTAACCCTTTTGGGTTTTGAAACCCTTTGAAAGTAAAGATACTGAGGGCTATTTGATGTTTACATGTAACCCTTTTGGGTTTTGAAACCCTCGACCCTCCCTATTTGCAAGATGTGCGGGTAATGTTTACATGTAACCCTTTTGGGTTTTGAAACAAATGTTCGTCACTAAAAACATAGTGAAAAAACATTTGTTTACATGTAACCCTTTTGGGTTTTGAAACCCTCGGTGTGCCCACTCGCACCCTCAGGCTCTTTGTTTACATGTAACCCTTTTGGGTTTTGAAACGCCATCCTCGAAGATAAATGCCATAGCGCTTTGGGTTTACATGTAACCCTTTTGGGTTTTGAAACGAAGACGGGAACCCAATTATCTTTGGGACAATCTACCGTTTACATGTAACCCTTTTGGGTTTTGAAACTTGAGCTCATCGAGGCGTTTTCGCAAGAAGAATGAGTTTACATGTAACCCTTTTGGGTTTTGAAACGCTTTGGCTATACAGTCGAAGACGCGATGCTAACGTTTACATGTAACCCTTTTGGGTTTTGAAACTCGGTTTTTGGGGCGGTATCGATCTCATCGTTGACCCGTTTACATGTAACCCTTTTGGGTTTTGAAACAATCTAATTACAATGCCCTACAGTGCCACTTCAAGTTTACATGTAACCCTTTTGGGTTTTGAAACCGACAACAACCTAAACGTTTTGATTGGCGGTCGGCAGTTTACATGTAACCCTTTTGGGTTTTGAAACTGAGGCAGAAGCTGCAATAAGAAATATACGAAGCGTTTACATGTAACCCTTTTGGGTTTTGAAACTTTAAGGAGCCCCCATGTCAGACCCCCAACACCAGTTTACATGTAACCCTTTTGGGTTTTGAAACTAAAAAAGATGTGTACCAATATAATAGGAAGGAAAGTTTACATGTAACCCTTTTGGGTTTTGAAACAGTTTGGAGGAATAACATCATCAGAATTTTTAAAAGTTTACATGTAACCCTTTTGGGTTTTGAACCCCCCCCACCTATCGACGTAATCAAAGGGGGCGCCAGTTTACATGTAACCCTTTTGGGTTTTGAAACAGCTAGCGAATTCGTCAAGCGTAACTTTACGAAGAGTTTACATGTAACCCTTTTGGGTTTTGAAACTAAATAATAGTATTGCTAAGGGCATCAACATCTTCAGTTTACATGTAACCCTTTTGGGTTTTGAAACGTCCGCACATTTCTAAAAAATCCTCATTGTCTAGCGTTTACATGTAACCCTTTTGGGTTTTGAAACAATCCTCGGTTGGGATTTCGCTCGCTTCGTTTTGTGTTTACATGTAACCCTTTTGGGTTTTGAAACGCACTCCTTGTTTCGTCGGTTTAGACTGCAAAATTTGTTTACATGTAACCCTTTTGGGTTTTGAAACGGGTTTTGATACTGCGTTTTGTGTTGGCGGCGGTGTTGAGTTTACATGTAACCCTTTTGGGTTTTGAAACTTTTTCGAGGATACGCGAACCCGCGGACAAGAAATGTTTACATGTAACCCTTTTGGGTTTTGAAACAGCCACATATCCGATACCGTGGGCTTGTACTCGGGTTTACATGTAACCCTTTTGGGTTTTGAAACGTGGTAATATTAAGGTAGGGTTGTGTGTTCGAGTGTTTACATGTAACCCTTTTGGGTTTTGAAACATTCCAAGGACTTGGCAGTCCGACTTCAAAGTGCAATGTTTACATGTAACCCTTTTGGGTTTTGAAACTATATATCCCAAAGAAGAATATAAAAACATGAGGGTTTACATGTAACCCTTTTGGGTTTTGAAACTGTACAGATGTTCGCCGCGATAGTACGCTTCAATGACGTTTACATGTAACCCTTTTGGGTTTTGAAACTGTTGCTGCGGAGTCACGTTTTCTTCTTCAGCGAGTTTACATGTAACCCTTTTGGGTTTTGAAACCCTAGTTTTAACGTACAAGGCAAAAAACGTGCGGTGTTTACATGTAACCCTTTTGGGTTTTGAAACTCGAGTTTTGGTGGGAAAGAGTTATTTTTGCACTGTTTACATGTAACCCTTTTGGGTTTTGAAACTTCCAATCTTCAAAGGCGTGCTTGGACTGGGCGATGGTTTACATGTAACCCTTTTGGGTTTTGAAACACACAAAGGAAAGAGCCGTGAAAGATGAAAACAGGTTTACATGTAACCCTTTTGGGTTTTGAAACAGTGGGAAAGTCAAGCTTCCCTTTGCCAAATTTGAGTTTACATGTAACCCTTTTGGGTTTTGAAACTGTTGCTGCGGAGTCACGTTTTCTTCTTCAGCGAGTTTACATGTAACCCTTTTGGGTTTTGAAACTGCCCCTGCAAGCCAACGCCAGTTTTGACAAAGAGTTTACATGTAACCCTTTTGGGTTTTGAAACGGTTTGCTACTAACTTTCTCATTTTACACGCCTGTGTTTACATGTAACCCTTTTGGGTTTTGAAACCTGCGATTGGGCCAAGCATTAAATATGTTTTATCGTTTACATGTAACCCTTTTGGGTTTTGAAACTAACCTTGTGAATGCACGTGAGCTTTTCCTTGTTTGGTTTACATGTAACCCTTTTGGGTTTTGAAACAACAGTAGTATTCCACAACCCACTGCTCCACCACTGTTTACATGTAACCCTTTTGGGTTTTGAAACCTATCGCTATCATTCTCCTCGTCATAATCTTGCACCTGTTTACATGTAACCCTTTTGGGTTTTGAAACCTCACAAAAGAGCTCAATAAAAAAGAGGAGAATGGGTTTACATGTAACCCTTTTGGGTTTTGAAACAACGGTACGCTCCTTGAGGGGGTACGCGTTTTGGTTTGTGTTGTAACCCTTTTGGGTTTCAAAACCCGCTTTAGCGGCGAGAGGTGTGGAGTTGGGTATTCAGTTTGCATGCAACCCTTCTTGCTTTTAACCCCACCTTATACGAATTTATTTGATTAATAGGAAGTCTTTATGTTCCTACTCCTTATACAAAAACCCAAAAGGTTTGCGGAACAAAGAGGGTTTGTAGCCCGTGATGGCGCCCCATGTGACTAAGAGGCCAAGGGTGAGCCATAGGGGTGCGCCAAGAAAGCTAAGCACGAGGTAGAGCAAAAAGGCCACCCCTATGATGATGGCAAAATCTAAGAAAAAATGCATCGGATTTCCCTTTTTTTCCATGGCACACTCCTGTTGTTTTGGGTCGATTATAGGCGATTTTTCTTTACATGTAAAGCTAAAGGGCGCATCCCATGAGAGTATAGGGGTGGCCTAAAATCGTGCGTTCTTCGTGGGCGCAAAATCCAAGCCCTTTGTAAAAGCGTGCAAGCTCTTGTTTTTGCGCGTCGGCTACGAGCCAGAAAGTCTCATGTCCACGCACTTTGCCTAAAATTTTCCCCTCGCAAATGAGCTTTTTGGCGATGCCGCGCCCGCGAAAAGCCTCCGCTGTCGCAAGGGCGTCAAGGTACCAGCCATTGGGCGAGCACTCTTGTTCAAAAGGGGTCTCTCGCCCCAAAAAACGCAAAATGGGCACGTCCAATGCGCACGCCTCCGCCCCAGCGTAAAGGACCATCGCTCCCGCCACTTCGCCTCTTTCTTCGTACACCCAGATGTTTTCAGTGCTCAGCCGACACGCCCTCATTTCCATGTAGCGTGCAAGCACCGCTAGGGTTTTCTCATAAGAGCTCTCTCCCGCCAACCCATGGGCAATCTCTCCCATGGCCAAATACAAAAGGGGCGCCAACGCTTTTGCGTCTTCGTGGCGTGCTTGTCGTATCATTTTGCCTCCATTTTTGGGCGATTATAGGCGATTTTTCCTTACATGTAAAGGCATTTTTGCTACACTTTTGCCATGCAAACCCTAACCGAAGTCGCCAGTGCGACCCTTGAGATTAAAAAATCCACCTTTCACGCCTTTTTGGTGCCTTTTTCCGCCTTTGAAGCGTGGCGCGAAAAGCTCAAAGCCGACCACCCCAAGGCCCGCCACATCGTTTGGGCGTACCGTGCGCTAAACGCTTACGACCAGATTGTTGAAAACCAAACGGACGATGGCGAACCCAAAGGCACCTCGGGCCCTCCTGCGCTTAATGCCTTACGCGGTGCCCAGCTCATCGACGTTGCCGTGCTTGTGGTGCGCTATTTTGGAGGCATCAAACTGGGCCCTGGGGGCTTGGTGCGCGCCTACGCAGGAGCAACCAACGCGGCCATCGACGCGGCTATTCTTGTGCCTTATGCGCCCAAGGCTTCGGTGCGTTTTTACGTGCCTTATTCCCTTGTGCAACGCGTGGAGTATTGGGTGGAAAAAGAAGAGTATGAGACCAAGGAGCGGGTGTTTGATGGGGCGGGGGCGACGTGGGAATTGGCACTTACAAAAGCGCAAGAAGAAGCTTTTTTGGGCTTTGCTTGCGCTTTTGAACAAGAAGGGTTGGTGTGGTTATGAGCCAATCATCTGCACGTCAATCGTCATTTTTACCTCATCTCCGACCACAACACCACCTGCTTCTAGCGCGCGGTTCCATGTCAAGCCAAAGGCTTTGCGGTCGATGGTGCCCTCAAGGGTGAAGCCCACGCGCTCTTTGCCTTGCATGTCCTTGATGATGCCGTTGATAGTGGTCTTAAGCTCTACAGGCAAGGTGACACCACGGATGGTCAAATCACCCTTCATCACGCCACTGTCGCCGTTGGCAACGTAGTTTTTCATGACGAAGGTGAGAGCGGGGTGGTTGGCTACATCAAAAAAATCCGCACTGCGCAGGTGGTCATCCCGTTTTTCGTTGGCGGTATTGATGGTGTTTGCCTCAATACTTGCCTCAACGCCAGTGAAGGTTTTGCTAGCAGGGTCAAAGGCAAGGCGTGCTTGATAGCCGTCAAAATTTCCCCTAACGGTGGAAATCATCAAGTGTTTGACGGAAAAAGCAACGCTCGAATGGGCGCCATCAAGGGTGTAGTTTTTAGCCGAAGCACCACTGAGGAAAAGAGCCAGAAATAAAAAAGCCGTGAGAAAATGTTTCATAATCAATCCTTTTTAATAAAATTTATCAATTATAATCTCTCTCAACTTAACACTTTTCCTGCCTATTGGCGTAATATAGTGAGTTAAGCTAGCCCAAATTTAAGCATCACCCCAAAGAGCATACTGCTACAAATCCCTGCAATAAGCCCTGCAACCACATCGTCCCCCATGACACCAAGGCCACCTTTGACGTGTTTATCAATGCGTCCGATGATGGAAGGTTTCCAAATGTCAAATACCCGAAACAGCACGATGCTAAACACCCACTGGGCTAAGGTTCCTGAGCTAATGCTTAGCGCAATCCACACTCCTACAACTTCGTCGATGACGATAGACTTATCATCGTGCGGCCCGCCCGCCGCCTCGTACGCATCGATTTGTTTGATGCCAATGATAGCCAAAAGCAAGGCACCCAAAAACAGTGTCTCAAGGCTGAGGTATTGGACGATGGGCACGGCTACGGCCGCACCTGCAAAGGTGCCAACCGTACCAGGCGCTTTGGGAAAACGCCCCGAATAGAAAAACGTTAAAAAAAGCTCACGCATGGCATTCCTTAGACAAGTGAAGTGGTTTGGTAAAGTTTCATAAGCTCTAGGTAAAAGTCTTTTTCGTCGTGACTTTCCAAAAGCCCAGCGTTGGGGAAAATATCATCGTAAATGCGCTGAATATTCTCAAAACGGTTAGGAAAAAGCTCACTAAGCAAGATAGCCGAAATGTCTTTGCGCATGAGCACCGCAGGGGGCAAGATGCCTGCTGTGAGCAAGGACTTTAGTGAGTCGGAGTGGTATTTGATGTGGTGGTGTTGGCCGTGGGGGCAGGTTTTGGTGCTCACAAGGGTTTTGCAGATGTTGCAGTAGACAAATTCGGAGAGAATCACCACCTCCAGGGGCAAATCTTTTTTGTAGCGGTCAAGGCTAGAATGGGGCTGGTTTTTGTCAAAATACATTCCAATCCCGCTGTGGTTTTGCCCAATGACAAGCTTGGTACATCCAAAATTATACGCCGCGATGCTCTCAAGTACAGGGTTGTTGTGCCCTGCAAAAATGTACGTATTTTCAAAAGGAACGATAATCACACGGTTTTTTGGGAGGTAATTGTCGATAAAATACTGCAAACTGCGTTGGCGCAATTCAAAGGAAAACGCATCGAGTTTATTGGGTTTGAGGAGAAAAATAACGAGCATGTCTGCCTTTTCAAGGGCCATGCGTACCAACCGTTCGTGGGCACGGTGAAAGGGGCGCGCCGTCATCATGAGCGCAGTTACTTTTTTGGCGCCCAATTCCTCTTTGGTTTTTCTGATGTACTCTTTAGAATCCTTGACTTCGTCAAAATCCAAGGTAAACTCCCCGCTAATGGCAAGCTTTCCAAGGCGCTTAAGGAGCACTTGTGTTTCGTGGTCGCTTGGGTCGTAGGTACCAAAGATGTTGGTGATGCGTTTTACCTTGTCAATCTCAAAGTAATCCTCGACAACAATCTCCCCCCTTTTCTCACGTCCGACGATGAGGTCAAGTACTTCGCCCGCCTTGCAACTCGTGATGACTTCTTGGTTGCGCCGTCCATTGGGTGCCATGATGAACGAAAAAGGCATGGGCGAACCTTTGTAGTACCCCGTTTCATTGGTGCTTACAGCTTCTGCTTTGTTCATGAGCTTGGTGACTTTTCCCAAGATGCCCTCTTTGGCTAGTGCCAAGGTGGCAAGTGCCTCGTTGTCGATAAACAGTTGTTTATTTTTTCTTAGTGATACCATACTTCTTCCTCTTCTCCCATAAGCTTTTACGGCTGATGCCGAGTTTTTTAGAAAGTTCTGTGTCAGGAAATTTAGCCTGAAAGGTAGTTATAACGTATTTAACATAATCGTCGATGCACAAAATATCACCATGGTCAAAAATCTTAAGTTCTGAATGCAACTCGATGGTTTCTGGCAGGTTCTCTTCGTTGGCATCAGTGGAGGAGAGAATGGCGCGTTTGTGCTCGATAAGGTTATAGATTTTGCTTTTTTCACTCTTCTTGATGGCTTGCAAGTTGATGAGGTAAAGCAATTGCCCGCGCGGGGCTTTGATGATGCGCTCAACTGCATTGGGTTGCGAGAGGGAGATGAAGACAAAAGACTCTTTGGCGGTTTTGGCAAACTCAAAGACCAAAGCATCGGCATCTTTTTGGTAATCCGCCTTGATAAGAACGGGAAAGGCAGTGCGCCGTTCGATTTTTTTGGTGTGAAGATTTTCAAAAAGATGCTCTAGGTAAGACTTGTACGTCGCGTTTTCTTGAGTGAGCGCATCAAACTCTCTGAGGTGTTGAAGTTTGCGGATGAGCTCTTCAATCATAAAAGGCTTTTGAATGTAATCCTTCGCCCCTGCCTTGATAGGGTTGGAGACCGTGTCGTTACTAATGTAAGAAATCATCAAGATGATGATGGAAGATTTGTGTTTTTCGATGACGGGGTAAAAATTTTGCCCCGAAATGTTGGTGGAGAGGAGTATTGCATCGTAATGCTCATCCCGCAAGGCCTCTTTGATGGTAGCGGCGTTATCACACGTATAGCCAAGGTCGTTAAGCCGTGAGGCAATACTTTGGGCGAGGTAGATTTCATTTTCAACAATCAAGATCTTCATGCGCGTGTCCAATCATAAAATTTTAGTGTCGCGCTGGCTGACACAGCAACCCCTTCGTTGCGCCCCACGAACCCGAGATGTTCGGTGGTGGTAGCTTTGACATTGACCAAAGAAGGAGAAAGGCCGACCAAAGAGGCAATGCGACGCCGCATGGCTTCCTTGAAGGCACCAAGTTTTGGGGTTTGGGCGATGATAGTAAGGTCACAATGCACCATCTCAAAGCCCACACTTTTGATAAACTCCATTACGTGTTTTAGTAACACTCCCGAATCCGCGCCCTTGTACGCAGGGTCAGTGTCGGGGAAAAACTCTCCGATGTCCCCCGCGCAGGCCGCGCCCAAAATAGCATCTGTCAGTGCGTGCAAGGCCACATCCCCGTCTGAATGGGCTTTGAACCCTTGGGTTTGGGAAATTTCCACGCCCCCAAGCATCATGGGCCCCGTGTCGCTAAAGGCGTGCACGTCAAACCCGTTGCCCGTAAAGGTGAGCAAGGAGGGTGCGCTAAGGCACGAAAGCTTGGACAAGTCGCTTGCAAAGGTGAGTTTGTGGGCCCGTTCATCCCCTTCCACGTACCACGCTGTGCCCCCGTTTGCTTTGATGGCACTGCTATCATCCGTAAAAGAAACATCGCTTTGCAAGGCCTGTTTTAGGGCTTGGGTGCGGGAGAGTTGGGGGGTTTGGATGAGGCGTACTTCATTGCGGTCAATGGGGTCATCTTGGAAAAAAGCGGTGTCAGCGATTTTAAGGGCGGGGACGATGACATCAGCACACCCCGCGCTTCCGATGAGGCGGTTAAAGAGTGCTTCGGGGATGCAAGCGCGCGCAATGTCGCTAACCATGACATGCTCGCTTTCTATGTGTGCAAGGGCGGCTTTAAGGGAGTCTTGGCGGGTGTCGCCTCCTTCGCAAAAGGTGAAATCCCCAAAATGGCGCATGTAGGCAAGCTCTGCCCTAGGCGCAACAACAACAACCTTTGCGAAGGGATGCATCGCAACAAGGCGTTTGGTGGCGACAAGCCACAGCGGGTCACAACCGATGCGCAACCACTGTTTTTTTACCGGGAGACCAAAGCGTGTAGAGCTTCCCGCTCCGAGCATTACTAACGACAAATCAGGCACATTTTGTCCTTTTTTCACTGTTAGAGTGTTACGAAAGTATACACGAAGGAAGCTTTTTTTTATCTTTTTAATTTGGGTTACTAGGAAGGGGAAGTGTTACCGTAATAACCAGTCCGCCTGAGGAATGGTTGTGTGCTGTGATGGTTCCTGTGTGCGCTAGCACGATTTGTTTTGCGATGGACAGCCCCAGGCCAAACCCTTGAACCTTGCGCGACCTTGCGTCATCACAGCGGTAAAACCTGTCAAAAAGGTAGGCTAATTTATCTTCAGGAACACCAGGGCCGTTGTCGCGCACCACAAATTGGATGTGGGTTGGGGTGTGTGTGAGGCTTAGGGTGATGGTTGTGTGTTCGGGACTGTGTTTGATGGCGTTTTCGATGAGGTTATAAAACACTTGTTGCAACAGTAATTCGTCGCATAGCACTGGCGTGGTTTCAAGGTCATTTACATGTAAGTCGATCTGCTTTTTGGAAGCAACAGGCCACAGTTCTTCGATGCACTTTAAGACGATGTCGTCAGCTTGGTTGAGGGTAAAATGTTTGGCAAGGGATTTTTTCTCCATGTAGGCGAGCATTAAAAGATTTTTGACGATGGATTGGAGTGTGTTGACTTCTTCGAGGGTGGAAGAGAGGGTGTTTTGATACTCTTGCGTCGTGCGATTTTTTTTCAACGCCACTTCTAATTCGCCTTTCATGGACGTCAAAGGGGTCTTGAGTTCATGGGAAACATCAGAAGAAAAGCGTTTGATTTGACTTAGCGAATGGGTAAGTTTTAAATCGGCTTCTTCGTTAAAGATTTGCAACGCTTTTACCGAACATGTGGTGATGATGATGGCACAAAGTGCCCTGAAAAACTGCACAGGAAAGCCAAAGGTATCTAAAAACCATGCGGCATTGAAGGTATTTCCAGGGAAGTAATTTGTAGGATAAACGGCAATAATGGCAATGAAAGCGTAAAAAATAAAAGCGACCCCTGGGATTTTAAAATAGAGTTTGAGCTTTTCTGCGTAAGGGGTTTTTTTGAGGGATTCTCCGTAAAAATAAAGCCCAATGCCCAAAAAAAGAGAGCCAAAAAACCCGTAAGTGTAACGCACTGCGGAAATAATCCCATCGTACGAGGGGTCGAGCATGACGAGAATGAAAAAATTAGTGATGCTGATGGGGTAAATGATGCGACTGTCATAAAGATAGAAGAGAAAATGAAGAGGATGCTGTTTGTGTTTAAAGCTTTCGCGGATGATAAAACGGGAAAATTCAAATAAAAAGAAATAGGAAATGACAAGAAAAAAGGACTTAAAAGCGATTAGCACATCGTGTAGCTGAGGTTTGACGTAACTGTAGAGAAACACCCACTCGACTAAAGCGTGGGAGATGCCAAATGCACCTAGGAGCCAGATTTTTTTAGCAAAAAAGATTTGGCTTTGTTTGGTCTTGACAAAAAAAGCAAGAATGCCAAGTACAAAAAAAGCAAGACCGTAAATAAAGAGGATTACTTCCATGAAATGCGCTTAGGTGTCATCGATTTTATAGCCTGACCCTCGTACGGTTTTGATAAGTTTTTTCTCCCCCTCGGTGTCTATCTTTTGGCGTAAATGATGAATGAAGACATTGATGATATTGCTAGACGTGGATTCGTTGATGCCCCATATTTTTTCTTGAAGTTGGGTGTGGGTTAGGGTGTTTCCCTTGTTGAGAAGTAAAAGCATGAGCATGTCAAACTCCTTGCTAGTGAGGTTGATGGAGCGATTTGAACGGGTCACGTGGCGCTTGGAAACAGTAATCTCAAGAGTATCTAGCATGATGGTTTCATCAAAACTGTAAGAAGTGCGACGCAAAAGGGCGTTGAGTCTGGCAACAAGCTCTGCAAATTCAAAGGGTTTGCACAAGTAATCATCCGCACCGCAATTTAGCCCGTGCACTTTTTCTTCAAGGGTATTTTTAGCCGTGAGCATCAGGATGGGCATGGTGATTTTTTTGGCGCGCAAACGCATGCACAGTTGGTCTCCTTGAATGCCAGGCAACATCCAGTCGACAATGAGTGCGTCGTAGGGGAACTCGCTGGCTAAGTAAAATCCACTGGAGCCATCTTGCGCCGTGTCCACCAAAAATCCTTCCTCTTCAAGGCCTTTTTTGACGAAAGAGAGGATTTTGATGTCGTCTTCGATGAGTAAAAGTTTCATGGAAATGATTCTACTTTGTTGCCCTTATGGAAAGATTAAGAAAAGTTAATAAAGAGTTAATATTGACGAAATATCCCTCCAATACAATGCAGTTACATTTTACTAAAGGAGTTTTCATGAAAAAGATTACATGCGTCTTAGCAGGTGCTTTGCTTGCGGGTTCTGCGCTGTATGGGGGCACTGGGTTGACGTTGGAGAGCGCTAAGGTTAAAGGCGTTGCTTCACTAGATGCGGGCGATGCGGCTTGGATGAGTGCTAAACCTGTTCAGGTTGTTGTCGATCAGCTTCCTTATCAAAGTGACAACTACAAGGGCATTAAAACGACGACTGTAAAGATTCAGTCTGTGTATGATGGCGAGTATGTTTATTTTAAAATCGAATATGCTGACCCTACAAAAAGCCTTGAACGTTACCCTTGGGAAAAACAACCCGATGGCACGTGGAAGCAACTCAAAAATCCAGACCAGTTTGGAAAAGAAAATACCTATTATGAAGACAGAGTCGCCTTGTATTGGGACATCAGCGCGCGTGGATTTGAGCGAAGAGGATGTGCCGTGGCCTGTCACGTAGCAGAAGATGGCAAAATCAACGGTGTGGATGCGGGCAAAACAGCAGGGCGAAAATTTACACGTGCGGAGGGCCAACTTATTGATATGTGGCACACCAAGGGCGTGCGAACAAACTCTGTGGGGCAAGCGGATGACCAGTTCGTCAACCACTATGCGGATGGAACAGTAAATAGAAGTTGGGGTCGCATGAGTGATGAACGAACAGGCGGCGGTCCAGTGGATAATGTCAACAAAGAAAAAACTGCTCCTATGTACATTAGTGCTAAGGCACAACCTGATTTGTTTTGGATTCATGATGCAGACAAGGTTCCTTTTGTGGACACCTTTAAAGCCGGGGATAGAGTTCCTGCGATGATTGTGAAGCCATTTGAAGGGTCTCGCGGAGATATTAGTGTTAATTCAAAATGGGAAAATGGTGTGTGGACGTATGTGATGAAGCGCGCATTGGTGACCAAGCATCCAAAATCTGCAGAGCAAGACGTACAGTTTAGTGACCTTGCCAAAGCCTATCCTTTTGCTGTAGCGGTGTTTGACAACACGCAAATCAACCATGTGTATCATGAAGGTTCCATTGCCTTAACCTTTAAGTAGGCTATGTTGTGCCTTTGGTAAATCCAGGGCACGACAAAAAAATAAAAAGGAAAACATGTGAATATTCAACAGCTTAATATCCAAGCAAAAATGGCCATCACCTTGTTTTTAGGCTTTGTGATTGTAGCCACGGTTTCTTCGGTGATTTTGCTAGGCCTTGCGCTCACGGGAGAAAAATCGGGCCTGAAAATCCCCACAGTGGGACAGATTAGTAAAAAATATGGCACTTCTATGTTGGTAGGCTCTATGCATGGAAGCATGAAAGAGTTTGTGAGTGAGCTAGAAGATATTGAGGTGGTGGAGCAGTGGATCAAAGAAGGGGCAAAAAAAGAAACTCCTTTGTTCAAAGAGGTTGAAACCATCATCCGATACGATTGCCGCAATTGCCACTCGCGCACTTCGACTATGACCCGCGCGATTCGCTCCATTCCTTTTGAGAAGTACGAAGACATCGTTGCGTACACGGAAGTAGGGTACTCGTGGAAACAGATGTCTAAGCAAGCGCATATTCACATGTACGGCATCGCGTCATTTTTGATTTTTGTGACACTGTTGTTTGCGTATACGACGTACAAAGAATGGATACGTTCGGCGTTGATTGTGTTGTCATTTTCGGCCGGATTTATCGATATTTTCTCGTGGTGGTTTATTAAAGAAATCCCAGCACTTGCTTATGCTATTTATGGGTTTGGAAGTGTGATGGTGGGGTCGATTCTCCTGATGTCTGCCTTGATTTTACTGGATACTTGGAAGCTTCCACGGCCCTTTAAGGCCTAAAATTTAGTCTTACATGTAAGGCAAATAGTCCTTACATGTAAGACCTGCTATCTAAGACTAAAACACTCCTATATCTTAAGCCTCCTTTTAACATCAAAGTGCTATATTCCACAAATTAGTTAGGACGCTACCTGTGAAGGTAAGCCACGTTTTAGGAGAAGATTTTGACAAAAGAATTGGTTTTAGAGGCGCTCAAAAGCGTCAAATACCCAGGATTTGAAAAAGACATCGTCGCCTTTGGCTTTGTCAAAGACGTAGAAGTGAGTGGTGAAAATGTGCTGCTTAATGTGGAGATTGTCTCAGCAAGCCCTGAAGTGGCCGAAGAGCTTCGCACAACCATCACTGCCTGTTTGACCAAAGCAGGGGCGGCACGCGTGGATGTGACCGTTAAGCAACCCAAAGCCCCCACCCAAAAAAGCAACTCCCAGTCGGGCAAAAACATCGCCCCGCACGTGAGAAACTTTGTCATGGTCAGCTCAGGCAAAGGCGGTGTGGGCAAGTCTACCACCACCGTAAACCTCGCCCTTGCCATGGCAGCCCAAGGTAAAAAAGTCGGCTTGTTGGATGCGGACATTTACGGGCCAAACATTCCTCGGATGCTCGGCGTTGTAGGCACACATCCTGAGATTGTGGGGCAAAAAGTCAAGCCCATCCAAACCCACGGCATCGAGATGATGAGCATGGGTTCACTCATGGAAGAGGGGCAATCTCTCATCTGGCGCGGCGCCATGGTCATGAAAGCCATCGAGCAGTTGTTGGGTGACATCTTGTGGAGCGACTTGGATGTGCTCTTCATCGACATGCCTCCTGGAACGGGTGACGCGCAGTTGACACTCGCCCAAAGCGTGCCTGTCACTGTGGGTGTGTGCGTCACGACGCCACAACAAGTAGCTCTTGATGACACCGTGCGAAGCCTCGATATGTTTCAAAAACTCCACATTCCTATCGCGGGGATTGTGGAAAACATGAGCGGTTTTATCTGTCCTGAGAGCGGCAAAGAGTACGACATCTTTGGCAAGGGAACCACCCAACCTCTCGCGACAGAGTTTAACACCATCGTGCTTGCCGAAGTGCCCATCGAACCCGCCGTGCGCGAAGGGGGAGATGCGGGTAAGCCCGTCACCTTCTACGCTCCAAGCTCCGAAACCGCCAAACGCTACCACGAAGCGGCGCGCAAACTGTGGGCAGCTATCGAAAAAGTCAACGAAGAAGGCGGCGCCTCCAACGAAGCCATCCAACCCACCACACCTGCTGGCGTGAGTGCGTGTTCTGCTAAACATTAGGCGCTAGTTAGCGCACACTTGCGTTACATGTAAAGGTTTTACATGTAACGCTTTTTTAATACTTCTTTACGCTACGATACTCTTCTTTTTAAAATACAAGCCTATTTCCCCCGCACACTTTAGTATAAAAACACCACGAATTTTGGGAGCATGAAAACCAAAACCGTTATTGGATAATTCACCACATTTTGTTATAATAACGCAGGTTATCGTAACAAAGGTTTTTATCATGAAGTTTTACAACCGCGAGCAAGAGTTGGAACTCTTAAAAAAAGCAGACAAACTAAAAGCACAACGTTCTATCCTTACGATGCTTATTGGTAGAAGAAGGGTTGGAAAAACAACACTAGCACTACAAAATTACTCTAGCGATGCTGTGCTTTATTTTTTCATTTCCAAAAAAGATGAACACCTTTTGTGCGTGGAGTTTCTTGAAGAGATTGCAGCCAAGCTTGGAGTCAAGCCACACGGAGCTATCGCAAAATTTGAAGTGCTTTTTGATTATCTCTTAGAGCTTGGAAAAACAAAGAGTTTTACGCTCATTATCGATGAGTTTCAAGAGTTTTACCGCATTAATGCATCTGTTTATTCTTCTGTGCAAAAACTTTGGGACTTGCATAAACATAGCACCCACATTCATCTTATTACTTGCGGTTCGGTCTATAGCTTAATGAAAAAAATCTATGAAGACACCAAAGAACCACTTTTTGGACGGAGTGATTTTAAGATAGAATTAAAACCCCTTAAGGTTTCGGTATTGAAAGAAATCTTGCAAGACTATGGCGCTTATAGCGATGAAAATCTCCTTGATTTTTACCTGCTTAGCGGTGGGGTCGCAAAGTATGTCGAGCTCTTTGTGCTTTATGAAGCCTTTGCCTTTGAAGCGATGGTTGAGCGCATCGTGGAGCCACATTCACTCTTTTTAGACGAGGGAAAAAATAGGCTCATCGAAGAGTTTGGCAAAGAGTACGGCACCTACTTCTCTATTCTTTCGCTTATCACCAGTTCAAAAACCTCTAGAAATGAAATCGAGTCTGTTTTGGAGAGAAACGTCTCAGGGCACCTTGCCCGTCTTGAGCATGACTACAATATCATCAAATCCATCAAACCCATTAACGCAAAAGCCAACGCAAAAGTGCAAAAGTATGAAATCACAGACAATTTTCTAGGGTTTTGGTTTCGTTTTATCTTTAAATACCAATCTTTAGTTGAAGCCGAAAACTTTGAAAGACTAAAGGAAATAATCCACAGGGACATTTCTACTTACAAGGGAAAATTTTTAGAAAAACTTTTCGTAGAACTCCTAAAAGAAAAACAAACTTACACACGCATAGGTGCTTATTGGGAGAGGGGAAACCAAAACGAAATAGATATTGTTGCCATTGATGAGATAGATAAAAAACTCCTCATTTGTGAAGTGAAGTTAAGTGAAAAACGGCTCAACCACAATGAGCTCGTCCTTAAATCACAAAAACTCATCCAAGAGTACAAGGAATATGAGGTAGAATATAGACTTTTATCCTTGAAAGACGTGGAGCACTTCTAAAAACCATCCCTAAGCCTTCCTCTCTCCTTTTAATCCTTCTAACATCAACTTTTAGGTACAATCACCCCATTTTAGAACAACACGCAAAGGATACATGATGGCCATTAAAGGGATTGAAACAAAAGAAGCATTTGCTAAATTGGTGGAAAAAACAAAGGCAAAGTCGGGCTACAAAGACCCTCTTGGCTTTGGGATTGCCAGGGTCGATCGCGGGCAACTCACCCCTTCTAAAATCCTTCAAGCCAGCTTTCCAGTGGTCAACTGGAATGAAAACTTTGGCAGTGCGGCCGTATTTGTCGCAGCCCTTGAAGAAGCGGGCATAGAGGTAGATTTCTCAGGCAGTGAGTTTGTGTGTGACATCAAAAAGAAGTTTGTTAAAAATGCCATGGCCGCCTTTGAGCCTTTTTTGGAGTTGGCCGCGGGCAGTGTGCACCAAAACGTGCAAGTCGTCCAACACCTTAACTTCATCACCCAAAACGAAGGGCTTGAAAAAGACTTTCGTTTGGTGTTTGTGTTTGAAGACGTAGCGCCCAAAAGTGTGGAAGCGGTGTACCTAAAACTCTACGCCCTCTCCACAGGCAAAGCACCCTTGCGTTCACTCAACCTCAGTGGCGCATTTGGTGTGCTTGAAAACGTCGCATGGTCCATGAACGTGCCCATCGAGCTTGCGTGGCTACGCGAAAATGAAATCGAAATGAAGCTTGATGGCACCTTTCCTGTGATTGATTCGGTGGACAAATTTCCCCGCTTTTTACAGCACGTTATTCCCGCAGACAACACCCGTATTTTAGACGCAAGCAAGGTACGCATGGGTGCACAACTGGCAGCTGGAACGACCGTGATGCCAGGAGCAAGTTACATTAACTTTAACGCAGGCACCACAGGCCCTGTGATGGTCGAAGGACGCATCAGCTCTTCAGCGATTGTGGGCGCGGGCAGTGATGTGGGTGGGGGTGCGAGCATTCTTGGCGTACTAAGCGGCACCAACGGCAACCCTGTCACCATCGGTGAAAACACCTTGCTTGGGGCCAATTCGGTCACGGGTATTCCCCTTGGAGATGGGTGCATCGTGGACGCAGGCATAGCGATTTTAGAAGGCACAAAGGTGAGCATTTCTCCCGCGCAAATGGAAAAAATCAAAGAAGTCAATCCAGAATTTGAATACGTTCTTGGCGAAGAAACCTACGTGTTTAAAGGCTTAGATTTGGCTGGATTGCACGGGCTTCACTTTCGCCAAAACAGCCTCACAGGCGCGCTAAACGTCTTTCGTTCCCAGCGGGAAGTGGTGCTTAATACAGAGCTTCACTAGGCTTTACATGTAAGGGGTAAAGCGCCCTTTATATCTATTTTTTTAAGAGGTTTTGATTAAAGACAACCGCCCAGCGGTTGGAGACTTTGTGGTACGTGTGGTTGGCAGCCTCGGTTTCTTTGAGGAGCCAGCCCCCACAGGCTTCACATTTGGCATTCATGGTTTCAAGTGCATCAAAACTCATGTTTTCCACCTCGTTGGCGCGCTGTTTGCATTGGGCAATACTGCAAGAGAGTCTTTCAGACATTAGAGTGCCTTTGTGTGGTCTTGAGTGCATTATAGCGGAACATCGGTCAAACATTGTGACGATTTAATAAGCAACCCAAAAAGGCTACTGCGAAGGTTTTGTGGCGGCTAACTTGACGCAATTTCTCCCTGCTTTTTTAGCTTGGTAAAGCAACGTGTCTGCTTTTTTGACAATGGCAGGAATATCCCTTCCCCAAGAGTGATCGCACGCGCCAATGCTAATGGTCAGCGACACAGTTGTGCCAGCTTTAGCAGGAGATTTTTTAGGGGCGCGGTCATTGCCACGGATGTAAAATCCTTGAGTTGCGATGGCTTCGCGCACTTCTTCTAGGTACAGTTTGCACTCTTTGACCTGTTTGCCCGCAAAGACAAGGGCAAACTCTTCCCCGCCATACCGAAAGGCCTTGCCGCCACCCTTGACGCCCTTAAGGGTGATGGCCACCTTGCGCAACACGTCATCGCCCACGTCGTGGCCGTAGGTGTCGTTAAAGTTTTTAAAGTGGTCAATGTCGGTCATGGCGATGGTAAAAGGCGGCGAAAGCCGTTCAAAATATTCCTCCATGGCCCGACGTGAAGGGATGCCCGTGAGAGTATCGATAAAAGCCATGCGGTAAGCGTCCTTGCTGAGTGCTACCAACAAAACAAGGCTTGCCGCACCCAAATACAGCGAAGGAAGCGACGACGTGCTAAGGATGGGAAGCCCGCCCACTACCAAAGCCCAAGCAAGGGATTTTTCTGTTTGTTTGGATTCAAGCAAGCCATACGCTATCAAAAATACAATCCCAACCCCATACAACACCATGGCAACTTGTGACAACGGTTCAAAAGGCAAGGGCGTTGTAAAAATAGGCGTTGTGATAGTGACGCCAAGGGCACTGCTGCGCGCAAGAAAGTAGCCTATGAGGCAGAAGATAAGCGTGAGGCCATAGCGCGTAAGGGAGGGTTTGCCAAAAACACCCTTTTCGCTCATGAGCCCAAGAAGTAAAAATGCCACAGGCAACAAGAGAAAAAAGGCTTGGATGGCCGCTTCTTTAGAGAGTCCCAAGGGTTCGTAAAACAGCACCATGCCTTGGCCGCAAAAAAGTAAAAAGGACAAGAGCATAGGCTTTGCACGGCCAAAGTGAAGGCTAAAAAAGAGGCTCAACAAGGGCAGTACCATCATCAGTACGCTCAGTTGTCCTTCTAAGATGCCATCAAACCAAAGGAAAAAAGGGTGGCCAAAAAAGAGTAAGAGGCATAATGAAAGTGCAAAAAGTGGCAAGGTCAACGAGGAAGGCATGGGGTCCTTTTGATTTTTGGCAGATTATAGCAAGAGAAGATGAAAGAATATGTTAAAATGCGCAAAAAATTAAACTGCTTGTGCCCTTCTTTTCCTCACAAAGGTTTTCCATCCGTCCTATTTCAAGGCAAAAAGCTTTGCAGTGGTGTGGGATGTGCACAATGCGGTTATAAAAAAGGAAATAACTATGGTTAATGTACGCAATATCACCATGCGCTTTGGCGCACAGCTCTTGTTTGAGGACATTTCGATTACCCTTGATGGGGGCAAGCGCTACGGACTCATCGGCGCTAATGGCGCGGGCAAAAGTACCTTTATGAAAATCTTGGCCCATCAGCTTGAGCCTTCTAGCGGGCATGTGAGCGTGGACAGTGGTTTGCGTGTGGGTGTGTTGAGTCAAAACCAATACGCGTACGAAGAGTTTTCCCTCAAAGACGCGGTACTGTACGGCAACAAACGCTTGTTTGACGCGCAAAAAGAGAAAGAAAAGCTCTACGAAACGGGTGATTTTGAAGACGAAAAAGTCAACGACCGCTTAGCGGAGCTTGAGATTGTGTGCGCCGAAGAAGACCCGACCTATGAGAGTGATGTACAGATTGAAAAGATTTTGGAATCCCTAGGCTTTCCTTCTTCTATGCATGAAGAAAAAATGAGCACCCTTACTGGCGCAGATAAATTTAAAATTCTCCTTGCCCAAGTGCTTTTCCCGCGCCCTGACGTGTTGTTTTTGGATGAGCCTACCAACAACCTTGACCTTGAAGCCATTACGTGGCTTGAAGAACAACTTAAGCGCCATGGGGGCACCTTGGTGGTCATTTCCCACGACCGCCACTTTTTAAATGCCGTGTGTACGCACATCCTAGACGTAGATTTTCGTAAAATCCGTGAGTTTTCAGGCACTTATGATGACTGGTACATGGCTTCGACGTTGATTCAAAAACAACAAGAGGTAGACCGTAGTAAAAAACTCAAAGAAAAAGAAGAGCTTGAAAACTTTATCCGCCGTTTCTCGGCCAACGCGTCCAAAGCCAAACAAGCCACAAGCCGTCAAAAGCAATTGGAAAAACTTGATGTTTCAGAACTCCAAGTTTCCACAAGGCGTGATCCTAGCATCATGTTCAAACGTAACCGCGACATCGGCAATGAAATCCTAGAAGTGCGCAAGGTGAGTAAGGCTTACGGGGAGCACACGGTTTTTGAAAATCTGGAATTCAAAGTAGAAAAAGGCGATAAAATCGCCCTCATTGGGCCAAATGGCGCGGGAAAAACCACCTTGTGCCAGATTATTATGGATCAGATTAAGCCCGATGGCGGGGAGATTTTCTGGGGAGCGACCATGGAGCCGACCTATTTTCCGCAAAATGCTACCGAGCTTATCACGGGGGATTTGCCTTTGTTTGAATGGTTACAGCAGTTTGACAAAAAACAAGACCTCGATGAAATCCGCAAATGCCTTGGGCGGATGCTCTTTTCTGGCGAAGAGCAAAAAAAGGGTGTTTCAAACCTCAGTGGTGGGGAAAAACACCGCATTATGCTTTCTAAAATCATGCTTCAAAAAGGCAATTTTGTCCTGCTGGATGAGCCAAACAACCACCTCGACCTTGAGGCCATCATCGCCCTGGGCGAAGCCCTTTACCGCTTCGATGGAAACGTGCTGTGCGTGACCCATGACCGCGAACTCATCGACGCTTTTGCTAACCGCATTTTACGCATCGACGAGCACGGTGTGCTAGAGGACTTTAAAGGGGATTATGAGAGTTATCGGGAGTTTCACGGTCAGTAGACTCCTCATTTCCCAAAGAGTTCCACGTCTCATCGACGATGTGCTCTTTTTGTTCTTGTACCCACGCGTCATCTTGTCTGGGGTCAAACTCAGGCAAGATGGTACTCGAGGCGGAGGGCATGGGAACGTAGATACTGCGCTCTTCGAAAGGCACCTTGTCGCGCAGGAGAGTGTACGTACACAGCACGAAAGAAAGCACTCCAAAGAGCAAAAACATCGCGTTATTCCCCAGAAAACTCATGGCCACCCCGATGAGCAGCGGTGCCAAAAAAGAGCCTACCCCGTAGGTCATGAGCAAGGTACGGCTAATTTCTACGGCACTCACTTCCACATCTGTGGTGTCATTGGCCCGCGCTAGACTTAGGGGATAGATGGCAAAGATAGACACACCTAGCAAAAACCCTCCCAAAAATAACAGTTGTCCATCAAACAACCACAACAAGGTGGATGTGACCAGACTCATGAACGCAACGCTCAAGATGGCCATCTTGCGTCCCAAGCGGTCAGATACCCAGCCGATGGGCCATTGCGCCAACAAGGCACCCAACAGCGCGATGCTCATAAACAAGGAGATAGACTCATTTGAAAGCCCCATGTTTTTAGCATACACGGGCGCCATGGTGAAAAATCCCCCTACTAAAATCCCACCCACAAAACTAGCAACAATGGCAAGCTTGGCGATGCCATAAAGCCCAGGAAGGCTCATGCTTTCGACTTTGACCAGATGGGGCTCTTGGATTTTGGTCATGGCAATAGGGATGAGCGAGAGGACGATAAACATGGACGCAAGCACAAAAAGCAAAAATCCCGTACTGTCTTCGACTTGAAGCATGAGTTGCCCACCTGAGGTGGCGAGGTAAAACACAACCGTGTAGATGGAGAGGACTTTGCTACGGTCGCCGCTTCCTGTTTTTTCATTGATCCAGCTTTCAATGATGAGCAACATGCTGTAAAAAGAATACCCTGCAAGGGTGCGAAAAAGAGCCCAAACAACGGGGTCGGTAGTCAGAATATGCCCCAAAGAGGCGAAGGTCAACAGGGCGGCGAACACTCCAAAACTGCGGATGTGTCCGACACTTGAGATGATTTTTAACGCACTCAAAGAGGAGAGAATGGCACCCAAAAAGAAGCTAGCGTTGACCACGCCCGTGGCAAAGGTGGAATTGCCCAACTCTTGCATGCGAATCCCCACAAGGCTCATGAGCAACCCGTACCCCACGCACAACAGCGCAATGGCAAAAAACAAGGAAGAGATAGGAAATAAGATGGTGCGCATGAGAGACCTTTGGGTAAGTTGGGGCGATTGTAATAGGAATTTTAGAAAAAATCAACCCTTACATGTAAGGGATTCTAGGGCGTGCGTTAGGGCGGCGATAAATCCTTCAAGGGACGGGAGATTTAGGGCACTTTCCCGCTGTTTGACACCCCACATGGACTCGGGAAAATACGCATCTTCCTTAAAGCGCGCCATGACGTGAATGTGCAGATGGGGAAGGTAGTTGCCAAAAATGGCGATGTTGATTTTCTCAGGAGCATAATAGGCACGTAAAACCCGCTCACACGTTTCCATACATGTAAACAAAGCGGCCTTAGTCTGCGGGTCGCAATCGGTGAGTTCCTTGTAAGGGTGCGCGCTAAAGATTTTAACCCACGGAATCTCACTTTCGTGGAGTTCAACATAGTAGTGCTCGGCAGAAAAAAGTAGCGACATGGATTTCCTTAAAAATAAATGTAATACTAACTAAATTCGCCTTTCAGGCGCTAATGTGTAGAATACTTTTTCATAAAGGAGCGCAGTGATGAGACGGTTTTGGATGGTAGCAGTGGCGGTGGTCTTAACAGGATGTTCGCGCGGGGATTATGTTAACATCGCCCAAGTGGCCCTTTCCAAAGACCCAAGCACCGCAGTGAAATCCTTGGCGCGTACTAAAAGCGTGCACTACGCCGCCAATCCTGAGCAACTTGTTCGAGATGTTAAAAACCTCGACGTAAACGTGCGCGATTTGTTCGTCGCTCTTTTTGGGCAAGTGGCCAAAGAGTGGGGCGAGGGCAACGTGGAAGAGAGCTCCAAAACCAAAACCGTCAAGTACCTCCAAGAGTTTCAAAGCCGCGTGTTAGTGGACTTTGACAAGGGCGAAGTGACGGTGGAAACGGTGACAAAAGACGACCCCAAAGCCCATTTGCGCGAGGCTATCGTGATGGCACTGCTGATGCCCGAAGACCCCCGTCAGGTGGATTTGTTTGACACAAGGGCCATCGAAGTGGGCGCGACACCTTATTTGTACAACGAAGTGGTGGATGACCAAAACAACCCCATCCGTTGGGAGTGGCGCGCCAAACGGTACGCCGATATTTTGCTCTCCCGTGAGCTTAAAACCCGCACCATTACCCGCAATAACGCCCGCTTACATGTAAACTACGTGACCATTCCGATGGTCAAAAACCACGCATCGGTTCGGGTGAGCAAATTTGCCCCGCTAGTGCAAACTTACGCGAATCGCTACGGCCTTAGTCAAGCCCTCGTGTACGCCATCATTCGCACCGAGAGCAACTTTAACCAGTATGCTATTAGCCGCAGTGGTGCGGTGGGGCTTATGCAGATTATGCCCCAAACGGCGGGGCGCGATGCCTACAAACAGCTCACGGGCAAAGAGTGGGCGCCCACGCGCGAGTATTTGTACGATGCGAAAAACAATATCGAAATGGGAACGACTTATTTGCACCTATTGCGCACCCGTTATTTGACAGGCATCACCCACCCATTGTCGCACGAATACACTGTCATTAGCGCGTACAACGGTGGAGCAGGAACGGTGCTAAAAGCCTTTCACACAGACAGAGACCGCGCTAAGGAGCGCATCAATACCCTAGCACCCGCAGGGGTGTATAAAGTGTTGCGCGAAGAGGTGGCGTTTGAGGAAACCCGCGAATATTTGCGCAAGGTTTTGGAACATAAAAAAGAATTTGTAGGATTGTAAGATGCGTATTGCGTTTGTAGCCTTTGATCGGATGAATATGTTGGATTTTTTTGGTGCCTATGATGCGCTCATGCGCCTGAAAACCTTAGGGCTTGTGGAAGGCCTTACATGTAACACGTGCGCACTCAAAGAAGAGGTGCGTGACATCCATGGCCTCACCCTTAAAGCCGACACGGTGCAAAGCTCCCTAGACGGGTATGACATCGTTGTGGTGCCTGGGGGTACGGGAACCCGTACGCTCATGCACGATGAGATTTTTTTGGCGTGGATTAAAAGTGCCCGTTTTGCACCCTTAAAAGCAGGCGTTTGCACGGGTGCCTTGCTTTTGGGCGCGGCAGGGTTTTTAAAAGAGAAGCGGGCCACTACCCACTCCAATGCGTTGGAACTTTTGGCGCCTTATTGCGCAGAAGTGGTGCGGGATGCGCGGGTTGTGGACGCGGGAGAGGTCGTGACTTCTCAGGGGGTGAGTGCGTCTATCGACCTTGGGCTTTACCTGTGTGAGCGCCTTGTGGGGGCGAGTAAGCAGGTGGCTAAAGGGATGGATTACCCGTTTTTTGGCGCGGGATTGTAAGTCGCGTTTAGCTCCCCTTCGCCAAGCATAGAGAGGTCAAAACGCACGACTTTGTTGCGTCCTGTTTCTTTGGCTTGGTACAAGGCCACATCGGCAAATTTGATACAACGCCAAATGGTTTGCGCATCGTGAGGGAACAGCGCATAGCCAATACTGAGGGTTTTGGTGAAGTTTTTTCCGCTAGCGCCTTGAATGGCTTGTTTGGCAAAGGTGGTGCGGATGGTGTTGGCTATCTCGTCCACCTTGGCTGTTTCGCAGTTATAAAGCAAGATTAAAAACTCCTCTCCGCCATACCGAAAGGCAACATCGGATTCGCGAATAGAACTTTTGATGACGTGGGAAAGGACTTGGATGGCCTTGTCGCCCACATCGTGGCCATGCTTGTCGTTGACCGCTTTGAAAAAATCAATATCTAGCATCAAAATAGCATACCCAAAATGGCTACGCAAGGCTTGTGCGGAAGATTTCTCAATAAAGTCATCCAAGAATTTTCGGTTATACAAACCCGTGAGTTGGTCGGTTGTTGAGGAGAGGCGCAAGATTTCGGTGAGGTTTTTACTCACAAGCTCAGGGCGTGCCGCGTCGATAAAGTTTTCAATTTGCGGCAAGAGTGTTTTGATACGCTCCACGCTTTCAGGCTTGCTTGAAGCGACGTACAGCAACAGTTCAACATCGTCGCTGATAGTATAGGGAATGCACAAGTAGTGCTCGCACGCATGGTGGTCCGCGGGGCAAATGTGCTCAAATTGGTCAGAAAAGACAGGCTGTTTGGTGCGCAAAGCCCGACAATGAGCATCTAAAACATGGGGCGTGCTAAGGCAGGAATACACCTGTGTTGTGCTGTTGGTTTGGGTGTTGGTTTCGATGAGTTGAAACTCTTGGATGCCAAAGTGGTGTTCCAAAATGGTTCCAAGGCGCGCGTAAACTTGGGCTTTGTCTTCGTCAAATTCAATGGTTTTTTTAAAACGGTAAATGTCCGCCATCTCTTCCACAAGGGATTTTGTATCAAGCAGTGGGTCGGCATTGGAGTGGTTTTCAAAGAGAAAAAAGTCTTTGGCAGATTTTTGAATGTGTTGCAAAGAGGTTTCGAGTTTGTCTAAAAAGTTGTTAATCCACAAGGCAACCTGTCGCCCGTCGCTATGGGTGTTTGACCCATCAACACGGCGGCTATAATCACCCCGTTGGGCGTATTTCATGACGTTGGTGATGGAATCAAACAAAGACATGAAGGGGCGAAACGTGTAGTGGATGGACCACAAAACAGCTACCATCACAAGAACCGAAATCCCCATGATGTAAAACAAAATGAGCACGCTTTCGTTGCGCGCTTGCGTGATGTCAAACACCATGCTCACCACCCCTAGGGTTTCGCCCTCTTGGGCGTTGTGGCAGGCGAGGCAGTTAGGGTTGCCTTGCGTGGAGGCTTTGTAGGGAACAGTGAATCGGAGTTTGGCGTGCGAGATGGTTTCGCTGAGGAGGTGGTAGGGCTCACCGCTTTGAATCACCCTATGGTCAATGTCGTCTTTGGGGATTTCATTGTTAAAGCCAGCCCCGTATTGCTCGATGAGTGAGGGTGCGCGCGCCACCCACAGTTGGTCAATGTTTTGGGTGTTGGTGATGTTGCGCAAAAAGAATTCACGCCCTTGAGCTGAGCCACTCACCATGTGAGAGGTAAGCCCATCTTTAATGAGTTGGGAAGCAATCACCGCCTTGTCTGTGGAAGCACTGGTAGTAAGGGTGCGAAAACTGGTGGCCGCAATGACGTAAAGCACAACAAAAGCAATAAAGATGCCTGCGATAGAGACAAGCATCAGTTTCTTTTGCGTGTTCATTGCTTACTCGACCGTGACGCTTTTAGCAAGGTTGCGGGGCATGTCCACGTCGTTGCCAAGGCGGATGGAAATCTCAAGAGCCAAAAGCTGTGTGATGAGCATCATTTCAAAAAACTCGCTCATAGGGTGGGCGTGGTTGCCCGTTTGGATAAAATCATCGGCCAAATCAAAGGGTTTGGGGCTGATGGCTAGGATGGTCGCATCCCGCGCACTAAGCTCCTCCACGTTGCTTTTGATTTTATCGTAAAGGAGGGTTTGGGGCATGAGGGCAACGGTGAAAAGCCCGCTATCGGCTAGGGCAATAGGCCCGTGCTTCATCTCTCCTGCAGGGTACCCTTCCGCGTGCAAGTAGCTAATCTCTTTGAGTTTGAGTGCACCTTCAAGGGCGAGAGGGTAGAAAATGTCGCGACCAATAAAAAAGAAGCCGTGTCCGTGCAAGTAGCGTTTGGCAAGGCGGTGGATTTTTTCATGGAGGGCATCCTTTACATGTAAGACATTGGGGATGCGCAATAAGGTGTTGATTTCGGTGGCCAAAAGGGTGTCTGAAAGGGTTTTTTTGTGGGTTCCTATAAACAAAGCGCTCATCCACAACGTTGCCACTTGGGTGGCAAAGGCTTTGGTGCTAGCGACCCCTTTTTCGATTCCCGCGCGGGTGAGCAAGGTGGCATCCGCAAGGCGCACGATGGAGGAGTTGTCTACGTTGCAAATGGCTAGGGTTTTAAGTCCTGCTGCCTTGGCAATCTTCAACGCTTCGAGGGTGTCGGCAGTTTCGCCGCTTTGACTGATGACCACAAAGAGTGTGTCTGGGGTGAGAAAGGGGTCTTTGTAGCGAAATTCGCTAGCGATTTCCACATTACAACGCACCTTTGCTAGGCGCTCAAAGAGGTAGCTTGCCACAAGCCCCGCGTGGTAACTGGTGCCACACGCGCAGATTTTGATGGCTTCAATCCCTTCTAAAAGCTTGGGCGAAAGCTCATCAAGCGCGATGGTGTCGTTAATGATGCGCCCCATCAAGGTTTCGCCAATGACTCTGGTTTGTTCGTAAATCTCCTTCTCCATGAAGAAGCGGTACCCCTCTTTTTGGGCGTAGGCTTTGTCTTGGGGAAGGGAAACAAAACGCAAGGGGCGGGCTTGGCGGTTTTTAAACAAGGTGATGCCTTCTTGTGAAAGGGTGCCGTATTCTCCGTCCTCAAGGTACACCGCTTCGGTGGCAGCGCCAATGAGTGGGGCATCGGAGGAGCCAAAAAAGAGTTCACCCTCGGCATTTTTAGCCAAGATGAGCGGCACGGCAGTTTTAGCATAAAAAATGGTTTCGGGCGCCAAGGTCGTGATGAGCAAAATGGCATACGCCCCATGCAAGGCTTCCACAGTGGCTTCAAAAGCACTAAAGAGGTCAGGGTGCGTGGCAATATTGGACTCAAACAAATGCACGATAACTTCCGTGTCGGTTTGGCTTAAAAAGTGGACCCCTTTTGCTTGCAAGGCGTCTTTGATTTCGCGGTAATTTTCGATGATGCCATTGTGTACCACAAAAGCGTGCTCTCCCCAGTGGGGATGGGCGTTGATTTCGGTGGGTTTGCCGTGGGTTGCCCAACGGGTATGCCCGATACCAATCCCAAATCCTTCCGAGGTGACGTTCTCCGTTTTTAAGGCAAGGTTTTCGAGTTTTCCTGTGGCCTTGTAGGCGCAGATTTTCCCGTGGGTTAGTAACGCGATGCCAGCAGAGTCGTATCCGCGGTATTCTAGCTCTCTAAGACCGTCTAGTAAAAATGCTTTTTTTTCTCGTGTTCCGATGTATCCAACAATCCCGCACATAAAATTATCCTTCCTTCTTTCCACACAACAGTGCTATGATTTTTTCTTTATTGTCGCACAATTTGCCCTGTTTTTCTATTAAAAAAAGATTACGTGCGCGGTGCTTGATGGTTTGAATTTTGGCACTGGAAATGTCAAGTCCCCATTCGTCAAACACGGAAATAATATACGCCATAAGCCCTTGTTGGTCCTTGGCTTTGAGGGAAAGTTGGGCGTAGGTGCTGGAATGCTCACAGTCAAAGACAAGTTCCTCTTCGAGGATGATGGGTTGTTTGAGGGTGGTTCTTTTGCTCATGTCAAAGGACTCGTCAATGAGTTGGGAAATGTGCCCAATGTCTTCAGCAGTTTCGTTGAACTCCAATTTAAAGTATTTTTTTCCATCAAAAAGTTTAAAGATTTCCATGTGCGCAAGGTCAAGGTAGGCCACTTTGCTCAAAAAATACCCCAGATTAAAGGGGCGCGTGCGCACGAGGGAGATGCTGAGGTGTTGGTGGTTTAAAATGTGCGCGTCGTAGTCTTTAATCTCAAGAGCCCAAGAGGAAATGGAGACGATTTCGTGGGCTTTGTGCTTTAAGAAGAAAAAGGTAGAAGGAATGCCCAAGATTTTCCGTTGCGTTGCGTTTGAGAGAGCCATAAAAGAAGGGTTTTTAGCAAGGGCTTTTTCTTTTTTACGGCGCCTTGACGCTTCATCGACCAAGGCATCTTTGGGAAAGGCTTCGAGGGCCAAATCATATAACTCGCGTAGCAGCCTTGCGGTGAACGTAGAGTAGGTTGTAGGGCTAACGCCGTTGATGTCGCAGTAGGTTAGGATATAGAGCAAGCGCAAAGCTTTGGGATCGCCTAGGATGGAGACAAAGGAGAGGATGACTTTTTCGTTATAAATGTCTTCGCGGTTGGCGACGTTGGACATGTAGGTGTGGTAGCGAATCAGTAACACCCCCATGGCAATGCTCTCTTCTTTGAAGCCGAGTTTTTGGGCGTAGAGCTTAAAGAGGCGCGCGCCAATTTCGCTGTGGTCTCCCTTGCGTCCCTTGCCAATGTCGTGAAACAGCACCACTAGACGCAACAACGCCTTGCCATCGCCACACAAATCATCAAGAAGCGCTTGGATGAATGGGTCTTGGATGTGTTCAAGGTGCCACACGCATTTTAACGAGTGAATATCTACAGGGTAGATGTGGTAGCCGTCAAATTGGGGAAGATTGATGGCGTGGCGCATGGGTTTGATGAGGTCTTGGAGTAGTCCCGCTTTGTAAAAAGCGTACAAAAATTGATTGAGGTGTTGGCGGTGAAACAAGCGTTTAAACAAGGCGTAAATGGCGGGCGAATTGTGCACCTTCAAAGGGGTTTGGCGCAAGTAGTGGATGAAACTGATATCAAAGCCAAGGGGCACGTCTTCTAGGCTTAAAAACATTTCCAAGATGGTTTTAAGGGTATCGGGTTTTTTGTGAAAGGAAGCGTAAAGCGTCCCTTCGTACATGTAAAGCTTTTTTCTAAACCGTGCGGCGCGCAATGATGAGAGGTTTGAAAGGTCGCAAAACAGTGGGGCACAGAGGCGTTTGATGTAGATTTGGCTGGTGATTTTTAGGGTCCACAGGCTTTCAAAAGTTTTTTTGGCCAAACTCATTTGGGCGCTTTGGAGCCTTTTGTCCACAAACCCAAGCTTTTGAGCGACACTGGGAATGAGTTCGAGGTTGAGGGTGTCTTGTTTTTTCCCGGCACTTAAGTGCAAGGCAGAACGCAGGCGAAACAAAAACTCTTGGGCCATGCGCAAATCACGAAACTCTTCTTCGCTCAAAAAGCGCGGCACCAAGTCTTTGAGTTTGGTCACCCCATGCAAGCATTGGGCAACCCAATAAAGCGTGTTGGCATCGCGAAGACCTCCTACGCCTTGCTTGATGTTGGGCTCCATGGTGAGGGGGTATTGTTCACCTCTGGCACGGTACGCGCTGATTTTTTCTTCGATGTAGGCGCGCATTTCATGGCGGCGAATGCGAAAGAGTTCTCGTTCGGTTTCCATCCACAAAAATTTTGAGCCGCATAAAAAACGGGATTCGAGCATGGCGGTTTTGATGGTCAAATCTTCCTCGCTAGCCTCTAGTAACTCTTCAACTTTATGGGTGCGATGTCCCAGTTTCATGCCCGCATCCCACGCAAGGTAGAGCATGGCTGTGATGATGGGTTCGATGTTGTACCCCTTGATGTCTTTGTAAACAATCATCAAATCAATGTCCGAATAGACACACAACTCTTCGCGTCCGTAACTGCCCATGGCCACGAGGGTGATGGGAAGGGCGTTGTGCAAGGGCATGTAGTTGCCAAAGTATTGGCGTAGGGTGTATTTGAAAATAACCTTAACAAACCCGTCGATGGATTTGGTGTGTTTGACTAAAAAGTCTTTGCCTTGGGTTTGTTCAAAGAGGGAATCAAGGGAGCTAAGGTAGGTTTTGATGTGCTGTTTGATGAGCTTGGAAATCTCAAAATCGCTAGCACCTTGGTCGATGAGCATTTCTATGTGGTGTTCGAGTTCCATGGGGTCTTCCTTGGGTAAGCATCTTGAAATCATACAATAATCACCCTAGTTTAAGGGTGCTAGTTTATAATCATCCCATTACAATTTCAAAGGATGGGCATGAAAGAAAAGGCGTATATACAGCGATTTCCTGATGGCAAGGGGTATTTTGGCAAATTCGGCGGGGCGTTTTTACCACCCCAACTTATCGAGCAATTTGAAAAAATAGAGCAAGCGTACTTAACCATCGGCAACTCCCATGATTTCATCATGAAACTCCGCGACATTCGCAAACATTTTCAAGGGCGACCCACACCCGTGTACTACGCCAAGCGTTTGACCGAAAAGGTAGGCGGGGCGCGCATTTACCTCAAGCGCGAAGACTTAAACCACACGGGGGCGCACAAACTCAACCACTGTATGGGTGAGGCGTTGTTGGCGTCGTATTTGGGCAAGAAAAAGCTCATCGCCGAAACGGGTGCAGGGCAGCATGGTGTGGCGCTAGCGACTGCGGCGGCGTACTTTGGGTTAGAGTGCGAGATTCACATGGGGGAAGTAGACATCGCCAAAGAGCACCCCAATGTCATTCGGATGCGCACCCTTGGCGCTAAAGTTGTGCCCGTTTCTTTTGGACAACGCACCCTTAAAGAAGCGGTGGATTCGGCCTTTGAAGCGTACCTCAAAGACCCCGAAGAGAGTATTTACGCCATTGGTTCGGTGGTGGGCCCGCATCCGTTTCCGCGCATGGTGCGGGATTTTCAAAGTGTGGTGGGCATCGAAGCCAGAGAACAGTTTCAAGAAATGACGGGCAATCTGCCAGACAACCTTGTCGCGTGTGTGGGCGGGGGCAGTAACGCCATGGGGCTTTTTAGCGCGTTCATTGATGACCCGTGCGAGATTTACGCAGTAGAGCCCATGGGCAAAGGGGCGAAACTGGGTGAACATGCGGCAAGCTTGACCTACGGAAGCGAGGGCGTGTTGCACGGGTTTAATTCCATCATGCTCAAAGATGACGCGGGTGAACCTGCGGCGGTGTATTCCATCGCTAGTGGGCTAGATTACCCTTCGGTGGGGCCAGAACATGCTTATTTAAGCTCTATTGGGCGCACCAAGATTGCCACAGCTAATGATGAAGAAGCCATCCGTGCGTTTTACATGCTTTCACGGTTTGAGGGCATCATTCCCGCCCTTGAAAGTGCCCATGCGGTGGCGTTTGCTATGAAATTGGCCAAGGAAAAACCCTATGCGTCTATCTTGGTAAATCTTAGCGGACGTGGCGATAAAGACATCGATTTTGTCACAGAAAATTACCCTGCAGAAGCTTACATGTAAGGCTTTACATGTAAGGAGGGTTCAAGAAGGTAATGCTACTTTTTTGAACCCTCCTTTTTCTTTTTTTGCCTACCCTTTTTTCTCCTTAGCACCAAAAAAAAATCAAAAATTCCCACTCTTTTTTTCACTTTGATACCTATCGTAACGTTGCACATTATGCACATAATCCCCACAATACACCTTACACATTCAATGCTGTTTATCTTGATTTAAGTTTCAAAAAAGTGCTAGCATGTTTCAAAACTAAATCCTACAAGGAGTTTTTATGCGTAAAATGTTACATTTTGTAGCAATTTGTGTTGCTTCGGCCACACTTGCTAGCGGTGCACATGCGTTTGAGGCAAGTAAGCCTTTGTGTCTTGCTCCCGCAAAACCAGGGGGCGGGTTTGACCTTACGTGCAGGCTTGTTTCCAACTCTCTTGGGGCTACGAAAATCATAGAAAAACCTATGATTGTTAACTTCATGCCTGGGGGCGTTGGTGCGGTGGCGTACAACCATGTGATTGGGCAACGGCCAGATGATGCGAACATGATTGTCGCAGCAAGTACAGGCTCGGCGCTCAATATTGCTCAGGGAAAATTTGGCGCAAAGCATTCTGTTGATTCGGTACGATGGCTTGCGGCCCTTGGGGCGGATTATGGTGCGGTTATTGTAAAAGCAGATGCAAAATGGAATAACCTCAATGAACTCGTAGCAGACCTTCAGGCCAACCCAAAAGGGTATGTTTTGGGCTCAGGCGGTTCTATTGGTTCACAAGATTGGTTTAAAGCGGCCATCATTGCAAAACTTGCGGGCATCAACCCAAAAGACATGAAATATGTTGCTTTTGAAGGGGGCGGAGAAGCATTAACAGCGCTACTGGGTAACCATATTCAGATTTACCCTGGCGATATTGCAGAATTTTCAGGTCAGATTTCATCTGGAAAATACAAGGTGCTAGCCCTTCTTTCTGAGGAGAGACTTCCTGGCGTGATGGCAGACATTCCTACGGCAAAAGAACAAGGTTATGATGCGGTATGGACCATTTGGAGAGGGTTTTATTTGGGGCCAAAAGTGAGTGACGAGGAGTATAACTACTGGGTTGAGAAGATAAAAGCCTTGGTGGAAACTCCCGAGTTCAAAGAAGAGCGAGAAGTGCGCGGCTTGTATCCGTTTACATTGATTGGTGAAGAGTACCACGCCTTTATGCAAAAAGAAGAGAGCCGGTTTAAAGCATTGGCGAAAGAAGCAGGACTTATCCAATGATGGCCGACAGGCTTTTTGGTGTTTTTCTACTTGCAGTTGGAGTGTATGTACTTTACGGGGGCCTCGCACTAGAGGTTCCCTTTTCTTATGATCCCTTGGGGCCTTCTGCCTTTCCTGTTGGGATTGGTGCGGCACTGGCCGTGTTGTCGCTTTTTGTCATTGTAAAGCCAAGAAAAGTGCATTTTCCAGAACTGCCAACAGTAGTAAAAACGGTTGTGATCGTTGTTCTTTTGTTGGCTTATCAGTTAAGCTTTGATTTTTTAGGGTTTATTTTATCAACCACAATCCTTGTTTTTTTTATTTCAAAGATTTTCAAAGGCACAACACGCCAAGCCTTAGGGGCGAGTGTGGGCGTGAGTGTGAGTGTGTATATTATCTTTAGTTTTTTGCTTGAGGTTCCGTTGCCTGTGGGCGCGCTTTTTAAACCTTTTTTAGGAGCCTAGCATGATGGAAATATTTTCTTCACTGGCCGCGGGTTTTGGTGTCGCTTTAACGCCAACCCATCTTTTTCTTGTCTTTTTAGGAACGCTCCTAGGCACGCTTTTTGGTGCCCTTCCTGGCCTTGGGCCCATCAATGGCGTTGCCATACTCCTTCCCATTTGCTACACGCTAGGTTTGCCTGTTGAGTCTTCGCTGATTATGCTAGCGGGTATCTATTATGGTGCTGAGTTTGGGGGGAGGATATCGAGTATTTTACTCAATGTGCCAGGGGATGCTGGCGCGGTGTTTACCTGCCTTGATGGTTACCCGATGGCGCAAAAAGGGCTTGCAGGCCCGGCGTTGGCCCTTTCGGGGATTGCCTCATTCATTGGCGCGACAATAGCCATCGTGGGATTGACGTTTTTTGCCCCTCTTTTGGCAAGTGTTGCGATTTACTTTGGGCCTGCTGAGTATTTTGTGTTGATGGTCTTTGCTTTTGCTACGATTTCGGCCCTCATGGGTTCAAGCCCTGTCAAAAGCTTGATAGGCTTGGTGATAGGCCTTGTGGTTGGTGTTGTCGGAGTTGATTCGACGACAGGCGTGTTGCGCTTTGTTTTTGGTGAAGCAGAACTCTATGATGGGTTTGACTTTTTGGTGGTGATTGTTGGATTTTTTGCCGTGAGTGAAGTGATGCTGATGTTAGAGCACCACAGCCAAGAGGATTTTGAAATGCCTAAGATTACGCGCATTTACATTACCCTTAAAGAATTGCTTACATGTAAATGGACAATCCTCCGCTCCTCGGCCATTGGGTTTTTAGTGGGCGTGTTGCCAGGAACGGGCGCGTCGATTGCCAGTGCCGTTTCCTACACCATCGCACAAAAAATTTCTGACAAAGAGGGCACCTTTGGAAAAGGCGACATGCGCGGGCTTGCAGCACCTGAGGCTGCGAACAATGCGTGTTCTGGTGGCGCGTTGATTCCGATGCTCACCCTTGGTGTTCCAGGAAGCGGGACAACAGCGGTGCTTTTGGGTGCCTTGATGCTGTATAACATCAATCCTGGCCCTATGTTGTTTGTGGAGCAACCTCTGTTGGTATGGGGGCTTATTGCCTCGATGTACATAGGAAATATCATGTTGCTTATTATGAATTTTCCGTTAGTGCGGGTGTTTACTAAAATCCTTCAAATCCCTTATTGGCTGCTGGTGCCTTCGGTTATTGTGCTTGCCTTTGTAGGGGTGTATTCGGTTAATATGAGCACCTTTGCCCTCTTTTTGACCATCGTTCTGGGGGTTTTGGGCTACTTTTTGCGCAAGCTTCATTACCCTATGGCTCCTGTGATTTTGGGCTTTGTGCTTGGGGGCATCATGGAAGACAACCTCAGACGTGCCTTTGCTATGAGCGGTGGAGAGGTTGGCATCTTATTCCAAGGAACGATTAATTGGATACTGTGGGGATGTGTTGTTTTTATCCTCTTTGTGCCACTCTTTGCGAAGATAATCGCAAAGCGTTTCCAACTTTCACGGTAACGCTTTTAATGACGGCTTGAGCTTGTATTTGCGCTCGGGCCGTCCCACAGAACCGTACAACGAGTCGACTTCCACCTTGTCGATGGAAACCAAATACTCCAAATACCTGCGCGAGGTTGTTCTGTTGATGCCTAATTGTTTGGCAATCTCACTCGCGGAGAGGTAACTCTCTTTTTCTTGGCGCACCACACAAAGAATCTTTTCTAGCGTGATACCATCGACACCCTTAGGAAGGGATTCGTTGGGCTTTTTTTCGTTGGCGATGACCTTGTAAAACAGCTCATCAACCTTGCTTTGAGAGAGTTCATCTTTGCGCGAAAAGGTATTTTTATAGTGCTGAAATTTTTCCAAAGAGGCTTCAAAACGGTGAAACATGATGGGTTTGATGAGGTAATCAAAGACGCCAAACCGAAGAGATTTTTCCAAGGTGCGCATCTCTTTTGCCGCGGTAATTAAAATCACATCCGTTGTGGGCGCGTTTTGACGTAGCCATTCTAAAAAATCGATACCATTGCCATCGGGAAAATAGACATCAAGCAGCAATAAGTCGGGCTTGGTGCAGGAGATGTACTCTTCCAATTGGGCAATAGTATTGGCGATGGAGAGCACTTCAAATCCTGCTATTTTCTCAACCATATTTTGATGCAAAAGGGCAATGCGCGGATCATCTTCTGCAATCATAACGCTAATCATGGGGAGCTCCTTTGGGGATGTGGACACTGATGTTGGTGCCAAGCGTGCCTTGGTCGATGGACATAAACCCGCCAAGTTCTTTGAGGGCATTGTGTACAAAATAGAGCCCATAGCCGCTATGAAGCTCTCCTTTGGTGCTAAAACCTTTTTCAAACACCTTTTGGGTGAGTGCTTCGGGGATGCCCTCCCCAGAATCTTCGATTTCAAAGATAATGTCATTTCCAATGTCTGTGATAAACACATGAATCTTTTTTTCACGGGCCTCTTTTGCCGCGTCAATGGCATTGTTAAGGACATTTCCCAAGATGGTGAGAAGGTGTTTTGCGATGCTTGGTGCGATGGGTTCTGTGAGGGTGCTGCTAGGGTCTAGAGAGAGTTTTACCCCCTTTTCAAAGGCGTAATAATACTTTCCGATGAGAATAGACGTAACCACAGGGTCTTGCAAATGGGCTTGAAAAGAGTGGATAATGTGTTCATCGGGAAGGTTTTGTTCGGCAATAAGCGCGATAGCTTCGGGGTATTTGCCTATTTGAATGTAGCCAGAAATGAGATGAAGCAGGTTGGAAAATTCATGCTTTTTTTCTCTAAGTTTTTCAGAATACTGTTTTACCCTTGTGAGTTCCCAAACTAGCGTATCAATCTCCTCTTTTTTGCGACAACTTAGCACCATTCCCATGGTTTCTTCCTTGTTTTGCATGGGCGAAAAATTGCAAATGTATTCTACTCCTTCGTGTTCGATAGTCACGTCTTTGCGCTCTTTACATGTAAGCAAGAATTTCTCAAAGGGCGGGGGCGGCAAGTGAGGCGGGGTGTCAAAATGAAAATAGGCTTTTGCTACATTGTTAAAAAGGGTTATCTGTGCCTGAGTGTTGGTGGCGATGATGGCTTCTTTGACGGAGTTTAAGATGGCTTCTTTTTCCAAAAAAAGGCGGCTGATTTCCTTGGGTTCGTATCCGAGTAACGAGCGTTTGAGGCGTTTGGCAAAGAGGCCTGCGAGCAAGAGAACGCTCACAAGGGTGACGTAAATATAGGTGAGGATAGCCTTGTGGTGCCCTTCTACGATTTCTTTAATGTTTTTTTCCAAATAGCCCACAGAGACGATGCCGATGACTTCCCCTTTGGAATTGAAGATGGGGGATTTTCCCCGAATGGAAGGGCCAAGCGTCCCTGTGGCTTTGGAGACGTAGTATTCTTTGTATTTTAAAGCTCTTTCGTTGTCATCCCCCACCATTTTTTCTCCTATGCGGTCGATGATAGGATGGGTGAGCCTGAGAGAATTTTTATCGCCGATGACAATAAACTGCGCATCAATCCCTTCGCGAACGCGCGTGATGATGTGCTGAAGTTCTCCCTCGGGGTCATCAAGTTCTACAAGATTAATAATCTGAGGCATAAGAGAGATGGTTTTTGAAAGGGTGAGGGCTTTTTTCCCTGTTTGCTCCTCTAGGATGTCTTGAAGAATGGAACTGAGGAAAAAAGTAGAGGTAAATAAGGTTGTAAAAACAATCAGAAGGAAAAACAGAAGGGTTTTTTGAAAAAGGCTGCTACCCAAAAAAGAGAACTTGTCCAAAATCTTCACTCTTCCTCCCTTTAAGGTTTAAATAATACCAAGGCACTTAAGAATATTTTTACTGGACAGATTATACATTATTTAGGTAATGTCTTCTTGGGATTGCTGTTTCACCTCTTCTTTTTTTGCCATAATTAAGGTTTTTTACACAGGTGCTTTTTATGGAAGAAAAAAGAATAGCGAGGTTTTCTAAGAGCCTCATAATTTCTTTTTGGATACACTACCTTTTTTTCACCACAGGGATAACCATGACACACCTTTTGGATGCGCTCGAATCGGGCCGCAGGCTTAGCCAAAGCGAGGGCGAAGCGCTGTATGATTTGGATCTTTTTACCTTGGCCCACTACGCTAACCGCGCCAGACGCGCGCGCTTTGGCAACAAAGTCTTTTTTAACATCAACCGCCACATTAACCCCACCAACATTTGCGCCGATGTGTGCAAATTTTGCGCCTTTAGCGCTAACCGCAAAAACCCCAATCCTTACACCATGACCCACGAAGAAATCCTGCGCGCCGTGGAAGCGTCGGTGGCCAATGGCGCCAAGGAAGTCCACATCGTCTCCGCCCATCATCCTGATGCAGGTTTGGCGTGGTATATGGATATTTTCAAAAAAATCAAGCAAACGTTTCCTTCTTTACATGTAAAGGCTATGACCGCCGCAGAAGTGGACTATTTGGCACGAACCTATGGGCTTAGTTACGACGCGCTGTTGGACATGATGGTGGAAAACGGTGTGGATTCTATGCCAGGTGGGGGCGCAGAAGTTTTTGATGAGGCCGTGCGCGCGCGTATTTGCAAGGGAAAAGTCAGCTCCAAAGGGTGGCTAGAAATCCACCAAAAATGGCACGAACGGGGCCACATGTCTAACGCTACCATGCTTTTTGGCCACGTAGAAACCAAAGCGCACCGCATCGACCACATGGTGCGGTTGCGGGAACTTCAGGACAAAACAGGCGGTTTTAACGCGTTTATCCCCCTTGTCTACCAACGAGGTAACAATTACCTCAATGTCACCGAATTTTTAGGTTCCCAAGAGATTTTAAAAACCATGGCCATTAGCCGCTTGATGCTTGATAACCTCCCGCACATCAAAGCCTACTGGGTCACCTCGACCATCAACCTTGCTCTTGTTGCCCAAGAGTTTGGTGCCGATGATTTAGACGGCACCATTGAAAAAGAGTCTATTCAATCTGCCGCAGGGGCTGCAAGTGCGTCGGGAATGCGCCTTAAGGATTTTGTGGACCTTATCCACACGAGTGGGTTTGTGCCTGTTGAGCGCGACAGTCTTTATAATGAAATCAAACGTTACATGTAAGAAACAAAACACACTAAGGAGTCCGCGTGGATTTTTTTAAGCTACAAAGCCATGGCACGACCGTGAAAACGGAAGCGATGGCGGGGTTTACCACCTTTTTGACGATGCTCTACATCGTCCCAGTCAATGCCATCATCATGAGCAATGCAGGCATGCCCATGGATGCGCTCATCACGGCAACGGCACTCATCACCATCTTTGCTACGGTACTTAATGGTCTTTGGGCCAACACACCCATCGCCATGAGCGTGGGCATGGGGCTTAACGCGTACTTCACCTTTGGCTTGGTACTGGGGATGCAAATCCCGTGGGAAACGGCACTTGGGGTTGTGTTTCTCTCAGGTGTGATTTTCCTTGCCCTCTCCTTGACACGTTTTCGGGTGTGGGTTATGGAGAGTGTGCCCAAAGACTTGCGCCGCGCCATTAGTGCGGGCATCGGGGCGTTTATCGCGTTTATTGGCTTAAAGCAAATGGGCATGGTGGTTGCAAATCCTGCGGTGATTGTAGGGCTTGGAGACTTTAAAGACCCTAACGTGCTTTTGGGCGTTCTGGGGCTTGTGCTTATTTTTGCTTTTTACGCATGGAAAGTAAAAGGTGCGTTTATCATTGCTGTGTTGGTTGCTTCGGTGGTGGCGTGGGTGAGTGGACTTGCGGCGTATCCTACGGAAGTGTTTTCTATGCCCGCTTCCATCGCACCGATTATGTTCAAGCTTGATATCCTCTCAGCCCTTAGCCTTGCGCTTTTGCCTGTTATCATTACCTTCTTGATTACCGACATGTTTGACTCCTTGGGCACCCTTGCGGGCGTGGGGTACCGTGCAGGGATTTTCAAGGATGATGGCAAAGAGTTGCAAAAAACCCTCGAAGCAGACGCAGGTGCCACGGTGGTGGGGACTTTACTTGGGGTTTCTACCACGACGAGTTTTATTGAAAGTGCTAGCGGAGTAGAAGAGGGTGGTCGCACGGGCTTGACAGCGGTATTTACGGGTCTCTTTTTTATTTTCACCCTCTTTATGCTTCCGCTTTTTAAAGCTATCCCGCCCAATGCCATTTACCCTGTGCTTGTGATGGTTGGGGTGCTCATGTTTAGTGAGCTTGCCAACATTGATTTCAAAGACCTTGCCACGTCATGTGCGACCTTTTTGATTGTCATTATGATGCCTTTGACCTTTTCTATTACCAATGGTTTGGCTTTTGGATTTATCTCCTTCGTCCTTATTAAGCTTATCCAGCGGGAGTATTCGGCCATAAATCCAGGCATCATCACGCTAGCGCTCATCAGCGTGCTTGCCTTTTTATTTCATTAAGAACTAAGGAATCCTTGTGCAGTTTTACAGTTTTGAAGAGTTTTGCGTCGATGTAAATGTGTTAGCAAAAGAGGTAAAAGCCTCTTTTGCGCCTGAGGCTATTGTATCCATCGCCAGAGGTGGAATGACGTTGGGGCATTTTTTGGCTGAAGCCTTAGAAATGCGCGATTTGTACGCGATTAATTCCATCCACTATGAAGAGACGCGAAAGCTTGACACTATCGACGTGTTCAACGTTCCTGACCTTTCCAAGGTAACGCGGGTGCTTGTGGTGGATGACATCATCGACAGCGGTGAGACGATGATTGAGATTAAGCGGGTTTTGCTTGAAAAATACCCCCACATAGAGCTCAAAGTCGCCGCTGTCTTTTACAAAGAAAAAGCCTTGCTGCGTCCTGATTTTGCGGCACGCGAAGCGACCCAATGGATTAAATTTTTCTGGGATTTTGAAATCGATGGCGGAGTGTAGGTGTGAAAAAAGGCGAATTGGCAATCGTGTACGGATGCACGATTGCCACCATTTGCACCCTTTACGCCGCCCAACCCATCCAACCGCTTTTTGAAAGCGAGCTAGCCCTCACCAAATTTCAAGCCGCTATTTTTACCACCGCTATCATGCTTCCCCTTGGGATTGCCCCCATTGTGTACGGGTATTTGCTTGAGACGTTTTCTTCCAAGCAAATGCTGCGTACGGCGGTGTTACTTCTTGGGGTGCTAGAAATCTGTTTTTCCCTCAGCCAAAGTTATGCCATGTTGCTAAGTTTGCGTGGCCTTCAAGGCTTGTTGATTCCCGCTATTTTGACCTCTGTGATGAGCTACATTTCCACCCGCGCACCAAGGGAAAAGGTGCAACAGGCGATTAGTACGTACATTGGCATCACCATCGTTGGTGGCTTTTTGGGGCGTTTTCTCTCAGGGTTGCTTAGCGACATGGTAGGGTGGCGTCCTTTTTTTCTTTTTTTGGGCGTGGCGCTGGTGGTGCTTTTTGGTCTATTGGGACGGCTTGAGAGCGACACAAAGCCCACGTTTGCAAAACCCAGCAAGCGTCAAATCATGGCGGTGCTTTCGCGTCCTGAACATTTAACCATCTACCTTGCCATGTTTGCTATCTTTTTTGTATTTCAAGCCATTTTAAACTTCATCCCCTTTGAGTTGCGGGCCATGGGCGAAGGGTTTGAGGGGGCAAAGACGGGGTTTATCTACGCGGGTTATGCCGTAGGGCTTTTGGTTTCATTGAATGCTTTTGTGCTCATCCGCTGGTTTAAAGGGGAAACGGGAGCCATGTTGTTTGGGGTTTTGGTCTATGTGGTGAGCATTCAACTCTTTCATTGGCGCACCTACGAAGCCTTTTTCGCGGTGATGTTTCTCTTTTGTTTGGGTATGTTTGTGGTGCACGCTATTGCCTCGGGTTACATTAATAAACTTACTCACGAGTACAAAGGCATTGCCAACGGACTTTACATCTCTTTTTACTACGCAGGCGGCACCTTGGGTACTTTTTTGCCCGGTGTGGTGTACGAGTATGGCGGGTGGCATTGGTTTTTGGGGTTTTTAACCTTAGCGGTTTTGGTGGGTGCGAGCTTGCTTTTTGTACTGCATAGGCGCATGAAAAAAGGGTATAATGCGGCAAGTTTTGAACCAAAGGAACACTGAGTATGGTTTTAATGATTGATAATTACGACAGTTTTACTTACAACATTGTGCAGTATTGTTTAGAACTGGGCGCAACGTTAAAAGTCATTCGCAACGATGAGTTAACATTACAAGAGATTGAAGCGTTGCATCCTGAAAAAATCATCATCTCTCCTGGCCCAGCCACACCTAATGAGGCGGGAGTGAGTTTGGAGGTGATTAAACATTTTGCAGGAAAAGTGCCCATTTTGGGGATTTGTTTAGGGCATCAAGCCATCGCCCAAGCCTTTGGCGGCGAAGTGATTCGCGCCAAAAATATGATGCACGGCAAAACGTCGCGCATCAAGCAGCACGCTCCTACGTGTTTATTTGAAGGACTTCCTGAAGCCTTTACCACTACGCGTTACCATTCTTTGGTGGTCAACCAAGAAAACCTGCCCGAATGCATCATTCCCACCGCTTACAGTGCAGATGATGGGGAAATCATGGCCCTTGAGGTTAAAGGCTTGCCTATTTATGGCGTCCAGTTTCACCCTGAGTCCATTTTGAGCGAGCACGGCTACGATATTTTAAGGAATTTTTTAAAGCAATGAGTGAAACACGAGCCCTCGGGCTTCTTTTTGGCGTACACGCTTTATTTTTACTCTATGGCATTAGCCAACTCTCTATTAGCTACCACGAAGCGACGGTATTTTTTGAAGGAAGAGGGGTACTACACTGGATTGTTCAAGCTTCGTGCGCGGTGTTTGGGCAAAATGATTGGGCGTTGCGGCTTCCTTTTGTGGTGATTCATTTTGCTTCGGCGTTGTTGCTTTACAAAATCTCCAAACCTTTACTTAAACGAAAGATAGACCGCTTGGTGAGTGTGTTGGTGTATTTGATGCTTCCAGGCGTGAGTGCCGCGGCGCTGTTGGTCAATGAAGCTTCGCTAACCATTTTTTTAACCCTTTTGTTTGTGTGGTGTCACCAATCACAGTACCGAACCCTTTCGTTGGTGGTTCTTGTGGCCTCCTTGGGCGTGGATAATTCTTTTGCGATTTTTTACCTTGCTCTTTTCTTTTATGGTATTGCTACCAAGGACCGCACCTTGTTTGTACTTGCCCTTATTTTATTCGGTTTGTCGATGAGCGTGTATGGGTTTGATACGGGCGGTAAGCCAAAGGGGTATTTTCTAGATACTTTTGGTGTCTATGCCGCCGCGTTTTCGCCCTTACTTTTTTTGTATTACATGTATGCGATTTACCGCATCGCTATTAAAGAGAAAAAAGAGATTTTGTGGTATATCACGTTCGTGGCGTTTACGTTTTCTTTTCTTCTTTCCTTGCGGCAACAACTGATGCTAGAAGATTTTATCCCTTTTGCAGTGATTGCTATCCCTTTGGTGGTCCGTGTTTTTTTTAACAGCTTTAGGGTAAGGCTTCCAAGACACCGCAGGTGGCACGCTTCGCTATTGATGATAGTCATGTTTAGCCTGAGCCTCAATTTCACAATGACAATCTTTAATAAACCCATTTATTATCTTGTAAAAGAAGCAGACAAACACTTTGTTTACAACTACCATGTTGCCAAAGAGGTGGCCCAGTGGCTACATGAGCGACACATTAGCAACGTTTTTGCCCAAGACGTCAAGCTCCAGCTTCGCTTGAAGTTTTATGGGATTGGGGAGGGTAGGGCAGTAGAACTGAGGGAGATTAAAAAAGATGCGAGTGCCAAAGATGATTTTATATTATACTATTCAGGAAAAGTAGTCGCGCACTATCGTACGATTGATAAAAAATATGATACACTAACGCCATGAAAAAATTAGGCCAAACCCCTGCTTTTACCATGCTTGAGTTGGTGTTTGTCATCGTTGTGATTGGCATCATCTCCGCCGTCGCCTTTCCCCGCATCGGCAACAACAACCTCCGCACCGCCGCCGACCAGCTTGTAAGCCATATCCGCTATACGCAACACTTGGCGATGCAGGACGATAGGTTTGATCCAGGTGACAATTCTTGGTATAAGCGCAGATGGCAAATTCAATTTTATCCAGGTATTGCGCACACTTTAAAATGCGTAGAAGATGCTTTGCCAAATGCTTGGGCCTATTCTATTTATTCTGAAAAACCTGGCTTTACAGGAAACCCTGATATTGGTGAATTGGCCAGAAATCCTCTTGCTACTAATCAGTTTTTATCTGGAGGTTTCAATAATATTTTATGTATTGATAATTCTCAAAATAATCCCAATGAGCATTCTATGGCAGAATTGAGGCTAGGAAGCAAATACGGGATTACTAATATAGGAATGACCGCCTCTTGCAACACTGGAGGGGCAAATCCAAGTCAAAGAATTGCTTTTGACTATTTAGGCCGTCCTCTTAGAGGAGCATTTCATAATTATACTTCTTCCTATCCAGCAAATAGATTGATTGTTCAAGATTGCAATATAACTCTTTCCAATGCTAATGGCCAAAATATTACCATCACAATAACCCCAGAAACAGGCTTCACCTACATCTCGCAAC
>NZ_JCAHZR010000013.1:0-51262 GCF_059415125.1 Sulfurospirillum sp. HTRB-L1
TTAGAAGTCTTTCTTTTCTGTTTCAAAATACTTACATGTAAAGGAAAAAATACCCTTACATGTAAGGCATTTATCTTTTTATTTTATCACATAGTCCGCTAATGCTTCTATGTCTGCATCGCTTAGGTTTTTCACTTGGCCTGTCATCATAGCCTTCATAGGACCGCCGTAGGTTCCCTCTTGGTACCCTTTCATGGAAGCAATAAAATCTGCTTTTGCCATGTCTTTAATAATCATGCTCCGATTCAGTGCTTTTTTTTCACCTTGCGCACCGTGGCAAGCAACACAAGATTGGTACTTTTTCTCACCATCTGCAAGAGCACTTGAGAGCATTAGCGAAAGTATACTAAGAAGAAAAACGCATTTTTTCATGGGGATCCTTTTTGATTGGGTGCCTAATCTTACAAAAAGAAAGGCCTGCTTTCATTGATGTGGGTCAAAAGTGGGGAGTTAAACGTTTTTGTTGTGGTCGCGTATCTCTGCTTCTAAAAATTCAAGGATGCGGGATTGAAGGAGATTTGCCTCTTCATTTTCCTGACACATGAAACGCCGCAAGTGTTCGATGTTTATTTTTTCCACAAACCGTTTGTAATTTTTCAATTCTCTATTAATTTCAATAATCAACTCATCAATGTCTAAATCATTGTTGTAAAGGATTTTATTGACATATTCTTTTGTGGTGCGTACCATCACTTCCACGCGGTATTCATCATCTTTATAAATTTCTTGGGCAATCTCTTTTAATACATCGTATTCACACTGTTTGGCTTCGGAATTTGCGACAATCATTGCTGCAAAAAGTTTACACCGAAATTCCAAAGAGCGATGGTGATACACCAAGGCTTGGCGAAAAATGGATAAAAACTGCGATTTTATCTCTTTAAAACTCATCGTATTTACTCCAATGCGTAATTTTAAACGAAATCAATAACCTTTAAGGCGTCTTTCGCTACCATTCCTCTCGCCTCTCTTTAGACCTGTGCAATGGGGTTTAAGAGTAATGCTTCAGGGTGGGAACACAGCAGAGCACTTTTTTACTCTAGGTGCCGCAGGTATCTGAAGGGGGGTTTTATACTGAGAGATACGCTTCGATTTCACAAGCAAGTGTGTGAAAATCAACCCCTTCGCTCTTTCCTTTTTCTTTTAACTTCTCTTTAATATACTCTTTCCCGTGTAACAATTCTTTTGACTTTACCCCATGGCTAATAGAGAGGGTTGCTTCTACAAAGGCGCCCAAGCGGTCACAATTTTTTAGTGCCTTGCCATCAATCGCGCAAAAACGGTCTTCATTATACCCTTCTAAGGTGTCAACAATCTGAGCATGGCCATCAAAAATACGGTTGCTAAATTCATCTTTTCCCTCAGCATGCATCCCTAAAAGATACAAAAATTCTTCTCGCAACCCTATGGGAATGTAGGGCAAGATCGCATCTTCGATTTGTTGCATTTCGTATTCGCTAATAATATCATCCAAGCCTGAAACAGAATATTTTACGGGGGAGATAATATCGCGGGTGAGTGCTTCGGGAAGGTCGTGAAACAAGGCACAAAAAAAGTTGTGTTCAATGCGTTTTGGACAAGCATCTATTTTAATCGAATAAAAATAACCCAAGATTGCCACCACGAGCATGTGCCCTAAAACAGACGTTTCAGGAACCCTTGGGGTTTGTGCCCAACGTTTTTGAAAGCGCAACCGCCCACTTAAATCCACCAAATGGGAAAGTTTTTTCGCTAAGGTAATCTTGCGCACGCCAATAAGTTCATAATAATCTTCGATTTCCTCTTCCACCGCTTCTTTTACACGGTCAATGTCACTTAAAAATTGGCTGGTCTGGTACACAATGGAAAATTCCCAACGGGTAGAGAGGTAAGAAGCGGCTTTTAAAATAAACCGTTCGCGTTTGTACATGGAAGGCGTAGTGAGATAGGCTTCAAAACGGCTGTAAAACGCCCCATTTTCAATAGGTTGAAGCGCGTCGTAGAGCTTTTCTAAAACCCATTGGTTAATCTCTTTTGTCTTTTTTTCTAAAGCCTTGTGAAACACATCGGGGCGAATGTCTGTGACCACGACCCGTCTAAAAAACTCAAACAACCCCGCTTCAATCAAGTGAAGCAAGTTAACATCATCATCTTCTGCTTTTGCTAAAAAATAGGCGATGATGAACTTGTGAGCCTGTTTGTCAAGCTCTACAAGTTCCACCATCCGAGGGTAATCGTTCCAACGTTGAATGGACGCGGCGGCAAAAAGATACTCAATCAGTTTTGGCGTGAGCATCACACGTCCAAGTGTTTAACATCTTTTGCATGGTCTTGGATATATTTGCGGCGCGGTTCCACTTCATCTCCCATGAAAAGAGAGAATGTTTCACTGGCAGATTCCGCATCATCAATGGTTACTTTGAGTAATCTTCGGTTTTCTGGGTTCATGGTGGTTTCCCAAAGTTGCTCAGGGTTCATTTCCCCCAAACCTTTGTAACGTTGGATATAAGCACCTTTTTTAGCATGGCGTTCAACACGGTTTAGAACCTCAATAGGATCTTCCCCTTTAAAAACACCCATGTCTCTTTCTTTCATTTTTGCATAAATGTAGAGTGCTTCTTCATAAAGAGGACTGGTAAACAAGGTGTCACTAATGACTAATTCTTCAAGGCCATCATTGGTTTGGATATACAGGTGAATCGCTTCTTCTGTTGTTACGGAGTTAAGGATGTTATAGCCTTTGTTTTCCAAATAGGTTTTCATGGTTACATGTAACTCTTTTTGGGGTAAAGAAACAATGTCAGGATTTTCAATCATGTGGCGCACTGCATCAATCACCGAAAAACGTTTTTCAAGTTCTTTTAAAATATTGCGGTAGGCTGAAATGATTTTAAGGTATTCCATCATGTCTTTCAAACCAATAGTATCAAGCTCAATAGCTTCAATCCCCATTTCAATCAAAAATTCGTTGAGGGATTTTTCATCTTTAAGATAAATTTCTTTTTTACCTTTTTTAAAGCGGTATAAAGGCGGTTGTGCAAGATACACATACCCATTTTCAATCACAGGATTTAAAAAGCGGAAGAAAAAGGTTAACAAAAGAGTTTGAATGTGACTTCCGTCCACGTCTGCATCGGTCATGATGATGACTTTATGGTAGCGCAATCGCTCTTCTTCAAATTCATCCCCAATGCCACATCCAAGGGCCGTGATCATATTTTTAATCTCTTCGGATTTTAAAATTTTATCCAAGCGGCTTTTTTCCACATTGAGGATTTTTCCTTTTAAAGGCAAAATGGCTTGGAAAACACGATCACGTCCTTGTTTAGCTGAACCACCCGCACTGTCACCTTCCACCAAATAAATTTCGCTATTACTAGGATCTTTACTTTGACAATCGGCCAATTTTCCTGGCAAGGTACCCACACTCATAGAATCTTTGCGTCGTGTTAAATCACGGGCTTTTTTAGCCGCTTCACGTCCACGCGCTGCTGCTAGGGCTTTTCCCATAATAGCTTTAGCGTCGATTGGGTTTTCTTCAAAGTATTTTACCAAGCGTTCAAATGTCAATTTTTGAACAATGGGTTTTACATAAGAACTTCCCAATTTTCCCTTTGTTTGCCCTTCAAATTGAGGTTCAGGAACTTTTACACTCACAACCGTAATAAGCCCTTCGCGAACATCATCACCCGTTATTTTTGTATCTTTTTCCCGTTGGTTAGCATTGGTGTTGATATAATTGACAATGGCCCTGGTTAAACCCGCGCGAAAACCTGCTTCGTGGGTTCCACCATCGGGTGTTTTGATGTTATTGACAAAAGAAAGGAGGGTTTCACTGTAAGAACTGTTGTACATGATAGCAATATCAACTTCGATATCTTCGGATTTTTCTTGAAAATAAAAAGGTTTTGAAACCTGTTCTTTTTTGTTTAAATCAATGATAAATTGTTCTAATCCCCCTTCAAAATGAAAGGTTTCTTCTTTACCAACACGGCCATCTTTAAAATGAATAGTGATTTTAGGATTTAAATAGGCAAGTTCGCGGAAACGTTTTGAGAGGGTATCAAACTCAAAATCCACGGTTTCAAAGATTGTTTGGTCTGGCCAAAATTCAATAGAGGTTCCTGTTTTTCGTGTTTTTCCAATCACATCAAGGGGTGTTTGAGGGATTCCCTTGGAAAATTCTTGGCGAAATTCTTCGCCGCCGCGTTTAATTTGCATCACCAATTTTTCAGACAAGGCATTAACAACAGAAATACCCACCCCGTGCAAACCGCCACTTACTTTATACGTGTCTTTGTCAAATTTTCCGCCCGCGTGTAACACGGTTAATACTACCGTTGCAGCAGGAAGGTTTTCTCCTTCGTGATGATCGGTTGGAATACCTCGGCCATTGTCTGTAACGATTGCCGAACCCTCAGGGGTTAACTCAATACTAATCGTATCACAGTATCCTGCCATAGCTTCATCAATAGAATTATCAACAGCTTCATAAATCATGTGGTGCAAACCGCCGATATTGGTGTCTCCAATATACATACCCGGTCGTTTTCGTACTGCTTCGAGTCCTTTGAGGACTTTAATATTTTCTGCTCCGTAACTGTTCATTGACTACTCCGTTAAATCATGATTGGCATGACGATGGTTTTAAAGTTTTCACTCTCTAGGGTAAAGGGAAGGCCGGCGTCATTATACCCTAAGGTAAAACTGCTCTCTTCGATGTTACTTAAAAAATCGAGCATATAGCGGCTGTTTAGGGCTAAATAAATCTCTTCTTCCAAGCCTGTGATGTATTCGATTTCTGTTTTTGCTTCGATGTTATCATCATTTAAACTCTCAAAGGTAATCTTATCTGCTTTAAAAGTAATTTTCATCTCATGGGAAATAATGGCAATTTGTTTAATGGACTCCACAATCTTTTCTTTTGCCAATTTTAGGCGGTATTTTTTCTCTTGAGGAATAATCCGCGCGTAGTCTGGAAATTTGCCATTAATAAGTTTGGTAAAAAATTGGAAGTGATTAGATTGTGCAATCAAGGTAGTGCCATCGTAAAAGATTTCAATATCATCAAAAAAGAGTTTTTGAATCTCACTGATGGCTTTTTTAGGGATGATCAAAGAAAAAGCGTGGTCTGTAGGTGCTTCAAGGCGAATGAGGGCAAGGCGTTTGGTATCGGTGGCTACAAGGTTGATGTAGTTTTCTTTGATGTCAATGAGTGCGCCATTGAGTTCAAATTTTGGGTTATTGGTATCAATTGCAGGAGCTATTTTTTTAATCGCACGTACCAGTTGTGTAGAGTTGATGTCAAATTTTGGTTTTTCATCCACCACAGGAAAGTCTGGGAAATCACTGGGATTAAACATAGGGAGTTTAAATTTAGAATTTTTTTGTTTGATGTAGAGGTAGTCATTTATCGTCTCAAGGGTAACTTCCTCATCTTTTAAAATTTTGATGATATCAAGGAGTTTTTTACCGTTGGCTGTGGCCACACCTTCATTGATGATTTTAATGGAATGGGTATTGTACGTTAACCCTATTTCATAATCTGTCGCTTTGATTTCAAGAGCGTCTCCAACGGTGCGTAACAGTAAATGGGAGGTGATTTGGCTCAAATCCTTTTTTTCCAAATAGGGTTGGGTGTTGACCAAAACAGTCTCAAGAACGCTTTTATGAATCGAGACCTTCATGACTCTCTCCTTAAGTTTTTAAATAAAAGTAGTAACAGTAGTAGAACAGCGTGAAAGTGTGAAAACATGCGATAAAGCCCGTACCAAGGCAGATGTCTTAGTGAAATGGTTTGGGTAAGATACGCACATCTTTTCACATTTTGATGCATAAGGGTCATTTTTCCTTTGTTAACACTTTGTGTTTTAGCTCTTCAAGCCGCAATCTAAAGTGTTCTTCGTTGTCGATGAGTTCGTTAATCTTTTTCATGTTGTGAGAAACAGCGGTGTGGTCGCGCATACCAAAAAATGAAGCCAAAGAAGGCATGGAATTTGGGGTTAACGTGCGCGCAAGGTAAATGCCAATCCGTCTGGCTTCTACGATGTTTTTACTGCGTTTTTTAGACTTTATCTCACTGGGTTTGATGTTGAGTTCTTTGGAAATAATATGGATAATGTCCTCAAGGGTGATGTTATTACGTTTTTCTTTAATCTGTTCTTTCATCACATTTTTAGCAAACTCAAGGGTGATTTCTTGGCGCATCAAAGAAGCGTAGGCATTGAGGTTAATGATGGCACTTTCGATTTCACGGATGTTATCACCCATGTTGGAGGCAATATAGTGGACGATTTCACTGCCAAGGGCAATGCCATCAAGCTCACATTTTTTATTGATGATGGCTATTTTGGTTTCAAGTTCTGGAAGGGTAATGTCCGCAATAAGTCCCCATTCAAAGCGACTTTTAAGGCGTTCTTCAAGGCCATTAATCATCTTAGGGGGTTTATCAGACGTGAGAACAATTTGCCTCCCTTTGGCATGAAGTTCATTAAAGGTGTGAAAAAATTCTTCTTGGGTCTGAATTTTATTGGAAAGAAATTGCACATCATCGATGAGCAAGATATCGCACTGGCGGTATTTTTCACGAAATCTATCCATGCTACCGTTTTTAAGATTATAGGTAAAATCGTTCATAAACTGTTCGATGGTCGTGTAAATAACAGATTTTCCTTGTGTCATGGAAAAATTACCAATGGCATGAATAAGGTGGGTTTTACCTAATCCCGTGGGGCCGTAAATAAACACAGGATTGTACATTTTACCAGGCTTCTCGGCGATGGATTTCGCGGCGCTGTAAGCGTATTGGTTAGAGCTTCCCACCACAAAACTGTCAAACTGATAAGAGGGGTTTAAGATGGTACTTTTGGTCTGTTTTGTTTCTTCATACAACGCTAGAGGGCTAGAAACGGTAGGATTTTCAAGTTGAGATGTTCTTTGTGTAGGGATAATTTTGATAGAGGGTTTAATACCTGTTTTGATTTCAAATAAATGGGCGATTTTAGCAGCGTATTTGGTTTTAACCCAGTTGCAAATGAGAATATTGGGTGCGGTAAATACGGCTAAATCTGAGCGGGATGCCTTTTCAAAAAACGACAGTTGTTTAATGTAGCGCTCAAATTCTTGGGTGGGAATTTCATGGCGCAACATCTCTAAAATCGTATCTGCTAACAAAAGGACTCCTGCTGTAATGACGCGTGATTAAGGAGATATTTTACCTTTTTATAGTTGAATGCAATGTTAAGAGATACAGATGTGAAAAAGTTTTTCACCCTGTGAATAAAACAGTGAAAAGAGCACAATGATTATATTAGGAATTGACCCTGGGAGCCGCAACTGTGGGTATGCGCTCATCCAAAAAGAGGGACAAAAAGTTCGGCTAGTAGAAGCGGGACTTATTCGCATTAAAGAGCGGGTTTTGCAAGACCAAATTATGGAGTTAGTAGAAGGGTTGGATATGGTGTTTAAAAACCACACCATTGATGAAGTGGCTATTGAAGATATTTTCTTTGCGTTTAATCCTAAAACCGTTTTAAAATTGGCCCAATTTCGTGGGGCATTGATGTTAAAAATCCTCCAAGTCCATGGGAATTTTCACGAATACACTCCCTTACAAGTAAAAAAAGCGGTTACAGGAAAAGCTAAGGCAGAAAAAGAACAAGTAGCGTTCATGGTAGGGCGGATTTTAGGCATTAAACAAGTGATTAAGCCCCTAGACATCACCGATGCCATCGCCGTAGCCTTAACTCACGGGCAACGGGTTAAATAGCCTTACATGTAAGGCCTTAAGGTGCTTCGACGCTAAAGAGGTATTGGTGGTCTTGGGGCAAGCTAGCGTATAAAGCCCGCGCGAGGTTTTGGATTTCCCATAGGGCACTTTTACTGCTACGCAACGTGAGAAAGTTTTGTAAACTGCGCGCATTAATCGTCCACGTAAGTTCAGTTTTGTAACTCTCAGGCAAGCAGTATTTAGCCTTGTCGTTGCTAATGCCTTCTTCTAAAAGTTGGCGCAGGTTTTCTAAGGCGCGAATGCTCATGCAATCCACCCGTTCATCTCCGGTAAAAACAAGGTATTTTTCAGCCCGTGTAGGGTCTTTACATGTAAAGGGTTCTTCGGCTTTGAGCTCTTTAAGGGTATAGCGGGTGGATTTAACCGAAGGAGAGGCTAAACGGTGGCGCGAAAGCTCTTGTAAAAGGGCACGGGAGATGCCTTGGATGTAGAAGGTATACACCAAGTGTTCTAGTGTAGAGGCGTGTTTAAACTTGTTGCCTACGCGGTCGATGAGATCACGGTCTTTTTGACCTCCTTCGTCGCTTTTATCAAAGCTTTGCCAGCAGGTGCGAATGGCACTTGCACAAATGGTAAGGGAAGTGTGTTGAAGGAGTGTGACTTGCATAATGCGCCCTTTTTTTAGGGCGCATTATAGTACATGTAAACTAACTATTGATTGAGTTGCAAGAGGGTATTGAGCATTTGGTCGGAGGTGGTGATAGTTTTGGAGTTGGCTTGGTAACCCCGTTGGATGATGATGAGTTGGGTGAGAGAACGGGAAAGGTCCACGTTACTCATCTCAAGGGCACTGGCTTGAATAAATCCACGTCCCCCTACCGAGGCTTGGCCAATAATAGGATCGCCTGAGTTAGAGGTTTGGATAAAGGTATTTCCTCCATCACTTTCTAACCCTTCATTGTTGGTAAATTTTGCCATGGAAACCTGAGCAAGACCAAAGCTACGTCCATTGGTAAAACTGCCGATGAGTGTTCCCGTCTCATCAATACGAATACCTGATAAATCCCCACCAGGAAAGCCATCTTGGGAAATACCAGAGGTGTTAGAGGTTTTATCAAAGCTGGTCATACCATCAAATTGTCCCGCAGTACCAAACCTAAGGGAAATATTTTGGTTGGGGGTTGAGCCGTTATTGGCGGTGTAGCGGATGGACGAAGGGGTATAGGTGGAGAGTGCACCATTTGACCCAAAGGTAATGGAACCTGTGAGCATGTTAAAAGGGTAATTGGCATCATCAATGACACCAGGTTCTGGAACAGAGATAATCATGTTCCACTGGGTCCCCCCCTCTTTAGTAACCCCAACCTTTCTAAATTCAATACGCACGGCATGCTTACTGCCCAAAGAGTCGTACACATCGATACTTGCAGCGTGGGTGGCTGCATAAATGTTTTGAGAGGTTCGGGTGTTGTTGCCCGTAGGAAGAGAACCTTGAAGGCTTTGCATCATCGTGGCAAAACGGGTGTTTTCACTGACTTTATTGGCACTGCTGCTGTACCCGGTGATGGCAAGATTAACATTGTAATCATCAACTGTTTTAATGTCTGTTCCTGCAGGAACAGTTTGGTCTGTATCTGAAAAGGTGGTGCCAGCAGGAAGAGTAACGCCCGCATCACTGGGTAAAATCATGGTGTTAATGACTGTTCCTGCGGTGTAAGCAGTAGGTATGGGAACAGTAACGCCATTAACAATGGTTCCAGCAGGCACAATAATACTAGCAGAGATTGTAAAAGGTGCTGTAAAATTCATCTCCGCTGGAAAGAAGACGTTATTAGCCAAGGCCCCTAGACCCGTACCTTCGCGCACATACGTAGTGCCATTAGGAAGATAGACGTTGTCAGGTATTCCACCAAACACAATACTATCATAAGAACCTGCGGCGATAACGTGGCTACCATCTGAGGTTGCTGTGACCCCATTGATGGTATAATCTACGTCAATTGGCACCATATAATCAGCACTTAAAACGACATTAATAAGGCTTTCTCCAAATTCATCTTCCGCTCCTGTAGCAACAACAAAACTTCCATCAACGGTTAAATTGGCCGAAGCAACGGTCCAAGGATTACCTGCAGCATCGGTAGCGGTGATGATATCCCCATCGTCCGCGTTAAAAGCATCGCCTTCGGGGTTAGCAATAACAAATTGCCCTGAACTGTTAACCGTAACGGTTACTCCATCGTTTTTATCGGCCGTGCCATCCCCTGTGTAGTCGGTGTTAAGCCTTGCATCGGTTTGCATGGCATGACGAAGGTCTTCAGTCGTTCTAAATTGGCGCGCTTCTGTGCGGTCAAGTGCTGTAGAGGTGGAACCTGAGGTGTAGGTATATTTAAAAGCGGTGATGACTTGAACGCTTTGAAACCCAGTGCTATCGGTTGCATTGGCAACAAGGCTAATATTTTTCATACTCTCTTCGGTACCATTGGTGTTGCCATTGGTGAGGGTAATACCTCCTCCTCCCAAGTTTGCTTCCACACCTGTTTGGGTAGTAAACTGGTTAATGAGGTTTTGAATGTAGCGCATATTTTCTTCTTGACGCTCAGCCGCAGTAGAGCCAGAAGGAGTATTGGAGCCCACAATTTGCACCCCATTGATGATTAAATCCACATCGATAGTAGTGCTTGAAATGCCTGTTTGTGCGTAAACGGCATCTGCGTAGCTTACCCAAACCCCTTGTCCTGTAGTGAGGGCAAAGGATTCGCCGCTGGTGTTAAAGAGTGCTCCAAAGTCTTCCCCGCGCTCGTACATCTCTTTGTCGGCGTTAAATTGGGCGTCTGAGCCGCTAAGGCCATTTTCATTGTGAATTTCTAAAGTGCTTTGGATGCCATTGCCATCTTCATCGACCCAACCGTGGTATTGGTCGAGGGAATAAATGACGGATTTATTGGTAATGCTATTGCCTGAGTTAAGGTTGGCTTTTACGGCGATGTAGGTGGTGTCTTGGGCTGGTGTGGTAAGGCCTGGGGGAATGGTAATGTTACCAATAGGCGTGGTAGCATCAATATTTCCTGTCTTTTCATCACGCATCCACCCTTGCACGATATACCCATTGCTGTCGGTAAAATTGCCCAATGCATCGAAGGTAAAATCCCCATTGCGGGTGTATTTATAGGTACTTCCCGCATCTGGAGAAACGACAAAAAACCCGTCCCCTTGGATGGCAAGGTCGGTGTTTTTGTCGGTGGTTTGTACGGAGCCTTGTTTAAAGATTTTGGTGATGGAACTCACTTGGGTTCCAAGGCCGATTTGCATAGAGTTTTTACCGCCTAAATCCCCTTGGGGTGCGGTGGCGATTTTTGCGGTTTGGCTTAGTAAATCAGAAAAGTTTGCACGGGAGTATTTAAACCCCGTGGTGTTGACGTTGGCAATGTTATTACCTTCGACGTCCATCGCTATTTGGTGAGCTTGCAGTCCGGTAACGCCGGCCCAAAGTGATCGCATCATGGGGCTATCCTTTTAAGGGTAAATCAGTATTTATGAATAAAAAGTAACATATAAACCTTACATGTAAAGACTAAAAAGCAAAAACTGTTCCTACCTTTTCATCTGAATCGCATTTTTAATCATCTCATCACTAGTCGTAATGCTTTTAGCATTGGCATCAAAGGCTTTTTGCAGGACAATCAGTTCTGTTAAGGCCGTGCCAAGGTTAACGTTGCTTCCTTCAAGACGGTTTGAAAATATTTTGCTTCCTAGGATAAAATTGCCATCCGCATCCGTATAAAAAATGGGATTACCGCTGTTGGAAGATGCTTGAAACAGCGAAGAAGAGGTGCGGGTAAGCCCTTGGTCGTTTTGAAAATGGTATACCGCAACCTTTGCTATGGGCACACTGCGGCCATTGGTAAATTCTGCAACCACGTTTCCTCGCTCATCCATACCGTAACCCTTGAGCAATCCTGCTACTTGGCCATCTTGGGTAAAAGAGCGTGACGTATTGAGGTTGGTGCTAGAGGTGAGACCGTCGTAATTATTGGCTGTTCCTATAAAAATACTCAAGGCCGCGCCACCGTTACTCATCGTAGGAATGGTACTTTCAAGAAGTTGCCCTGCCCCACCAAAGGTGAGTTGCCCTGTTTGGGAGTCGGTAATTTCGTAGACTTTGTTGGTTGTTGTGTCGACGTAAAAACGTTCAGGGTCATAAATCTTTATCACGTACTCCATGTCTGCATGTACCTCGTATTCGCTTGGGTCATACGTTACACTTGCATCGTATTCTTCACGCACATAATCTTCATAGTATGTGCGGACTTGCAAAACCCCATCCCACACACTTCCGCTAGCAGGCTGAGGGATTTGTTTGGTAAAGACCATGGAGAGAATGTCTTTTTCTCCTGTGGGCGAGATGATAGACGTGGTAAAGGTTTCGACATTGGGAACTTCTTGCATGGTGCTTAAGATGGCAGTAGTGGTTAAAGGTTCCGAAGTGTCCAAATCACTCACATCAATACCCACAAGACTCCACGTAAGGTTTTCATCCAAATACGCCGAAGCTTTTTGGGTTTGACCGGTGTGGTCGGTAATGGTGATGGAGACTAAATCCCCTTCTAGTGGCGTTAGGGCTTCAGGAGTGTTGGTAAGATTTCCCGTGATAGAAACCGTGTTGGACGCGGTATTGAGTGTTGTTTCCACATCGTCTTCATTGACGGTGACATCAACGGATTCTGTGATAATTTTTGGGTCGAGATTGCCTTTGTAACTGATATTTTGCGTCGGGATGGGCGGATAATACAAATAATCAGGCAGGGTGATGATGCCTTGTTGCGCTACAGCAGCAAGGGCAATGTCTTGAATCTGGGTGACAGCATACACTTGGGCAAGGACGATGTTGTTGTTAAGCCCATAATACGTCCCAAAATCTTTCATCACCTCTTCAGGAAGGGTGATGGGCGTGTAATTATTGCCCATGGTTCCTAGGAGATAATTCCCATTTCCATCCACCATATTTCCATTGGCGTCCACAGAAAAAGACCCAGCGCGGGTGTAATACACTTGGCTTCCCGCCCCTTGAACCCCAAACCATCCCTCGCCTCCAATGGCAAGGTCAAAGACATTGTCCGTGTTTTGGAAAGAGCCTTGGGTGAGGTTCATGGCTGAACTTTGTGCCTTGCTCCCATAGCCAATATCACTGGTGACATTGCTGCTAAAATAGGAGCTTGTAAGGGTTGTAGCAAAAATAGACGCAAACTCGGGCGTACTGCTTTTAAACCCCGTGGTATTAACATTGGCAATGTTATCGGCCCAGACATCAATCCCAAACTGATGGGTTTTGGTGCCTGAGATGCCATTGTAAAAGGAGCTGTTCATACTAAGCCTTTAAAAAAACTCGATAACGTATTCAAGTGGAATATAAGAAGAACCTAATTTAATGAGGGTTTCTCCATCCTCAAAGCGTACCGATTCAACAGGGTAAATACCAAATTGGGTAGTTTGCTGATCCAAATCGGTGTCTAGGTATTCTGCAGTAACCGAATAATATCCATCTTTCATAGCTTCTCCTTCGTCATTAGCGCCATCCCACTCAAAGGCTAAAACGCCTTTTCCACCTGCTTCGAGTTCAACTGTACGCACGAGGTTGTCTTCACTGTCTTTAATATAGAGCTTGCCCGAGTGGATTTCTTTTTCAAAATAGACTTCAAATTTTGCTTCGCCATCTTCCAAAGAAATAGCGTTAAAGCCAATGGAGGCCATTTTGCCTACGGCAGAAACAGCGTACATGTTCATGTTATTGGCCATTTGTTCTGCCAAGGCTTGCATTGTTGCGTTGGTGTTCTCTTGGGTTTCGAGGGCCGCAAGTTGAGAGGTTTGAGTAAGCATTTTGTCCGAATCCATGGGGTCGGTAGGGTCTTGATACTGAAGCTCCACAAGTAGTAATTTCATAAAAGCGTCTTTATCAAGTTTAGAACCTGGATTAACGGCGGTATCTGTTGTAGTAGTAGTTGAGGTGGTGCTAGAAACTGTAGACATAGGGTATCCTTTTTATTTTTTATACGTAATCAGGAAGAACCAACTCAAGGGTGGTTTCTTCTTCAAGGGCATCGTTAAACTCTTCAGAGGAAAAATCTCCTTTTGAAGTGCCACCTTGGGGGTTATCTTGCCGTTCTTTTTGGGAAAAGTTCATTTCTAAGTTGGTAAAGCCCATGTTGACAAGGGCATTTTTAAACTCCGCTTGGTTTTGGACAAAAAGGCTTAGGGTTTGACTGGTGTTGGAAGTAAAGCTTACATGTAAGCTATTGCCACGGTTGATGAGCGTGACGTCCACTTCGCCGAGGTTTTTTGGATTGAGGGCGAGTTGGATTTTCATCATGGGTGGTTTATAGTTTTCCACTTGTTCTTTAAAGTCTTGGGCAAAGGTATTAAACGTCTGGCGCAATGCCCCTGTTTTGGATTGTTGTTGGCTGTTTTTTACACCTTCTTTGCCAAAGGCGTTTGCGTTTCTCTCTCCTTCACCAGATTCTTTCTCTCCCCCTTTGGCCTCTCCTTGGCTAAGCTCACTCAAGGTCTTAAGGGTTGTGTCTTTGGAGGTTTGGGAAGAGGATGTCCCTTCTTTGATTTCCAAGGGTTGGGGGGCGTGGGGTTTTGCAGGCTCCACCCGTGCTTCTTGAACGCTGCTTGTTTTTGGGTCTTGTTTTTGTTCTGAGCTTATTTTTTCATGGGAGGTGAGGGTTTCTTTGGGTGTTATTTTTGTTTTTTCGTCCCCTTTAGCCTCTTTTTTTGCCTCAGCAGCTGTTTCTGCTTTGGTTTCCGTTTTTACTTCGGTTTTGACCTCTGCTTTCACTTCGGTTTTGGTTTCCCCTTTGACCTCTGGTTTGGTTTCCGTTTTTACTTCTGCCTTGGTTTCTGCTTTGACCTCTTTTTTGTCTTCGAGAGAACGCAGCAAGTCTTTAAGTGTTGTATTTCCTTCCTTTTCTGTTTTTAAAGGAGTGGTTTCTGTTTGTTTACTTTTAAGCAATGTTTCACTGGCAATGCTCTCGGTTTTGGATTCAAAAAAATTGTTTTGGGTTAGCTTTGGAAAAGCGGTTTCAAGGCTTTTGAGTTCTTTGGAGGAGAATGTGATTTTTTCTAAGCCCAAGTCGTATTTTTGACTAAGCTTCATCACATCATCAAGGGATTTAATGCCTTTGAGTTCTTTGAGTGCGCCTTCTTGGGCAAGCAATGTTTCTAATTTTTCAGTGAGCTTTGGAAATTTCAGTGTGCTTTCGCCCCCGTTGAGGATTTCAATGAGTTGAAGGAGTTGGGAAAGGGTCGCTTTTTCTTCACTAATGGACGCAATGTCCTCAAGGCTTACTTCTGCAGTTGTGGGTGTTTTAACGGAAAGGCTTTCTAACGTGATGGTCGTCGTAGTTTGTGTTTTTGTGCTAGAACTGGCCAATTGTGAGAGCATCATGGCTAAAAAATTAGTCCCTTTGCCTTCGTCATTTCCCTTTAGATCACTCGTCATTTTGGCGAGCTTTTCTTGGGTAAGAACAGCTGTTTTGGACGTATTTGGCGTAGTTAATGAGAGCGCTTCTTGCATGCCATATGCCTTTCATAGGAAATCATCCTTTCTTCTAGCAAGAACTGTTCCACTGCCTTACATGTAAAGTAAACAAAAGGCGCAAAACCCTCCTTCTTTGGTGCCGTAATCTATTAAAAAGGATTTTTCGCTATAATAGTCACCCTACTTTCAACAGGAGCATTTTTTTGAAGAATTTACGTAACATCGCCGTTATCGCGCACGTTGACCACGGCAAAACCACCCTTGTGGACGAACTTTTAAAACAATCAGGTACTTTTTCAGCACACCAAGCGGTGGATGTGCGCGTGATGGATAGTAATGCAATCGAAAAAGAACGCGGCATTACGATTCTCGCAAAAAATACAGCGATTCATTATAAAGATGCCAAAATCAATATCATTGACACCCCTGGCCACGCCGACTTTGGCGGGGAAGTGGAGCGGGTGCTTAAAATGGTCGATGGCGTTTTATTGTTGGTGGATGCCCAAGAAGGCGTCATGCCCCAAACCAAATTTGTGGTAAAAAAAGCCCTTTCTTTAGGACTTCGCCCTATCGTTGTCATTAATAAAATCGACAAACCTGCGGCAGACCCTGACCGTGTCATTAACGAAATCTTCGACCTTTTTGTGGCCCTTGATGCCAACGATGCCCAGTTGGAATTTCCTGTCGTATACGCTGCGGCGATTAACGGCTATGCCAAACATCACATGAGCGACCCAAGCGAAAACATGATTCCTTTGTTTGAGGCGATTTTAGAGCACGTTCCTGCACCCACAGGCAGTGTTGATAACCCCTTACAACTTCAAGTATTTACTCTAGACTACGACAACTACGTGGGCAAGATTGGTATTGCGCGGATTTTTAACGGAAGCGTTAAGAAAAACCAAACCGTACTGCTTGCTAAGGCAAACGGCGAGCGCGTGAGCGGTCGGATTAGTAAACTCATTGGCTTTTTAGGCTTGGTGCGCACGGATATTGAAGAAGCGTATTCGGGCGATATTATTGCTATTGCAGGGTTTGAAGCCTTGGACGTGGGCGATAGTGTGGTGGACCCTGCCAACCCCATGCCTCTCGACCCGTTGCACATCGAAGAGCCTACGTTGACCGTGGTATTTGGGGTCAATGACTCTCCCCTTGCAGGACTAGAAGGAAAACACGTTACTTCCAACAAACTTGCTGAGCGCCTTGAAGCCGAGATGAAAACCAATATCGCCATGCGCTATGAGGCCATCGGTGAAGGACGCTTTAAGGTCTCGGGCCGTGGCGAGCTTCAGATTACGATTTTGGCAGAAAACATGCGCCGCGAAGGCTTCGAGATGACCCTTGGCCGACCTGAGGTTATCATCAAAGAAGAAGAAGGGGTGAAAATGGAACCCTATGAGCATTTGGTAGTAGATGTTCCTGATGAATTCACTGGCACCGTTATTGAAAAACTGGGCAAACGCAAGGCAGAAATGACCGCCATGAACCCCACGGGTGATGGTCAAACGCGCATCGAGTTTGAAATCCCTGCGCGCGGACTCATCGGCTTTCGTAGCCAATTTCTTACCGACACCAAGGGCGAAGGTATCATGAACCACTCGTTTTTGGAATTTCGCCCCTACATCGGTGGCGTAGAACACCGCATGAACGGCGCCCTTGTTTCTATGGAAAACGGCGAAGCACTAGGGTATTCCCTCTTTAACCTCCAAGAGCGGGGCGTGCTTTTTTGTGGCCCGCAAACCAAGGTGTACACAGGGATGATTATCGGCGAACATTCACGTCCTAATGACTTGGATGTCAACCCCATCAAAGGAAAGCAACTCTCCAACGTGCGCTCTTCTGGCGCGGATGATGCTATCAAACTCGTTCCCCCGCGCCTTTTAAACCTTGAGCGCGCGTTAGAGTGGATTGAAGAAGATGAATTGGTCGAAGTAACGCCCAAAAGCGTGCGTGTACGCAAGCGTTACCTTGATCCAACCGTGCGTAAGCGCTTGTCGCGAAACGCAAAATAACCTTTCAACGCCGTGCAAAGCGTTGCCCTTGGTTTTGGTGTTTTTGCACTCCTCGTCGCCCTTTTTTACAATTTTCTCGTGGGGCGACGTAACCAAGTTGACAACGTTTTTGCAGGGTTGGAAGTCCAACTCAAAAAACGCTACGACCTTATTCCTTCCCTTATTACCCTTACGCAAAAAGCCCTAGAGCACGAACGCCATTTGCTAGAACACCTTACCAAACTTCGAGAAGAAGGGCTTTGTGCGCACAACATCGAAGAAATCTCCCCTATTAATACTGAACTTTCCAACGCACTTCACGCCTTACATGTAAAGGTCGAAGCCTACCCCGCGCTTAAGGCTAACGCCAATGTTTTGCAACTGCAACAAAGCCTTTGGGAAGTGGAAGAATACATCAGTGCAGCAAGACGGGCGTATAATCAAAGTGTCACAGACTACAATAACGCCATTGAAATGATTCCTGCTAATGTGTTAGCCCGCTGCCTAGGTTACACGCGCAAGCAACTGTTTGAGGCTTCTTTTGCGAGAGAAAATCCCCCGATGCGCATGAGGTAAGGGCGCGATGCTTGCCTCCTTTCTTGAGCACTATTATGCGTCGATGAAGCAAGACCTTTCTTTTTTGGAAGCCAAGCGTCTTAAGGTTTGTGCTCGGGTTAAAAACAGCAGGGCGTATTGGGCTTTGGCTGGGGCTTTTTTTGCCTTAATCTTTGCCAATACACTTTTTAAAGAAGACCATCTTGTGGCGTTTGTCTTAGCCGCAGCCCTTGGAGGGGTTGGCTACACGGTGCAATTTCGCCATGCTTCACGCGCCTTTCATCGCCTCTTTAAGGACCATGTCATTGGGGAGATGGTGCGCCATATGGGCCTTTCTTATGACCCAAAAGGCCACATTTCTTCCTCCGTATTTAGGCAGGCGCAGTGGTTTACGCAAGAGCATGACACCTATGCGGGAGATGATTTGGTTTTTGGTGAAATTGAGGGTGTTAAGGTGATGTGGAGTGATTTAAACGTAACGTACACCACCCGTGGTCCTAAGGGTAAAACCACACGCCACACGCTGTTTCAAGGGATTTTCTTTGTGGCACCTTTTCCTAAAAACGTTCGCTCGCCCACATGGGTGTTGCCCGATTTGGCCCAAAAGGTATTGGGAGATTTTGGCACCCTCGTGCAAGGCTTTGACAAGCGAGGTGGATTGGTAAAGATGGACAATCCTGCCTTTGAACGTGCCTTTGTGGCGCTAAGTAAAGACCAAATCGAAGCACGCTACCTCCTCTCTCCGGTGCTGATGGAGCAGTTATTGGCGTTAAAAAACCATGCCAATGTGCCCTTACATGTAAGCTTTATAGAGGGGAAAATCTTTCTAGGCTTTGCTTATGGGAAGCCCAATTTTGAGCCTTCGCTCTTTCGCTCTTTGGAGACCTTTAAAACCCTTAAAACATACGGGCATTTGTTTGCGATGTTGTATGGTATCGTGGCGTTGTTGGGGTTAAAAAAAGAAGGGGTAAAAGCCCGCTAGAGCGGGCTGGAGGTTATTTGAGTGCGCTTAGGGCAGCGTCGTAGTTTGGTTCTGCTGTAATCTCAGGAACAATCTCTTTGTACGTGATTTTTCCTTGGGCGTCTACCACAAAAATAGCTCTACATGTCACACCCGCAAGTGGTCCATCTGCAAGAAGAACCCCATAAGCATTAGCAAAAGCTTTGTTTCTAAAATCGCTTCCAACGGCAAGGTTTTCGATGCCCTCGGTGGTACAAAAGCGGCCCATAGCAAAGGGCAAGTCCATGGAAATGACGGTTACTTCTACCCCTTCTGTTTTGGCCGCTTCGACGTTAAATTTGCGTGTTTCTGAAGCACAGACGGCAGTGTCAAGAGAAGGGACGACGATGAGTAATTGGGTTTTGCCTTTGGCGCCACCAACAGTGATTTCTGATAAATCTTTTCCAACAACAGTGACCGATGGGGCGAGGTCACCAACGGCGAGTTCTGCGCCTGCAAGAGAGACAGGGGTTCCTTTGAGTGCTGTTTTAGCCATGAATACTCCTTTATGATAAAGTTTCCACAGTATAGGTGAAAGAGGATAAAAAGACTCTTTATTTAAGGAGTTAACTTGGTGCATGCTATAATACACCCTTTAGCAATAAGGAGAGAGTATGGGCGGATACCGCGTTAGCAAAATCGCTATTTTTGTCATCCTCGCTGTGTCGATTATTTATCTCATCTACGGCACTTTTTTTAAAGATGGACCACGGTTTGGCGTGGGCGCTATGCCTTCTAGTGTGCGGGGCAGTACAGACCCCCTTGAAACAGGACTTGACCAAATCCTCATCAACCTTTCAAAGGGCCAATACAGTTTTTTAAAAGCCGAAATCGCGGTCAAAGCCGAAAATCGCGCGGCTAAAGCCGAAATAGACAGGCTTCGAGAGCCTTTGCGCCGATTGGTGCTCAACATTGCCTCCAAAGAAGACGGAGAAATCCTCGCAACCCCACAAGGAAAAGAACAATTCAAAGCACGCATCATACAAGAAGCAAGGCAACAGCTTGGCTTGGAGCTCGAAGGGGTTTATTTCCAAAATTTTGTGTTAGCGCGATAAGAACCTGCAGGTCAGAAAGCCTAAAAAAGCGATGAATGCCGCGACTAAATACAAGTAAGGCCCGTACATCCACCCTGCGATGAGTGCTCCAACAAAGCCCCCTAACCCAAAAGAAAACCCATAATAAAACTGCGCAGCCAAGCGGCGGTTGGCGTAGACCGTGTGCAAATAGCTAAAGGCCGCGGTGTGGTGAAGGGCGAAGCTAAAGGCGTGGAAAGCTTGAGAGAAAAACGCAATGGCAATGGACCCTGGGAATAAAAACAAAAGAAGCCATCGCAAGGCTGTCATGAGGGTGGAAAATTGCACCAAGCCCAAAAGCCCGTAGCGTTTTAAGATAGGCCCTTGAAAATAAAAAAGTCCAACCTCGCAGATAACCCCAAAAGCCCACATCCAACTGGTGATGGCTAAGCTCACCCCGTGGTCGGTTTGGTAGATGGTAAAAAAGTTATAAAAGGCCCCAAAGCTCACCTGCATCAAAAACAAACTCAGCCAAAAACCCAGTTGTGATTTTAGGTCAATACCTCCACCGTGAACGCTAGAGATAGTGGTAAAATGGGCATTTTTACGGGTAACAAGGAGTCCAAAGCAAACCATGAGTGTCACCGCTGCGAGGAAAAAATGAAGTCCCATGTAAGGGTTTTTTAGCAACATGGCAAGCACAATTCCCACCACCATAAATCCCAGCGAGCCAAAAAGCCGTGCTTTTCCAAAACGTTCTTTGCCTAAAAACTCCAAAGAATAAGTTTCGATAAAGGGCAAAATCAACCCAAGTGCCCCTCCTAAAAAAACGTTTGGTATTAAAAAAAACCAAACATAAGGAATGGTGATATAAAACAAAAGAGCACTCAAAAAAGCAGAGCCTAGTGCCAGGTAAAACACGGTTTGCGTTAGGGAAAACCACTTTTGGAAGAAGAAAGGAACGATGAATCGCGTCAAGGGTGCGATGGCAAACACGAGCCCAATTTGCGCGCTTGTGTAGCCCAGTGTTTGGAGGATTTTTGGCAAAAAAATCACGTACACGCCGATGATGGAAAAGTAAAAGTAAAAAAACCCCGAAATACGTGCAAACATACTAAACAGTGACAAGGGTGGCGTGGGTGTTAGAAAGCAAGTCGTGTAGGTTTTTTCCGTCTTTTCTAAAGGGCGAGAGCATAAGGCCTACAAGGGAGGTGCCTGCTAGCAAAAAAGCGACATAGCGCCACATGCCCAGCAAAAAGCCCGGTGTTTTTCCCGTGCGAGCATGCACAAGGCGCATCCCGTAAACGCGGTATCCAGGGCTTTGTCCCGTGCGCATCCAAAAAAGGGAAAGAATTACGCCAAAAAGCAAGGTGAGGAGGAAGATGGCAAGTTGGTTGGATTGAAACGCGTCTTTGCCCCCTAAGATGCCATAGGTGGTGAGGTAAAGAAGTGGCAAATAAATCATGAATACATCAACAATAAACGCCTTAACCCGCAACGCGGATGGCGCAAGAGGAAAAGAAGGCAAAGAAGCTTTAGGGGAGCCTTTCTTGCCTTGTTTAAGGGTGCGCCAACGCACTAATTTCCTCGACTACCCGGTTTAATGGCAACCGAACCGTCTTTGCACAAAGGACAGGCGTTTGGTTCGTAAATGTCAAAGGTAAAATCACCCAAGGCAAAAAATGGGACGTCGTTTGGCAGTTTACATGTAAGGCTTGCAGGGGTGTCGCTGCCGACACGCTTGCAAAATCCGCGGTTTGCAAGGGCGGCAAAGCCAAGGACTTTTGCGCCGAAAGTTTCGACACAAGCCGCTGCTTCAAGGGCAGAGCCTCCCGTGGTGATGATATCTTCACACACGAGGATGCGTTCATCCTTTTTCACTTCAAAACCGCGCCGTAACTGCATGGTGCCATTCACCCTTTCGGTAAAAATAAACCGTACATGTAAAGCACGCGCAAGTTCGTAACCTGCTAGCACACCCCCAAGGGCAGGAGAGCACACGGTGTCCACTTCAAGGCCTGCTGCTTGGATTTGTGCCGCTAGTGCTTGAGCGAGTTCGCCCGCGAGTTTGGGGTCTTCAAGCACCTTGGCACTTTGCAGGTAAAATTGCGAATGGTTGCCACTGCTTAGGAGAAAATGCCCCTCAAGGTATGCCCCCGCTTCTTTGTAGAGTGTTTCAAGGTTCATGGCTAGACTTTCAACAATTCAGTTTCTTTTTCCCTAAAGGCTTGGTCGACTTTTTCGACGTAAGTATCGGTGATTTTTTGCACGTCATCGTGGGCTTTTTTGGACTCGTCTTCTGTTATCTCTTTTTCTTTTTCGAGTTTTTTGATTTTGTCATTGGCGTCTTTGCGCGTGTTGCGGATGGCCACTTTGGCTTTTTCGCACATGGCTTTGGCTTTTTTGACGTTTTCTTGGCGCTGTTCGACGGTCATGGGCGGGAAGTAGAGTTTAATGCTCACACCATCGTTGTTGGGATTGACGCCGATATTGGCAGCACGAATGCCTGTTTCAATCTCTTTGACCATGTTTTTTTCCCAAGGCGTGATGCTAATGGTCGTGGCATCGCTTGCGAGCACGGTGGCCACTTGGTTAAGGGCAGTAGGTGTTCCGTAGTAATTGACTTGAATGTTGTCTAAGATATTGACAGAAACTTTGCCCGTACGAAGGGTACCAAAATCACGTTTTAGTGCCTCGATACTTTTGGTGGAATGGTCTTCTTGGTCGAAAAAAATTTCCTCTAACATTACTGATCCTTTATGAGAATATGCGTACTGATTTTTTTCCCAACGCTCAAGATAAGCCTTGTGCGGTCATGGGTGAGTGTTTGGTCGACGGTGTAGTGGATGCGCCCATTTTCTAGGGGAACCTCTTGCCAGCCAAGTCCGGTGATGTAAAGCCCCGCTTTGTCCCCTGCTTCTAAAACTTCGACTTCGACGGTGCTTAGTTTTGCATCGCTTGGGTAGGTTTTTGGTACAACCCATTGCGCGTTAAGATGACGATAGCTGAGGAGATTGGAAAGGTTGGAGTTTTCACCAAGGGCAGAGCGGTCTAGGTTAAGCGGGTCACTTCGGTGGGACACAGCACCCATATTTTGGTTGATGATGGCCTCAAACCCATAAGCAGCAGCAATGGCTTTAACCCTTGCGTCGTACTCGCCATAGGGGTAGGTGAAATAGCGGGGTTTTTTGCCTAAATGTTTTTCAAAAAGCGCCAGTCCCGTTTCAAAGTCTTTTTTCAAGGCCTTATCGCTAAGCTGGGTCATGTAAGGGTGGTTGTGGGAGTGAAATTCTAACTCTCCGTATTTGGCAATCTCGCGAAGCTCTTCCCACGTACTGTAATCACCGTATTTTTGCTCAGTAGCACCCGTGTAGACAAAAAGGGTGAAAGGGTAACCGAACTCTTTAAAAAGCGCCAATCCGTTTTCGTAAAAGCTCTTGTAGTTATCATCGATGGTGAGTATGACCCACGTGTCAGGGATGGGTTCTTTGGCGTAGATGCGTTCAACAACCTTTTGAAGAGGAACAACTTTGTAGCCGCGTTCTTTAAAATAGGTGAAGTGCTCCCTTAATTTTTCAAGGGAAACATTGGTTGAGGGGTGGCGGTCATCGCCAAATCGGTGGTATACAAACAGGTGTGCGTCTGCAAAAGCTTGTGCACACCATACAAATAACCAAAGAAACAACAAGCGCATCGGAATTATTCAGCCTTGGGTGCTTGGGGCGCTTGCTGGGTTTGAGGAAGGGCGCTAGGTACGGAACTTGGAACAACACCTTGGATTTGTTCGGCAAGAGAGTCTTTTTTTTCGGTATTGTAAAAGTACCCAAGTGCTAGGGTGTTGACCACAAAAAGAAAGCCGATGGCAAAGGTAAATTTTGCTAAAAATCCAGCAGGCCCTTTGGCGCCAAAAAGCGATTCGTTGCTTCCGCTGTAGGCACCAAGACCGATAGAAGAGCTTTTTTGAAGCAGTACGGCAATGGTTAAAATTGCGGTGAAAATAAACTGGGTAACCAACAAAAGACTGGTCATAATAAAGTTTCCTTTTAATGTAAGCTTGGGATTGAAGGGTGATTGTATCTAAAAGTAGCTAAAAATTGGTTAAAAAAGTGCTTTTTCGATGTCGTAGAGGGCGTAGCGTATCTGCTTAAAACGCTCGGCTTCGGCAGGGTTTTCAAGTTTTAAAATCTCTTCTAGTACTCGCGTGCTTTCTTGGGCGCGTTTGATGTTGGCAAGGGTGATGGCATCAAGGGAGGTGCGTGAGGCTTCGCTGTGGGTGGTGGCTTTTAAGACATCGTTTTGAATGTCCCGTGCTTTTAAAAGGTCAAGAACGTTAGGAAGTCTGGCCTGGTGGCGCAATTCTTTGAGTTTAGCGGCGAGGATTTGGTCGTCAAACCCGTAACGGCGGATGTCTTCCAAGACGCGCAACCCCTCCCGCAAGCGGTTAAGGTTGGCGTCAAGGATGCGTAAACTTGAGGGGGAAAAGCCCTGCAAGGGTTAGTCTCTGCTTCCAAGAATACCAAAGATTTGGAGCAAGGAAACAAAGAGGTTTAAAAAGTCTAAGTACAAGGCAATAGCCCCTTCAATGGGGGTTTCGTATGCCCCTTTGATGATGTTTTGAGTGTCGTATAAAATGAACCCGCTAAAGAGCAAAGCGCCGCCACTAGCGATAGCAAGTTGAAATACGGGACTGCCAAGGAAGATGTTAAACAACGCCGCAACAATCATGATAATGAGGGCGATAAAGAGCATTTTGCCCATAGCACTAAAATCACGCTTTGTGTTCATAGCAAATACGGAAAGCCCGCCAAATGCAACCGTAGTAAGGGCAAAGGCGTTTGCTACGATACCTGCACCACCTGGCATGCCAAGGATAGTGGAGAGCAACGGCGTAAGCGTTAAGCCACTTAAAAAGGTAAACCCAAATAAAAGGGCAAGGTTAAGTCCTGCTTTGCGTTTGGCCGCGTATAGTCCAAACAAGCAGACAAACTCTAAAATCACAAGGGGCCAAAACCACGCTGCGATGGCAGGGGCCATTCCAATGCCCACATACGCCCCAGCGCTTGCGGCAAGCAAGGAAGCGGCGAAAAGCTGATAGGTTTGCTTAATAAAGACCGAAAGTCTTGTTTGCGCCTGTGCAGCACTCTCACCGTAGCCTCCAGCGGCTTGGTTTTGGATGTAGTCTCTGTCGTACAACGCCATGGGTATCTCCTGTGTAAATGATAAATTTTACGAAGAGATAGTATATCAAAAAAGAGGTAAATGAAGCTTAAATAGCCTTACATGTAAGGGTTGAAAGGCCTATTTTTGGTGCCAATCCATGTTTTAAGGGAGTCTAAATCTATCCCTTTTTCATAATAAAATCCTTGCCCTTCATCGCACCCTTCTTGGGTTAAAAAAGCGGCTTGTTCTTGGGTTTCGATGCCCTCGGCCAGAGTGGTCATATGCATGCTTTTGGCGAGCACGATGATGGCTTTGGCGATGGCTTTGGCATCTTCGTGGTGCGGCAAGTCGCGCACAAAGGAGATGTCGATTTTGAGCTTATCCACAGGCAAGCGGCGCAGGTAGCTTAAGGAAGAGTAACCTGTGCCAAAATCATCGATGGCAATCTTGACACCAAGGGAGCGGATTTTTTCCAAAATGGCAATCCAGCGCACCGCGTCTTTCATGAAAATGGACTCGGTGATTTCAAGTTCCAAGGAGCTTGGCGGGATGCGCGTTTGGTGTAAAATCTCTTGCAAAGTGGCGGTAAAATCATCGTTTTCGAGTTGAATGCCTGAAATATTCACCGACACCTTTCCCTCAAAGCCAAGGCTTTGGCGAAGGGAGAGCAAATCCAAACATGCCCTCTTGAGCACAAAGGTTCCGATGGGTAGAATCATGCGTGACTCTTCCGCGTAAGGGATGAAGCGGTTGGGGCCAAGAAGACCTTGCTCGGGATGGTTCCAGCGGATAAGTGCTTCAAGGCCGATGCACTGGTTCGTTTGCAGGTCAATTTGGGGCTGATAATAGACTTCAAACTCGTTGTTTGCGATGGCAGATTTGAGTTCGTTTTCAATGGTCAGCGTTTCCATGGAAGCCCTTGAGAGGGTTTGGTCGTAAAAACAAAAGCTATTTTTGCCCGCATCCTTTGCTTTGTACATGGCTAAATCCGCGTTTTTTAGTAAGGTTTCACCCTCTTTGCCATCGGTTGGGTAAAAGCTCACGCCAATGCTTGCGGTGAGGAAAAAGGCTTGCTCGTGAATCATAAAGGGCAATTCAAAGGTTTTTTGAACTTTTTCTAAGATGCGAACAACTTGGTCTTTGTGGGTGATGTTGTCTAACACCAACACAAACTCATCTCCTCCAAGGCGCGCGAGCGTGTCGGTTTCACGTAAGGTGTGCTGTGTGCGTTCCACCACTTGCAATAAGGCCGCATCGCCATAAGAGTGCCCGAAGCTGTCGTTGATCTTTTTAAAGTTGTCTAGGTCAATAAAACACAAGGCCAGCAGTTGATTTTCCCGTTTACACGTAGCGATTCCCTGCGCGATACGGTCGCCAAGTAAAGCGCGGTTGGGCAAGGTGGTGAGCGCATCATGATGGGCAAGGTGTGCGAGCTGTTTTTCGAGGCTTAGTTTTTGCATGAGCATGGCATTTGCACTAGCGGCAAGGGCATCAAACTCATAAAAACGCAAGCGGGATTTGTCGATGGGATAATTGTGGTACGCAAGGGAGTCAAAAAAGCTAAAAAACGCTTCAAAATCCATTTTGAGTTGGCGGTTAAACCGTCGGTAAAAAAGACTCATAATCAACGCCGCCACCACAAATAAGGCAAGTGAGCTTGCTAGGGAGATGGCAAAAGAGCGGTTGAGTTTTTGGTATTCAAGGGCAACACGCTCTTGGATATCGTCGGTGTAGACTCCCGCCCCTACGTACCATTCCCACTCGGGAATGCCTTGGACGTAGCTGAGTTTATGAAGGGTGCGTTTTCCTTCAAGGTCGGGCATGACATAATCCACAAACCCTCCTCCTTGTTTGGCCGTTTGGATGAGCTCTTGGACAAGGAATTTGCCGTTGATATCTTGGGTGTTGTACATGTTTTTCCCTTTGGCGGGGGCCGTGAGAGAGATGCCATCCCACTGGCCGATAAACAGATAATTCTCCCCTGCTAAATCAAACCGCAAAAGACTAATATCTTCAAGGATGCTAGCTTGCAGGTTTGCCTTCATGTCATCATGGTAAAGTCCTGTGCTAATCGTCCAATTATAGGGCTCAAAACGTTTAAAAAAGGCAGTTTTTTCAAAAAGGCGGTCTTTGGGTTGGCCAGGTTTGCTCCACGCATAAGTGTAAAACCCTTCTTCGTGTTGCGTGATTTGTGCAAGAAATTCTTGTACATAGGCGCGCTTGGTGGGAGTGCCTACATGTAAAAGATTTTCCCCTTCGTATTCGGGTCCGTCGGGGAAAAGGATTTTAACACCGTCGTTTTGGGTGATAAAAAAATACCCGCTCCCGCCCATGTAGCGCACAGGACGCAAGGCTTCGACGATGAGGCGTTGGAGTTCTTGGGGTGTGGCGGTGTGGCGGTGCGTGTTGTAGAGGTTTGAGGCGATGGCATGGGCTTTTGCCACCTCTTCCCTCAGGAGCTGTTCAAGCTCTTTTTGCTGTTGGTTTTGGCGGGTTTGAATCAAGTCAACAAAGTGTTTAACCTCCCAAGACAAACTGCGTTGTTGGTTGGCGAAATAGGTCTCTTTCATTTTTTGGGAAGTGGCGGAAAAATGAAGGTAATTTTGAAAAAAATTAATGGCAATAAAAAAGAGTGTAAAAATAAAAAAAAGAAACGCCCCGTACATGTAAACATGCTTAAAGAGCTTTTGTTTGGGCTTCATGTACGTTTTTCCTCGCGCTGAACAAATGCGGTTACTGTAGTGGAAATTTCTTGAAAAGAAAATAAATGATGTAAAGAAAAGTTTACTAGCAGGGAAACAACTGGCAGAGAGGAAGGGATTCGAACCCTCGGTGAGTTGCCCCACACACGCGTTCCAGGCGTGCTCCTTCAACCGCTCGGACACCTCTCTACATGTAAAGCGGACGGAAAGTTTACCCTAAGTGTGCTTAGGTGGATGTTAAAAACGCGGAAGAGCGGAGGAAGATGCGCATTCGCTTTAGGGGATTGGGGCGGGGTAACGTGTGTGTAGGAGTGGACATAGTGTCAGGTATGTCTTGTTATCATTCCCATTCTTGAGTGAGGTGTGTGGCAACACCCAAGAACCCTAAAGCGAACGTGCGATGTGTCCCTAAATTTAACTCACAGGAGAAGAAGTGAGGTAAACTGGAGGAAATAGTAGCACAAAGAAATGACGAAAAAATTGTCCTTTGTCAAGAAAAACAAGGGAGTAAAAAGTTTGCTATGATAAGGAAAATGAACCAAAGAAAAAGGAGGTGTTGCATGGGGATGGATCCGCGCTTTCGTCGCTTTTACATGCGGATGGTGATAGGGGCTGTATTTTTGTTGTCTATTCTTGCTTCGAGTATTTACCATGCTTTTCGATAAGCCATGGCTCAATAACGAACGGTAACATGGTCGGAGTGGCGGGATTCGAACCCACGGCCTCTACCACCCCAAGGTAGCACGCTAACCAGACTGCGCCACACCCCGACTATGAGAGGGCAAACTATAGCCAACTCTTCCTTAGAAAATCTTTTAATTTTCCTTACATGTAGCTAAAGTTATTCACTGCTTATTCACCCTGTGAAAGTGGCACAAAAGTGCTTAATAATATCCTACGCACAGCGTGTCTGTCAGCTTTATTTTTCTCTCAAAGGGCGAAGGGGCGAAAAAATGGCACTTTTCAATGTAGATATTGTAGTGGTACGCAAGGCCTAGGGCATCGTAAAACCCTTTTAAATCCACAAATTTAATCCCCATGAGTGTGACAACGCGCAGTTTTTCATAGAGTTTTGATCCGTTGCTTTGGGTGAGGTGGGAACTTGCAAGGCCAGTAAAGGTACAAAAAGCCTGAGAGAGCACGAGTCCCTCAAGGGACGTACAGCGTGCTTGGGCTTGAGCGTGCTTGAGCGGGATAGTATCTTTGCGTAAAAAAACCGTGCGCGAGCCTTCAAATTTCGCCGCAATTCCATTTTTCCAGTACCGGTACGTGTTGCCCGAAATGCGAGCGTGGGCGGCTAACTCGGCACCCAGAACAAAGTGGTCTAAAAAATGGTTGGCAGAGAGGGTGAGCATTTGCATGGGAACTCCTCTTTTAAGTGTATTGGATTTCTTCACAACCCATCGAAAGACGCTATTGTACAAAAAATAAGCAGGTATCGTAACTGCTTTGTTTCCAATTTGTCGTATGATTTCAATGCCGCAACGATTGCCCTCGTTCTGTCAAGAAAAGATGGGGTCGCCCGCCCCTCTTTTCCCCTTGCGTTATGTTACAATTCTCCTTTTTAAATTCTTTCACATAAGTAGGTACTATGGCGACGCTCTTTGCCGCGCTTTCTCCGATTTTTGCATTGATTTTCATTGGCTATGGATTAAAACGGTTGCAATTCCCCGCGGAAGGCTTTTGGCCACTCCTTGATAAACTGACCTATTATGTGCTCATTCCTGCCCTTTTGGTACACCGCCTTTCCACTGCGACGCTAGAAAGCACCACCGATGCGGTTGTAATGGTAAATGTAGTCCTTGGCGTGCTTGTGTTGATGAGCGCGGTACTGATGGTGTTGCAGTATTTTATAAAATTTTCGGGTCCTGTGTATTCCTCGGTGTACCAAGGCGTGATTCGGTATAACACCTATGTGTATTTGGCGTTGGTGGATGCGCTGTATGGGGATGAGGGCATTGTGTTGGCGGCTTTTTTGATTACCTTTGTGATCCCCGTTATCAATGTGCTCTCGGTGAGTACCTTCGGGCTTTATGTGAGCGAGGGGCGCTTTTCCTTTAAGAGTTTGAGCAAGTCTATCATCACAAACCCTTTGATTTTAGCGTGTTTATTGGGCGGTTTTTTAAATTTTAGCACCATTGGACTCCCCTTTGTGTTGGAGCCTATTATGGCCCTTTTGGGAGCTCCTGGCATCCCGTTGGGCCTACTTTCTATTGGGGTGGGGCTTCGGTTTCGCTCTTTAGGAACCTTTAAACCTGATTTTTGGATTGCTTCTGTGGGCAAATTGATTGTGTTGCCATTGATGATGGTGGGGGTTTGTGAATGGGTGGAGCTTGAAGGATTGATGCGCAATATCGTGATTTTATTTGCCGCTATGCCCACCGCTGCTGCTGCTTACATCTTGGCGCGCCAAATGGGGGGCGATGTGGAGTTGATGTCCACACTCATTACCGGACAAACCTTGCTGGCCTTTGGTACCTTGAGTTTCGTGATGGCTGTTTTGCTTTAGCGCTGGCGAATCAACCAAACAAAGGTAAATATTTTATCACCATTTAAGTCACCTTGGTGTACATTTTCCTTGGCACCTGCATCAAGTATGCGGGGCGGGGAAACTTGGAAGTTTGTGTGTGGGCTTCCAAGGAGAGTGGAGGCGTCATTGCCTCCTTCTTTTTACGTGTTGCGAACGAGCAAGGCGACGAGTTTTCGCACTTGGGGCACCACGATTAAAATAACTGGAAATGCTACGAGAAAAGCTTTAGTAAAAGCAGTGAACCACAATCCTAAAAAACCAGAAATGATGCCTATGTTGATGAACGTAATGACTCCCGACATAAAAAACGACATAAAAAGTGACATGAAAAACGCAAATAGAAGAAATTCGTAACGCTTTGGAAACACACAGACCCCTTTGGCAAAAATATAAGATTTATTGTTACATGTAAACGCTAAAAGCGCCCTAAAATAGGAATATTAAAGTAAAATTAAATTTACTTTAACTATACTGAAGGGTTACCTTATCTGCCTTAAGGGGGTTAGCGTGTGGCACCGCATTCAAAATACTAAAATTTCCACCAAACTCATCACCATCTCCATCCTTTCTGTTATCGGCGTCGCCTTGCTCTCTTCGCTGAGTATTTACAGCGCGATGACGGGGGAAAAATCCCTTAGAGAAATTTATGAGGGCAACATGGTGCCCGCGCAAAAAATTGATGCGGCCAAGGATGCATTTGAATCTGTTTTGAGTGATTTGGTTTACGTGATTGGTCAGTTTTTGCCCACGGGACAGGCTCGAACACGCCTTCAAGAGACGCAAAAAACCATGAAAACTTACTTTGAAGATGCCAAGCGTGATGGGTTTTATCACGACCCAAGGGCAAAAAAAACCCTTGAAGAGTTAGAGCGTGAATATGGCACCTTTATGACGCGCTACCTTGCGATGATTGAGGAAGCGTACCGACAAGATAGCATGGATGAAATGGGCATTGCGGCCATCATGATTGAAGAAGATTTTAGGGTGGTTTTGGAAAAACTAACGACACTTTCCAAGATTGCCAATGAGCGGATTGTCGACACAAAAGAACACATCTCAGAGCGCTTGAACCATACGATTTACATTAACATCGCCTTTGCCCTGCTCGCCTTTTTGGGCACAACGGGACTGCTTGTGGGCATTACGCGCTATTTGGTAAAAAACATCAACACCATGGACCGCTCCATCACAAAAAGTGCCAATGACCTTGATTTGCGCAACCTTACATGTAGCACCTCAGAAGACGAACTTGGGCAGATTTGCAGCAACATTAACGGGTTGCTCACCAACTTGCGCCGCGCGCTTTCTAAGGCCAAAGTAGCCACAGAGCATACCATGGAATCAAGCCTCTCCATGAGTGAAACCGTGGGCCAGATGAACCAGATGGCCGCCAAGCAAGATGCTATTTCTAGGGGCGTTGATACGTTGACGCAAGAGGTTAACGCCAGGCTCCAAGAATCCAAACACTTGGCGCAAAAAAGTGCTCAAATTATGGAAGATGATTACCAAAGTCTTGAGGAGATGATTCGGATTTTAAATACGGTGGTCACAGGGGTTACGCAAGTTAGCGAAGATGAAAATGAGATTTCTCAAAAAATGCACCACCTTTCTGAGCAAACAGCGCAAATTAAAAACGTTCTTGAGATTATCTCAGACATTGCCGAACAAACCAATCTTTTGGCCCTCAACGCCGCCATCGAAGCCGCACGCGCAGGCGAACATGGGCGCGGGTTCGCGGTCGTAGCAGACGAGGTGCGAAAACTGGCTGAACGCACAAAAAAATCTCTTTCCGAAATCGATGTCACCATCGGAATCGTCGTGCAAGGGGTGAATGACACCAATGAGCATATCCAAATCAACGCACAGCAAATCAACGCCCTTACCCAAGAAGCCCAAGCGGTGGGAACGTTGGCCCAAACCACTAAAAACAAAACCATGGATGGCCTAGAGATGACCCGCGGGGTGAATGAAAAAACCGACAGTGCGGTCAAGAGCATTGAGGAGTTACGCCAAAAAGTCGCTTCCGCCACACAACTTGCCCAAGAAAACACGCAAGTGGCACTAAAAATTCAAGGTATCGTAGACACCCTTACCCACTCTTCCAAAGAGCTAAGCGAAGAGATTAATGTGTTTCGGTTGCATTAGGTTAAAAAGAGAGTGCGTGCCAAGGCCGTGTTGTCAAAAATACGGCTACGCATTATGCTAAAAATTGAGGGAAATAAAGATGTTTGTTTGTGGGCGTTACATGTAAGGAAAATGAAGTTTTTAGAAAAGTTAAAAGGTGGCCGGGAGAGAGGGATTTTACATTATTTATATTTATTTTGTAATAAACAATATAATAAACTATAAATAATGTATTTAAGGGGGTAAGTTTAATCTGTAATTAACGTAATCAATGTTATAAATTTATTAAAACCTAAAATCAGGTGGGAAATAGGTGGGAAACATTACGCGCCATAAAACGAAATTTACGGGTGTAGTTTACCGTGATTCAATCACAAACGATAAACCTGATAAGACGTATTATATCAGGTTTAAAGACTCAGGCGGAAAGCTCAAAGAGGTCAAAGTCGGTAAACATTCTGAAGGAGTGCGCGAAAATTACTGCAACCAAAAACGAAATGAAATCCTAACTAAGCAACGGCTTGGCGAAGAGCCGCCAGCTATAGCGCGACTAAAAAAAAGAGATATCACACCATTTTCTACTTTTGCCGAGCTTTATTTCGCAGATAGAGAGTTACACAATAAGAGCAATGCAACAAACAAAAGTAAATACTCGAAATACATTGCACCACACATCGAGGATGAAGATATTGAGAATATCACCCAGGAGAAAATCGAAGAAATTCAAAAACATTTAATCAACAGCGGCAGAGCCCCCAAAACAATAAACTGGTATATCCAGCTGCTCAACGCGATTTTTAATCATGCGATAAAAAAACAAGTTTACAGGCTTCCAAATCCATGTAAGTTTGTGAGAGCTTTAAAGTACGACAACAACAGAGAGCGGTACTTATCTACCGAAGAGGTAGCAGAGCTATTAAATGCACTACAAGATGATCTAGAAATGCTACTGTTTGCCAAGCTTTCCTTAACGACCGGAGGCAGGCTAGAAACGATTTTGCACATCCAAAAAAAAGACATTGATTTTTACAATAATGTAATCACGCTAAAAGACCTAAAAAATAATAACAGCTACAAGGGCTTTTTTGGGGAAGAGTTAAAAAGCATGCTGCAGGGCACGGCCAAAAACCTAAACGCAAACGACACCATAATTCAGGCCAGCGGTCGCACGGTGCGCCGCAAAATGAAAAAAGTCCTCGATGAGCTTTTTAATGATGGGCTTGAAGCAGCAGACGCAAAGAACCGCGCAGTGATCCATACGCTGCGCCATACTTTTGCCAGCCACTTAGCGATTAATGGCACGCCTATTTTTACAATTCAAAAGCTTATGAATCACAAGGACATACAACAAACGCTACGCTATGCGAAGCTTGCACCAGATAGCGGTAAAGACGCAGTAGTGCAACTTTGGGGATAGTACAACGACACCTTTTCAAGAACAAAAATTATTGACACTATGTATCTTTTTTGATACAATACTTTAAAAATGGGGATTTGTGTGGAAAAAATAATCGCTGTTAGATTTTATAAAAGTGAGCTTGGAAATGAGCCTGTAAAAGAGTGGTTGCTAACTCTCGATAAAGAGGACAGAAAGATTATAGGCTCAGATATTCAAACAGTTGAATTTGGTTTTCCTATTGGTATGCCTTTGGTTAGAAAAGTTGATAGCAAATATAAACTTTGGGAAGTGAGAAGCAAATTAGCAAGCGACAAGATTGCTAGGGTTATTTTTACAATATACAAAGATTGCATGATACTCCTACATGGATTTATCAAAAAAGACCAAAAAATGCCTGAAAAAGAAAAGAATACTGCAATTGAAAGAAGAAAGAAAATTGATACAGGAGAATGTGATGAGCAATAAGCATATTGGCGGTGATTTTAAAGAGTTTTTAAAAGAAGACGGTATCTTTGAAGAGACAAATGATATAGCAATAAAAAGAGTTATTGCCTATCAACTAGAGCAAGAGATGAAGGCTCAAAAAATAACAAAAACAAAAATGGCACAAATGATGAAAACAAGTCGAGCTGTAGTAAATAGATTACTAAACCCCGATAATAGCAGCTTGACCCTTAGCACGCTTGAGAGTGCAACAAATGCTTTAGGAAAAAGGTTGAATATTTCAATTTTATAGGTCTGCAGTACGTCAGCATTTTTAATAATTTTAATTATATTGGGGGGTCAAAGATGGAAAAGCTCAAAGAACTTGGACTGGATAACGCAACAGTTATTCAAATCATATCAGAGTGCCAAAATAATGAACAGTGTATCGATGATAAACTTGAAGCAATGGGGTATCCTCGCGTTTTTGGAACAACCAAAGTGAAAAAAGTTGATATGAGTATCTAAAAAAGACGACAACAAAGAGACGTGCAGGATTTACTAGCCTTTTTCCGCCGTAGGCTCAACACCCGCGTGAGCAATAAGCTCCCGCAGCGCTAGCATTTCGTGCATGGATTGTACGTTAAAATCCATTTTTGGGTATATGTCGCTTTGGGTGTATATGTATACCCCCCACCCTTTTATGTCTTTAATTATATTTATACTTCGCACTTCTTCGAGATTTATTTTTTTATCTTCTAAAAAAAATCCCTCTTGGTTAACCTCCAGTTGCTTTTTACCCCAAAAAGTTAGAGTGGCGACAATAGGAAGAGTATAGCCAGCGGCAAAGAATAACAAAAAAACAGTAATCAAAACCGCCGAAAACGTCTGTATAGGACTAACTCCTAGAGACCCAAGCCCCGCCCAAAAAAAGAGCACTCCGCCGACAAAAAAAGAGAAGACAAGCCAGAAACTAAAAAAATACATAAAGTCCTGTTTGCCTAACACATTCTTTCGCACCGTAAAAATGTAAGGCTTTTTTCCTAGTTTTAGGGGTTTTTGTGGGTTTATCAAATAATTATATTGTGCGGCGATTTGAGTGTTTCCATCGCCATGTTGAGTGTAATCACTCATTTTTATTTTCCTGGAATAATTGCAATCAATTTTTTAAGTTCATTTTTAACAAATTCTTCTTTGTCAAAAGCAACCGCAACGGCTTTGAGCGCGTTAAATAAAGGAGTTAAATCTCCCTCTCCCGTCATCGAGGTGCTAGCACCTTTGTTTTTATTGCTTATCCCATCCCCTTCATTGTGCTGCTCACCTATTTGTGTGTTGCTGCTACCATGCTGGGTAAAATTATTTTTGGAACTTTTGAGCCGATTTATTTTTTCAAGCGTTTCTTCATTTTCAAAAATATCGTAATAAATATCAAGCTCTTGACATTTATTACGAATAGAGCTCACCGAATTACGTTTGCGCCACGCGGATAAAGTCGGTTGGCTAACCCCTAAAGTCTCTGCTAGTTGTGAAATAGTCTCAACTTTGTAATAATTTTTGAGTGCCTCAATTAAAATTTCTGCTTCATTCAAAAAATACATTTTACTTCCTTCATTATATTACGATAATTACGAATATATAAGCTATGTTTAATGTAATATATGTAATAATACACTTATAAATAAAATATAAGCGTTTGTAGCAAAACGATTATAACGTTTTTAAACTTAATTTTGTCAAAAAGTCCCTGCGGCGTAGTAACTACAAAGATAGTGAACGGTTGCGTAATCTTAGTGGAACAGTGCAGCGAAAGCGACACTGGGGCTACTGTTTTAAATGACGGTTAAAAATTAATGTCAAACAAGGAAATAACAATGAACGAAGTTGAAAAAATAATAAATGATATTGATGGTGCAGGATTTGCAAAAAAAATAGTATTAAGCGAGGCACAAACTGCAAAAGTTTTAGGGGTTTCGCCTTGCACGTTAATGAATTGGCGGCGAGGTGGACTCGGTCCAAATTATAAAAAAATGTATGAAGGGAAAAAAGGAAAAGTTCTTTACACGAAGCATGCAATCGCCGAATGGCTAACCCAAACAATCAAAACCGCATAAGGAGCGAAAAATGACACAGGAAATTCAAAACGCACTGGTGGCGAAAAACGCCCAAATCGAAGAAGTCCAGAAAATGCTCAAAAGAGCTAAAAATAAAGCGAGTGACAAAATCATAGAAAAAGTAAAAAAATTGTGCCTAGTAATCGAAGATGAACTGGAATACGAGTACATAGTAGCACCGACATGGGATGGCATGGGCTTTCCATATATGATTTTCGAAAAGTCGGATGGCTGCAGCGCGCTAGAAAACCGAAGAGAAAACCTCTCGGTAGTGGATGACATCGGGAGTGTCGATGGCCTCGTCTTCGTGGATATATATGAATACCGCCGCGCAAAAGCATAACAGTCGCCCCTCCACCGCCGCCAAGCATGAGAGGGGCTAAGCCAGTACAGGCCAAGCCGCATTATACCGCACTTGGCCTTTTGAAAAAGAAAGGCAAAAAGATGGTTTTTCGCCTAAAAAAGAAAGACAAAAACTACGCACAAGTACATGTAAACATGCTGAGGAACAAAAATCTGACCCTAAAAGCAAAGGGACTAGGCGCAGTGTTAGAGGCGTACAGCGACGAGTTTCAGGTTTCTCTAAAGTCTATCGAATTAGGCAGTCGGGATGGAAAAAAAGCACTAAAAACAGCAATAAAGGAACTCGAAAGCGGATACTACCTATTTCGGTTCCAAACCCGCGATGAGCAAGGCCTCTTTGTGACTTACTGGGCCTTCGACAGCGAGCGCCTAGATGTAGAGTATTTGCGTGAAATCGTGACTAAGCTAGAAAAAGTGGAGCTAATTACGCAAAGTGACATTCTATTGCCGGGGTGCCATTTTGGTACCCCGGTCACGGGGGTACCATTATCGGGCCCCCGTTCATCGGGCCCCCGTAAATGCCCTCCATATAAAAACAATAACAATCATAATAATTTATATAAAAACACTCTCTCTTCTATCGAGAACAGAAATCCAGAGCCGAGAGAGGATTTTAAAACTTTTAAAGAGCGAATTAAAAGAGACTTCGCGGGGAAAGTAATAACTAATTGTGTGCCGGGTTATCGCGAAGGGGTGCCTTTGCGCATGAGCGGTACCGAACTCCTTGAAATTAACGGAGAGCTGCTGAACGCGGACAAAGCCGCCAAAATATGGGACTGGCTAGCCTGCGACCGCGATACGGTAGGCAAAATGATAAACGTGCAAGCCGCCCAGCTAGAACACTTGCGCGCATACATAGGCTGCGTGGTGCAGGTTGAGGTAAAGGGCGTGCCCACCCTCGCGACGGTGCAAAATGTTACCCCCACCGAGACCGGCCTATTTGCGCTTACCCTTGCTTTCAATGGCGGCGAGGGCGAAACCGCCGCGCGCACCAAAGACGAGCTAGTACAGTGGTTTGCCACCCAAGCAGAAAATCAAAACCCCGACCTAGCCGCTGCAGCGCAGCAGCTTAAAGCCATCTAGCAGTCGCCCCCTTGAGGGGGCTTACATGTAACCAAACCCAAAAAGGATAAAAAATGTCTCAAAATTTCCAAACCCAAATTAAGTTTGCCCCCACCGGCTACGCCTCGTTTTTTAGCGCCCTTATAGCAAAGCCTCACCCCGCAAGTATCGCCCAAAACGAAGAGGGCATAACCACCCTCGCCACGGCAGCATACCCCGACCCAGCGCCGCTTACGCCGCATTCCTCGCGACTTGCCCTGCTGCAAATTGCCTTTGCACCCCTATTTTTAGCCTTTCTGTTGGCCAAGCCCGTACACGGCCTCGGTGCCGCTACGGCAAGCTACGCCCTTGCCTTTTTTATCGCGCTAATTTACGCTTTACCCCACACACGCTCATACATGCCCGCTAAGGCCATTATTTTCGCTTTGAGCCTTTTAGGGCTATATGCCCTTTACCATGTAGTCGATGACGGCAATTTCATCCTTTTGATGATCTCTAATATGATGACTTGGGTGATGGTTTTCAGCGTAGCTAACCCCATCGCGCAAAAAATGCATGAAAACTTCCACCTTTTAAAGGCGGGTGACCTTTACGTCTGGTGGGCTAAAGAGCCTTATTCTTTCGTCCGCAGCGCTTTGGTAGCAACCGCCTTGATGGTCCCTATTATCGCGCTTTCGTACCTCTTTTAAGGGGTGCGAAATGCAAAAAAAAGATCAATATTTGCAAGACCAAATCGACACCATGTCGCAAAACGCGGACATTTTTGCGCAAACAAACAACGTGCACGCTGCACGATGCGCAATCATCATGCGCTTTTGTATAAAAGCCCTAAAAGACGGCCACGAGCAGCAAGCAGAGCTTATCTACTTTCTCCACGTGCTCACCCTTGCCGCGCTAGACGCGCTAGAGGGCGAGTGGGAAGATGGCGATGAAGCCGCTTGACAGCTTTTGTAAAAATCGAAAAGCAAAGCACGAGCGAAGCAAGCTTTTTAAGCACCGTGCAGAAATTTTTGAACTTGCAAATCGCAACTACAGCGCTTACGCGATTGTAGAATTTTTAGCCACGAGAGACGTGCAAACGTCCCGCAAAAACGTAGATATTTTTCTAAAAAAACACTGGAAAAAACAAAAACAAGGAGCAACGCATACACACACCACCCCCGCGCCCGCAAGGGCGCCCCAGTCGCCCGCCAAGGCGGGCGTGAGTTCAAAAACAAAAATCGGTGCCGAGGCAGTAGCCGAGGCTGAAAATGAAGAGGTTATTTGGGACGCGGTAGTAAACGAGGACTATCGCCGTAATTCCGAAGAATTTCACAATAAATTCGCAAAAAAGGATTAAAAATGCTTCGAGTAACAGTAAACACCAAAGGCGGTGGTGGTAAAACCACTACGAGCACACATGTACTTGCTTGGCTTCTTTATCACGGTAGCCCAGTCAATGTCGTCGAAATTGATAATAACAATGTTTCATCAATTTTTCATAATTCAGAGGTTTTGGTTTCTAAAAGCATAACTACAGATCAAAAAGAACTTCGTAGAGCCCTTGCCGAAGCAGTTTTTGACCCTGCACAAGAGTATGTTATCGACGCAGGCGGAGGGGATGACAGCCTCGCGGTAATTCGAGAGGTTATCGCCCTTGGCGAAGAAGTCGAGTTTTATATTCCGATCCAACCCGACAGAAAAACCCTGCACAACGTAAAGGAAACCGTGCAGGCAATTGGCAAAGATTATTCAATCCATCTAATTTTGAACAATTTTTACCCAGGCGAGAGAGAAACAGCGTTTTGGTTTATTTACGGAGATCAGGATAACGGCTTCGAACCCAATCTTGCCATCTTGCGCCAATTTAACAGCGTAATATCTGTCCCCCACTCGCGCTCAATCGGGCAAGCCGAGGCGTTTGGTAAAACGGTTGGCGATGTTGCCTTAGCGGAAAAACGGCTTGATTTTGCTGCGGCAAAAGCCGAAGCAAGAGCACAGGGTCTTGAGGTCTTCGATGGTTTGCTTAAACAGCACAATCGTGGCCTTGACGCTATTGAGTTCCTTGACTCCATTCTAGTCGAGAAAAGGAAATAGCCATGGACATACAAAAATTTGAACGGACCGCGAACGCTATCCAGTTCGCAACCGAAAAACTCGAAGAACAACTTGGCACAATCGAGGGGCTTGAAAATCTCCCTCGCATTGTGCAGGAGACCTATGCACACACCAAGCAAATGCAAAAAGCCCGCCCTGCAAGTATTATTTTAGGCACACTTTTGGGTGTCGTTTTTGGCGCGGCCTTAGGTGCCGCGCTTGCGTACAATGCCGCTAAGCCGTTGGACTTAGCGGCCACGGCCTACGGCGTAAGCGTAGCCTACGATCGGCAGGGCCTAGCCACTTTCTTTTTTCAAAAGGATGCCTGGCACGGCCACGAGAAAGAAGGCCATTACGTAAACCAACAAATCCCGCAGCATGCCAAAGGCATAGCCCGCAAAGCCGCCAAAAAAATCGTGGAAAAGCTAGATGAAAAAAAATAACCAAATAACCCCCCGAAACCCCAAAATTTGGGGGACGGCAAGAATAGGTGATAAATGGGTAAGAGCTAGGAATAGAAAAGGTAAGAGCTAGGAAGTAATTAGGTACTTTTCAAGTACTAGACCAACGCCACTTTTTGCAAAAAGTGGCAGCGCAAGCGCAAAACCCCCCGAAACCCCCTTGGGGGAAAGAGCGCTTAAAACACCTAAAGGGAGCAAAAAATGACTGAAAGTAACAAACAATTAACTTGGCGAGTAGTCCACATGGACTACAGCGAACTGGCTAAGAGAGAAACCATCCAAGCGAAAATCCTCGACAAAATAGCCAGCGAAGATTGGGAAGGCCACATGGTCGAAATTGCCGTTAGTTTACACCAGCGCCGTGAAGATGGCAACCATGTATTCTATATTTACCTCGACCCTGTGGAGGGACGACTAAACTTGCAGGAAAAAGTCTTCGTGGGCACATATCAAGCAAGTGATTGTGAAGGCATTTTTGGGGCCAAGCTACTCCAACACTTTCACCTGCAGCAAAAACTAATCGACTCTTGCCGCCGAGCCGAGAGGAAAGCGTAATGCTTTCCTCTCGCATAGTATCAGCCCGCCAAGCGGGCACTTACTACGAAAAAGACAACTACTACACCCAGCAGCTTGGCGAATACAGAGGTAAATTAAAAGAAGAACTTGGCCTCGACGACCTAACACACGCAAGCTTCCAGCGGCTTGTTTACGGCTACCATCCCGCCACAGGCGAAGCCCTAAAGCAAAAGAAATCAAAACTCGACAACGACCGCGCGGCGGTAGACCTTACTTTTACCGCCCCAAAAAGTTTTTCGGTGGCACTCGAAATCGCAATCGCCCAGGGCGAAACCAAACTCGCCGCCAAACTCCAAGAGCTACACGACACAGCCGTAAATCGCACCTTGGATTATGTCGAAGAAAATCAATCAAAAACGAGGGTGCAAACCAAAGGCAAGAGGCACGAAATAACAACGGGGAACATGCTCTTCGCCAAGTTCCAGCACGACACAAGTCGCGAACTGGATCCACTTTTACACACCCATTGTCTTGCACTAAATTTTACGCAAGACAAATTTGGTAAATTCCGAAGCCTAGAGCCAAAAGATATCCTCAAAAGCGTCAAACAAACGGGCCTAATTTACCGCAACGAACTCGCCAAACTAGCCAAAGAGGCAGGGTTAGAAATCCAACAAACCTGCAAAAAGAACCACTTCTTCGAACTTACAAAAGTTCCAAAGCAACTACTGGAAGCCTCCAGCAGTCGAACCGCACAGGTCGAAGAGCTTTTTGCAAAGCTCAAAAAGCAGTATCCAGAAGCTCGCGAAAGCGTGCTCATGCAAAACGCAAAAATTGGCAGTCGCAAACCCAAGAAAAACGTAGATCGCGACCAAGTACGCGCGGCAAACATGCAAAACTTCGAGCGCACCATAGGGAAAAAGCAGTTAAACACTCTCCTTGCTTCCCTTCGCCCCAAACACCACTTTGGCCCTAAACTCGAAGATAGTAAAGAGTACAAACAAGAGCTAAAAGCAGAAGTGCAGCGCATACGCGCCACCATCCCCCGTGCCCAATGGCGAGGGGATTACAAAGCCCTCGAAAAAACCCTCTCCAAAAACTTTGGAGAAATTAGCGTAGCTGCCGCCATGGGCGAAATCAAGCGGCAAGACCAAGTCGAACGCGCAGCAATGGGCACCATGGAGAAGATCTTAATGCGAGAGTTGGAAAAATCCAAACTCAACACCCAAGAGTTTTTTCGTTACATCGAAAAAACTCCAAAACACAAACTAAAACATCACATCGAAGAAAGGATCGAAAATGCAAGAGACAGCAGAATTACAGCAAGAAGAGCAGAGTGTGAGCGAGAGAGACCTCTTAATCGGGCTAACGAAAACAGTAATCAACATGCAAAAACAGCAGGAGCAAATAATCGAATTGTTAACGGAATTGCTACCGAAAGAGACGGGGGAAGAGAGCGGTGAGCCCACGCTAAAAGAGCTTATTTTAGCGCAGATGGAAATCTTGGAAAATATCGAAAAAAAGTTAGAAAAATAGGTGTAATTTAAGCTTACTTGAAGTAGTTATTTATTAGATTATAGGCAGAGAACGAGAAGAAAAAAGCCCTAAAGTTGCCATTTTTTGAGGGGTTGGCGCCCCTCAAAAACGGCCCACCAGATTAAGCGAAAACTTAAGTCTAGTAGTATTGTGTTTTGCACCTCAATTCTACATATATATTCTTATAATTAGCTTAGTCTCCTTACCCTTTTACTATTATATATACACGCAAACCCACATGCCTATATATACATGTAATGGGGCCCATACAGGAGCACCCCCATGACCCCCGAACTTAAAGCGTTTTTACGCGAAAAAGGCAAGGAGCTAGCCCTTTACGAAGGCGAAATCGTTACGCTGCTCTCCTTTCGCGTATCTATCGCAGACATTGCCATCTACCTTGAGCGCCACGGCGTGCAGGTAAGCGCGGCGCAGCTCACCAAATACGTGCACGCGCATAGTTTGCGCCAAAAAGCAGCCCGCTTGGCCGCCAAAGAGGTGCGAACATGAAACGCATACTTGCTTTTTTATTCATCACCGTAGCCACCTTTTCTTGGGGTAATAAAGCCGACGTAATTTTTACGCAAAACTTATACAATATGCCCGTCGACCAAGCCAGGCAATTCCTTAAGGATAATTTCGCATTTGGCACCCAAGAGCAAATCGATAGCACTTTTTTGCAAGACTCTTGGGCATGGCAGCCCACCAAGCAGCTTGTCGAACAAGCTTTTAGCGGCACAAATCCCGAAGCGTTTGCTAAAGTGTTCGCTTGTCCAGCCACACACCCCGCAAACTTCGATGATAAAAACCAAGTGCCCTATCAGGCGTTTTTGTATTCCGCCTCTTTCGCGGACGGCACGATAACCTGCCTCGTAATCCCACTCGCAAAATTGACAAAGGCCGACGATCCCTCGTTGCGCGTAACAGAGCTGCTGACAAGCGGCATCGTCAAAAACGAAGATATTAGTTTTGTAAACGGCAAAAAAGGGAGTGCTTTTCTCGCGAAAAAACAACTGGACCACGTAGCTTCTTTTTATGCCACAGACACCGCCCAAGCGCGCAGCAATGCCGCGCAAAAAACCGCCGAATTTAATAGTGCGTGGCAGCAGCAGCAGCTTCGCCTTGCTCAGTTTCAAAACCAAAATTTCGTGCCAGGGCGCTTAAACCAGATGGATCTTCTTCTTGCCTCTGTTTTAGGCGACACAAACTATATCGACCTTGAGGCGACCACAGCCACAGGCACATTAATACTTAAGCCAGGCTACCACAGCTACAGCCTCGCTAGCACTACTATTGTGCAAACAAACGCCAGCCAAGCCACATACGGCGAAGTAAGGGGCTTTCTCTCTAGCGCAAAGTGGCTTGTTTCGCAAGGGTTGTTTTGGGGCGCTTCCGCCATGGGCGCAAACACGCCAGAGTGGGCGGATATGCAGGTGCAGGTGTTAAAGCAACTCGACAAAATGGAAATGGCAATTACCGACAACTCGAACCTTTTAGCCGCGCGTGGTGCGAGCATGACTCGCGCTTACAATACCTTCAGCGAGGTATCCGCAGGATTTTATTACTCCATCGCCATTTTTGCCCTTCTCTTCGGCACTGGGCAGTGGTTATATAGGGGTTTTGATCAGGAACAAAAAGTCTTTGCGGTAACACGGGGCTACCCCATTGCCTTAGGCGTGGGTTTGTTGCTTTTTTTACCATTGGGCGGCGGAGTGGACGAGTCTTGGCAGAGCAAATACCAGCAGGCAGAAAAATGGGGCTATTCCCTCATGTCAAACTGGGCCGACGCCCTCGCTCAAGCTGCTATTCAGATCGAGTTAGAGAGTATCGCCAGTCAAGCCGGGTTTAAAAATGCGACACAAATCACTACAGCCCTGGCGGCAAAAGAACAGGAGGTGCTAAAAACGCGGCTCTGGGGCCAAGCCGTGGATGCGTGCTATGCGCAACACAAAGAGACGAAAAACGAAATTTATACCAAGGCTGGGTATGGCTCAGAATTTTTGGAAAACAGCGGCAACATTTTCGGAGCGCTTCAAGAAAAAACAAATCTCTTCGTACTGCACTTTCCCCCAGAGTCTAAAATGTCACAGCGCCACGAGGGATGGTGGCGGTTTCATTACTTGCGCAATTCTGCAACAACCCTTTCGTATTGCGCGAACGCTTGGGAGCAATACAATCAAGCTCGTGTTCGCAGTCAGAAAATGAGCGAAGTTTTAAACCGTCCACAAACAATGCACACGGACGAAATGGCAAATATTATCCAACTTCAATATGGCATGGCGGCAGAATGGGGCTTTCCTAGTGTCCTCGCCCTTCCTATCATCAAGCACCAGCTTGAGCGGGCGGGAAAAATCCCCGAAGTGAGTGAAGTGGGCGAGGACGAAGCGCTTGTAAAAACATTCGCGAAATGGAGCGTTTTTTACATGCTACCTGGGGCGCAGGCGATTGCGCAACTGGGCACTACAGCCCTCTCTCCTCTCGCAAAAGTTCCCTATGTGGGCGATTTGATCGTAGGAGGAGGTGGTGCAGCCTTGGCCGTGTTTACGATGGAAAAAATCTTGGGCGGTCTCGCCATTGCTTCCATCGTCCTTTTTGGAGCACTCCGCCTCGTAATCATTCTTGGCAAGATTTTCATATTTCATATTGCTACACCTTTTTTATTTATCGCGGTGTTACTCAACAAGCGATCTCAGGACGACGTGATGGAATTTACGTCGAAGGTTTTTGCAACTATGCTGGAGTTGCCAATTTTCGTGTTCTCAGTCTACATTCTTATGTCCCTGCAAGACATGTTAGCAGGGGTTGGAGGTAAATTCGCGAATGCTCTAAATACTATTGCCTACGAGGCGGGTGGCGGAAGCGAGTGGGATTGGCTTAATCGCGTGGACTACTACGCCATCGGCGCGATTATAGATGTGGCCATGATGATTTTGAGCATGGTTCTTTCTTATCTTGTCCTTTTTAAAGTCCACACAATGATTCTGAACGCAATCCAAATCAAAACCGAATCAACGTTGGACGACCTCGCAGAAACCGCAGTAAACAGCGCACGAGCGTGGAACAGCAAAATATAACAGTCGCCCCCCCTTGAGGGGGCTTACATGTAAACCAAAACAAAGGATCAAAAATGAAAAAAACACTACTCACCGCACTGGCCGCAGCGCTAACATTAACGCTAACAGGCTGCACCAAACCCGCCAAAGTGTCCTACTCGGACCTCCCGCATTGCCCCAAAGAAACGCTTGAAAAGTGGGGTTTCAATGACGTAAAAGTGCGCGTCTATAGCGCGCAAAACGCCGTCGAAGGACTTGAAAAAGTCCTCGCGGAAGACGACTACATGCAAATGTCTAAAACTATCTGCATGGCTGCATGGTGGGGCGTCGCAAGCTTGCCATATTACCAAGAAGTTTTTCTCCCTCAAGCAACAGAAAAATTAGAAAACCTCAAAGAAAGGAGTTAAAAAATGGATAGAGCACAAGTCATTCACACCCTACAGGCGCAAGCACAGCGCCTTCACAATGCCGTAGAGGTGGTCCCCTGGACCGAAAAGCACAAGGTTTTCGACTTGCGAGATCAAGCTAATTTTCTAGCCCAATCACTGCAGCTAGAAATGACAGTAAACGAAAAGTTGGATGAAGCAATCGCTTTCATTTCTCACCTCGATGAAATCCTCGGATTTTTCGACCGCAAAGAATTTTAGGAGCATAAAAATGGAAAAAGGAATCTTAGATAAGCAGTCTTTAATCGCCCGAAAATACACAGTAATGATGAATCAAGAACCCCTTGATTTATGGATCAAGGGCGACAAAGTAACCAAAGCGACCTTTATGGATCGCAAAGCAGACCTAACGCTTAGTGCCGACACAATCAAGCACATCAAATCAATGCCCACACGCCTCGTAAACGGCGAAAATCTACGCGACAAAGAAGACTTCGTCCGAAAAACAAGCGCCGTAATGAGCGGACAACTTGAACTCGCAATTGCCCGCCAAGACATGAAAGTCTTAAGCCGTTTTGCTCAGAGCAAACTCGTCCCAGACGCCCAAAAAGAAGACTTCCTCGAAGCGATTAACCGCCCGCGAGGACTTCGCGGGGCGATTACTAAAGGGCTAAATCATGCTCAGCAAACCTTGCGTAATATGGCGCAGCGGATTGATCGCTTTTTCGACCGCGCCAAAGACGCGGTGGCCAACGAAAAACTAGACTCTTATTTAAAAGAGTTTCAACACCACAGCTACAACCAAGCGCCAAAGTTTGAGAACTTAGATTTGAGCAAACATGTAGATCCTAAGCTCCAAGAGAAAGCGTTTGATTTTATCAAGAAAAACGGCACGGAATGCCTTCGTGAAGCCACTCTTGCCGCCAAAGCACAACAAGAAGAGTTCTTACGCGCCGCCACGCGAGACGGCCACAGCGTGACAGACGCCAAACTGGCCCTTGGCCATGTAAAAGACAAAGAACAAGCCAAGGCAATCGAAGAGGGACGCGCACTAGACCAGCGCACCCTTACAAGCCACGAGACGGAAATCAACCGCCTGAATGCCATGCTCGCACCCCTTCTATTAGAAAAAGCGCAGCACGAAAACAAAACAGAAGCAGACCTAGAGCTCATCATGAACGACCTACAAAACAAAGGCCAAGACCCAAGCGACCTCGTGCCCTACATCGTCGAAAACGAGGCGTACAAAGCCGCCAGTGCGGAAGAAAAATGGGCGCTTGAAAACCGCGTACTTTATTCACTAGAGCCTGTTCAAGAACGCGCGGCAGAAATTAAAGCGATGAAAGAAACCCTCGCAACAAACAGCCAAGAGCTACAAAAGCCCGAGACAATGGTCGAGCGAGGCAGCTACCGCCATCAAGACCCAGCGCTTATGCCTCAAACGCTCAAGAATGAGTTTCAAGAGCTACGCGAAGCCACTAAGCCAGAAAACAATCCCACTCGCGAAGTATTTAACCAATTCCACAACATTGCGACAATCAAATTTGATGGCGTAGACATTACCGCCCTAAAGGCGTGGGAGCGGAACGCACAAAAACGAGGCGTAAGCCCAGAGCGCACGCAGGACTTTATCCAGCGTAGCCTAAACCATGCCCAGACCCTTACCGACATGGGCCTTATGCAAAAAACCGCCGAGGGCGTGTATAAATTCAAAGACCCAGCAGCCAAAGCCTGCCTTTGGACTAATCGTGACAAGCCAATTGAGCAGCTGCGGGAGCTAAACGCCCGCCAAAGCGCAGGTGAAACACAAACCACCACGGCGCAAAAGGAGCTTATCGAGCGCGTAAAGGTCTTAGCCAGCGCGCAGAGCTTTGAAAATCTCCTTGACAAACAAGGGAATATCGAACCCCAGAAACTCCAAGAGTATGCGCGTGTCTTGGAAAAAGTATCTCTCCAACTCCGTGAGGCGGCCAACACAACCACCATCACACGGGAAGATTTAAGGGCGGTAAGACACCAACACCAAAGTCAAACCCAAACCCACGAACAGGCGAGGGCATAACAATGGCGCGCGTAACAATGCAGCTTAATACTCATTTCGAGCACACGCAAAAGATGGAGGAGCATTTCTCCAAGTTGCGAGAAATCGTAAAAGCACAACAAGGAGAGGGGCTTGCCCCCTCTCCCTCAAACGTCCCAAGCCTAGAAGAGGAATTTGAAAACCAAGAGGGCTTTGGTTTTTCGCCAGAAGAGCTTTTCGCCAAAGGCTCAAAAAAGGCAATCGAAGAAGTGGGGGAAGAACTTGCCTTTGGCGCATTAAAAGAGACGCTTGGCAAATTTGTGGATGTTTCAATCGAGGGCGGTATCGCCACCATTACTATGCCCGCGATGGTGCTAGAAATGTTTGCCTCACTTTTTCAAGAGAAAGGAATAGAGCGATGATAGGAACATTACTTACAACCGCCGCAATTGGTGGATTAGCCTATGCAACCGTGGGCCCTCGCAAGCTTGTGGAAAACGGCTTTGTATACAGCCGCTATCCCGAAGGCGCGCATAGCTTTGGCAGCCTTGCAAACCCGCAAACACACAAGAGAGGCTACGTCTGGACCCCCGCCAAAATCCTCGCGAAAGAGCTACGCGAAGAAGCCGAAGCTACTGTCTTTTTAGACGAATTTCGCTTCGATGGCGACTTTAAAAAGAAATCTAAAATGCTAAAACGCATGGTAAAAAACTACGAAAAGCAACGACATTATCTTAAGCCTCTTTGGCTCACCCAATCGATGCTTTTGGTCGGTAAAATGGGATCGGGCAAAACTGAAATGTACTTCAATCTTTTGGCCCAAAAATTCTACAATCGTGCCGTAATTCACCAAGTGAAGGCAGGTGACTTCTTGGAGAAATTTTACAATCCAAAAAACGATATTTTGTTTTCGCCTTACGACACCAGAGGGGCACAGTGGGACGTCCTTGCCGAAGATGAAGGGATTATTAACACTTTCTTCGAAGTGTACATGAATGGCGTAATGGGCGATAAAAAGGACTATTTTTCTAGCACCGCGCAGCGCCTTTATAACGAAACCCTGCAGAAGGTAAAGGTTAAGTACCGCGACTTTGACAGTCCGACACGGTGGAAACTCTTTATCAGAGATTTAAAAAACATGTTCGCTGAAATGACCAGCGCAAGCCAAAAATCTAAACAAGACGTAGTGGGTACGATGGAGAGCATGATCGAGCCGTTGGAAATTATGGCTTGGAAAATGCAAAACCCAAAACAAAAACGCTTTACAATCAAAGATTTTTTTGCACGTAAAGATCAGTGCAAACTCTTCCTTGACAATCTGCCAGAGCGCGAAAAAGCCCTAACGCCTCTTTTTAGTGCGTTTATTGCCGCGATGAGCCAAATTCAGGCGACTTTACCCAACACGAAAACAGACTTTACGTTCTATGCCCTCGATGAATTTTTGTCCTTATTGAAATTTTTGGATGACGGGAGTATCCACCGCCTTTTTACGACCCTGCGCAGCAAGGGCGCGATTATGTGCCCTGCCGTTCAGTATATCCCCCTGCACGACAAGAAGCTCAAGCAAGCACTAACAAGTAGCTCTTTCGCGTGGATCTTCTTTAGTGTGATCGACGAGGACACCGTTAAACTCTTAAAAGAGACCGTAGGCGAAACAGAATATACATACGAAGAAGAAAACCGCAGCAAAAACCACAAGGGAGAGGAGAGCAAAAGTTTCAACATCCAGGCGCAAAAAACGCACCTGATAAGCAACGATTTGCTTAACCACCTTGGAGAGACATATACTCACATTACGTATATTCCCACCAAGAAACTGCTTTACGTCGGTTATACCCCGCAAGTGGATCTTATCAATATAGCAGCCGCCACAAAGCCCGTAGATTTGACACCATTCTACGAACTCAAATACCACAGCCAGGGCGAAGTGGAGAGTCAAGAAGAGCTAGACGCTTTGAGTTTTGGCGATTTGTTTAAAATTCGCCCTCTCTCAAAAATCGAAGAATTACGCCTTTTTAAAAAAATGAACAAAGCAAAGGAAAAAGGCCAAGAGGGCGTCGCCCAGTTCGTCAAGGAACAAAACCTCGTGGAGGTAAACCTAGAATTTCTGTTTGAAAAGTTCATGGCCAATGAGAAGAAAATTGCTAACTTCATGCGCATGTACACCCTCACCGATAGGGTAAAAATTCAGTACGAGTACGAAGACGCGGAAGGTGACGATGCCGCCCAATTGGCCGTCATTGAAAAATACGACCTATGGGGCGCCCTGCCCAATTTTTGGCCAGGGCCGACGAAAGCAGAAATTAACAGTATCTAACAGTCGCCCTCGCGAGGGGGCTTACATGTAAACCAAACCAAAAAGGAAAAACAAATGAAAAAAACACTACTCACCGCACTGGCGGCAGTTTCTCTACTTTTCGTTGGCTGTAGCGACAGCTCAAGCACTGGGCCGACGCCTCACCCTGTGCGCAAAGAAGCAAAAATAGACGCGCAGGAGCTAGAAAAAATCAAAGCGCTCAGTGAGACATTGCCAGCGCAGAAAATCTTGTTTGATCACTACCGTGTCGCCGTGGTAACACAGCAACCCAAGCGCGCAGAACTCTACCTCACAGAAGCCAAAGAAGCAGCCAGCCAAGGCGGCGGAATAACCGAGGCACAAATCCAAGAGTATGTGCTTCGTATCAAAACAGATTTACGAAGCTTCATTGACCAGTGCGAAACGTTTTTAAAAGAAAAAGACATAGAGCAAATCCAAGCGACGCTTGATTGGGCAAAATTTCGAGGATACGATAATTTTGCATACTACGAAGACAGCTTTGTGCCAAGGGCTCAAAAAGTCCTTGAGGACTACGCAAACGGGAAGTAAGGCTAACGCCTTACTTCTTTCTCACAACAAACAAATCTTCAGGCAACCCATTCGCGCGCGCCAAATGCTTTAAATACTCTTCCTCACCAAGCCGCCGATAAAGCCGCTTGCGAAGAGTGTTGTATAAAAAATAGAGAAAAAGAATAACCGCCGGTGTTCCAAGAAAGTAAACATTGCCAGCCACTCTTTGTACGCGACTATTTTCTTCTTTTATTTTTTTGTTTTCATCTTCGTCAAAAGAATATCTCCAACTTCGCGCATGGTGATCTGGTTTTGTTATAGGTTTCGCTAGCCGACTATCGACCCAATCTTTAGTTGGGTCAAATCCTACTGCAAGAAGAAATACCATAAGTGTAAAAATGCCAATAAAGTATCCGACATATTTTACAATATTAGCAAGCACACCACTTTGCGCGGCGCGCAAATTTCTTTCAATCCCCTTTACCTTATTAAGCGTAGCAACATCCCCTGCGCACTCATACTTTACCTCATTAAACCTATTGTGAAGCTCAGGTCGCATGAAACACTCCTTTTTGTAATGGGCAGTATTTTAGCATAGTGAAAATGGGGCTTTCCTTACAGGGCGGGCTTGCAGTCACAAGTGACCTAGTACACGGTACTAGCCAAAGGTGCAAATCCCTAAGCCAAAAACAAACATCCAATTTCC
>NZ_JCAHZR010000014.1:0-33285 GCF_059415125.1 Sulfurospirillum sp. HTRB-L1
ACTTTCAGTAGCCAAAGCTACTGAAAGTAAAAGGGGAGTGCTTACAAATAGTTTTTTCATCACCCCTCCTAGGATAAGGTTTTTCCACGCCCTACGAAGCGTTCCCTGTAGAGCTTGGATACCTTTTCTGCGTCGCCTACTAGCAATGCATTGGTAGAACACATGGCTGCGCATGAGGGTACTTTACCCTCAGCAATACGGTTTTGGCCATACAGATGACGCTCTTTTTCGGAGTTAGTCTCTTCTGGGCCGCCCGCACACATGGTACATTTGTCCATGGCTCCTTTGGTACCAAAGGCACCATCGCGTGGGAACTGAGGGGCACCAAAGGGGCACGCATACAAGCAGTATCCACATCCAATGCACTTTTCTTTATCGTGCAAGACGATACCATCTTCGCGGATATAAAAACAATCCACAGGACACACTTGTGCGCATGGGGCATCCGAACAATGCATGCACGCTACAGAAGTAGAGATCTCTTTGCCCTCCACCCCATCAAACAACGTAATAACCTTGCGTCTAGAAATTCCCGTAGGAAGCTCATGAGACTGAGAACACGCAACACTGCATCCAAAGCATTCGATGCAACGGTTTTCATCGCAGTAAAATTTAAGTTTAGCTTGTTCGCTCATTTCTCACCCCCTACGCTTTCTCAACACGGCAAAGACCCGCGTTGAATTCAGAAATCTGTGTAATAACGTCAAACCCGTAGTTGGTAATGGTATTTGAACTTTCACCTATCGCATACGGTTTTGTACCCTCTGGATAGTTCGCACTCATGTCCACCCCTTGCATCACGCCTGCAAAGTTGTACGGCAAACAAATACGATCTGGGGTTACGCTACGGTTGTGGTGTGCGCGCACTTTAATCTTTGTGCCATGGGGCGCATGTAGCCACATCATGTCACGGTCTTTGACGCCATAGCGCAAGGCAAGGTCGGGGTGAATGTTGGCAAACATTTCTGGCGTAATGTGCGCAAGATATTTACTACAACGCTCAATCATCCCTGCACCGCTTAGGTTCACCACACGCATACTTACAATCATGGTTGGGAACTCTTTGGACCAGTCGGTTTTTTGCTGTTCGGAGATGAACTTTGTCTCTACCCTAAAGTTATTCTCTTGGTCAGGATAGGTGGGGTACTTTTTCACCAAATCCCAACGGGGCGAGTGAATCGGTTCGCGGTGTTGGGGAATCGGGTCTGGAAATTCCCATACAATGGCTCTGGCTTTGGCATTACCATAAGCACACACCCCTTTTTCACGGCATTTTTCTTGGATGATGCCACTAAAGTCCATCGCCCAGCTTGGGCCCATGATGGCTTTTTCCGCTTCCGTGAGGGTGATGCCAAGAATCTGTTCAATATTGGCTTTGGTGATTTGCGGATACCCGCCTTGCACCTTAGAATCCTTTACATGTACACGTTCCCCTGGGATTTGACTCACACCATTGTGTTCTAAGCCAAAGCGATTTCTAAAGCCCATACCCCCTTCATTTACAGGTGTATTTACATTGTAAAGGATGGGACTTCCTGGGTGTTTTTCATCCCAACACGGCCAAGGCAATCCATAAAACTCGCCTTCCATTTCCCCACGCCCTTCTAGGGTCAACGGGTCAAACAGATGCCAGTTTTCTTGGTGACGGCGTAAACGCTCAGGCGTCCATCCACCCAAACCAATGGACTTAATAGTACGTGCAATCTCACGCATCGCGTCATCTGGCCACACAAAATCTTCTTTGACCTGCACGACCTTGCCGTCCTTCACCGCCATTTTCATGCCGCGTACCAACTCCTCGTAAAAGCCAAATTTTTTCGCAAAGGCAAACATGACTTCGTGGTCTTCTTTGGACTCATACATAGGCTTCACCACTTGGGTACGCCACTGAGCAGAACGGTTGGTGGCATTCACCGTGCCTTCACTTTCAAACTGTGTAGCGACGGGCAAAAGATAGATGTTGTCTTGGCGATTTGTAATCACCGCCACTTCGTTCACAAACGGATCAGCCACCACCAAAAGGTCTAATTTCTCAAGAGCTTGCTGGATTTTGACTGTTTGAGACATGGAAGTAATCCCCGTACCTTGCACCCACAGTGCACGAATCGGAGAGGAAGAATATGTTTTTTCTTCTTGCAATACCCCTTGCCACCATTTTGACAAAGAGAAACCTTTGGCATTCATCCACTTGGGTTCAAAAAAGCGTTGTTGCAACCAGTCGAAATCCACGCCCCACGTTTGGGCAAAATAGCGCCATGCAGGCTCAGCTAGGCCATAGTACCCTGGCAAAGAGTCTGCAAGGTTACACATGTCAGTGGAGCCTTGGACGTTATCGTGTCCTCGGATGATGTTGCATCCGCCGCCGGGTTTTCCAGCATTGCCAAGAACGAGTTGAAGGATGGGTAAAATACGTGTGTTAGAAGAACCCACGGAGTGTTGGGTGATACCTAGCGCCCAGAACACAGCACCTGGCTTTGTTTTGGCATACAAGGTAGTCACTTGTATCAATTCTTCCACAGAAATACCTGTCACATCCGCTGTAATCTCAGGTGTCCACTTGGCTGCTTCTTTGCGAATATCATCAATGCCATAGGTGCGGTCATCAATAAATGCTTTGTCTTCCCAGCCGTTCTTAAAGATAAGGTGAAGCATGCCGTACACAAAGGCAATGTCCGTACCTGTACGAATACGCAAGTACATATCTGCTTTTGCTGCTGTACGTGTAAAGACAGGGTCTACTACAATGAGTTTTGCCCCGTTTAAATCTTTGGCTTGTAGCATGTGTTTAAAGCCAATAGGATTGGCAACCGCGGAATTAGCCCCGATAACCAACATCGCTTTACAGTTTTGTGTCACATCCCCAAAATGGTTTGTCATAGCACCATAACCCCATGTATTCGCAGCACCTGCGACAGAAGCACTATGTCAAATTCGAGCGACGTGATCGATGTTGTTGGTTCCCCACATAGCAGCAAACTTACTAAAATAATACGCTTGCTGGTTGTTAAATTTGGCCGAGCCTAAAAACATGGCCGCATCAGCGCCATTTTCTTGGCGGATTTTTAGCATTTTATCGCCGATTTCGTTAACGGCTTGCTCCCATGAAAGACGGTGCCATTTGCCGTTCTCTTTTTTCATAGGGTATTTCAAGCGTTGCTTGCTTTTAACCAAGTCGATTTGGTCTGCCCCACGGCAACAGTGACTTCCCTCGCTGATAGGATGGTCATGGGCGGGTTCTTGACGTACCCAGACGCCATTGTGCACTTCGGCGATAATCCCACATCCTGCAGAACAAATACTACAGATGGTTTTTACCTTTTTAGACCCAGGATAGGGGTCTTTGATTTCGTCTGCGGTCGCTGGGCGAATGCCCTCAGCTGCCGCAAAACCTCCAGTGGCTCCAAAGGTGGCGCCTAGGGCTGCCATCTTTAAAAACGACCTTCTTCCCACACGCAAAGAGAGGTCGGGATGGTGTGATTGACTCATGTGTTCCCTCTTGTATTAGTAGGATCTACGGTAGTAGAGTCCCCATTCAGATGTTTCACGGTAAAGAATCTCTTTTTTCTTAGATTTTCCCACCACGACACCGCCGCTTTCTTGTGTTGCGGGCGCCTTAGCAACCATCGATGTTGCTGCGACCACCGCTCCTGCACCAAGAGTTTTTTTCAAAAAACTCCGTCGTTGCGTTTGCAAAGTCTCCTCCTTGTGTAGATTCTCTTTGATTCAAAGAGTCTCGAAGATAAACCGCTGTTTACCTTCGAGAGTTAATGTGCAAAATTTGCATATTTTAGAAAGCACCACATTCACACCTCAGGTTCAAGACCCCTGTGAATATGCAAATTTAGCATATTCACAGGTATAAAAAAAGGGCTACTTTTTAGAGCGTAATTTCATCAGGATTGCGCCTGGCTTTTTGAGAAAAAGGTTTTCTGTCTTTTTGCTCTAGTGCCATCACACGAGGCAACACTTCTTCTTGTTTGGGCGCTGCGATTTGAAGATAAAAACGCTCAAACTCCACAAGGCCTTGTAGCACCACTGCCACGTGTTTGTAAAACTCTGTCGCTTCATGGGTAAATACCAATGCAGCAAAGGTATCGATAAAAGGATTTAAGATGGTTTCAAAAAGCTTTTCTGCAAGCTCTAGGCTTTTTGCCTCTTCTTGTTCAACGCCGTGCAACACCAACATGCTCATGAGTTGAAACAACAACGCAATATGGTCTTCTGAATCTTTACATGTAAAGGTGTCACGCCTAAAAGGTGATTCGAGTAAAATCTCAATGGTATCTAGCCGTTTTTTCCCATCATCCCGTTGCTCATCATAATACGAAGCGCTCATGGGAATCGTCGAGGTATCAAAACTGTAAAAGACCAAATCGCTCTCTTCTTTAAGCCCTTTGTTTCCTTTTGTTTTCAAAAACACCCGCATGGCATCGATGGCGTCTTTGCTTTTTTCCTCCAAAGGGTTCGTGGCAAATATTTCTAGATTCTCCACCACTGGTCCCAACGTGTTTTCTTCCTTGATATACCCAAACAACACCGCAAGCCAGCCATAATAGGCTGCTCGCGCTAAATGAATTTCCCTCTCTTTCACAGTACCGCCTTTTCTTTGTCTTTCAAATAATCCTCAAACATCATCTTCGGTTTGCAATCCGCGCAACAGTACAAACTTTTTAGCTTGGCCGAATTGCCTGCAAAAATTGGCGCCATCAGTGCTGCGATGCGGTTCACCGACTTACTCGTAGCAAAAGGCTTACCGCAATTTACACATTCAAAGAGTGTGTCTTTGGCCATGATGCGTTGGCCAAACCACTGCTTATTAAGGACGATTTCGCCCCGCTCCATGCTTAAGCAATCCTTCTCAGGACAGGTCGCTTCGCAATACCCACAGCTTGTACAAATAGACGCGTCAAAGCGCAGGCTGTTGTCTTCAGGATGGGCTGTAAGTGCGCGCACGTTACAAGCTCCCACACAGCTAAGGCACAAGGTACAGGCATCTTCGTTGATGTTAATCGTCCCATAACGCACGTGCTCGCCCGCTTGAATGGTGCCATAATCCCCCTCGCCCACTGCCCAAGCCAAACGCGCGGAAAAGATTTCACGCTTGCGCAACCCTTCTTCATCAATGCCATGACGGGTGCCCTCAACAGGGCCAACCTTTTGAAGAGCCTCGGCCAATTCGGCTGCGTTCATGGCCACGTAAACGGCTTTAGTGCCGTACAATTTTTCGTACGCTTGGTTTAAGATGGAAATCACATCGCCCGACCCTTTAGACATGAAGTCTGTGTAAAACACCACCGCGCTTCCACTTTCTTGCAAAAGGGTTAGCAAATGGGCTTCGTGCAAAAACTTTTCACCCTCAATAGCCAAGGGCAACACGTTTGCAGGAAGGCTTACATGTAAAGCCTCTAGTGCCATTTTACGGGGGACAATGAGTGCGGTTTTCCCTTGATAGAGTTTGGCAATCTCGTAAAATGCACGGCGGGGCATTTGGGCGTATTCGACCGCACCGCTAGGGCACACGCTAATACAGCCTCCACAGCCGTGGCAGTCGATGTGGGAAAATTTTAAATGCTTGGTGTCATCCAATTTGACGATGGCCACCGTCGGACACACTTCGGCACACTTGCCACAAATCTCTTCACGGCGTTCGTGGTACTGGCAAATGGACGGGTCGTAGGTGATGAAGTTTTTATACGCATGGGTGCCTGTTTTGGCTTCGATGGCTTCGACAATCTTGGCAATGTCGTTTTTTTCAGGATCTAGCACGCCACTTTGGCGCAAAGCAAACTCGGGTGCTTCAAACCACACCATTTGGTCAGCGTCCACTTCGTGCAGTTCATCTTCTTGGCGAAGGGTTACATGTAAGGCGCCCAAATGGCCCTCAATCATGGCAACTTCGCTTGGGTGTACGATTAATACAGCAAACTCTTTAGCTTTTAATGCTTGCTTTAATCCGCCCAACGCCCCTTCGTCGCCCACGAGTACAATGTTTCTTCCCACTTCTTGGGAAAAATCCGAATCTTGGGAAAAATCGTAGCACAAGGCCCGCGCTTCAAACAAGGTCGAAACATTGCGTGCTTTATCTAACAACGCATCTTCGGAATTTTTAAGGTAAAAATCAATCTCAGGAGCAATCAAGTGAGAAGGAACATCAGGGTGATTGGTGATGAGGCATTGCTCTGCTAAGAAAGGGGTTTTAACCACTTCAATGTGGTCTTGAAGGGGAATCTCTAGGTTTAAATGGTCATAATAGACGTACTCTTTTGCCAGCATGCTCCGCATCCTTTTGGTCAATAACTGTTTACCGAATTGTATTAGTTAGGAGATTAAGAGTCTCTTAAGGGGAGTAAATGTGTCTTATTTAAGCCCAGTAGTACGTTAGATTCATTGAAGTTTAGCCGTGCTATAATCCGCATCAATGCATATTTACAGGTTGTAAAGCACATGGTAAACCACACTTTCCTAAGACTCTTGTTTTTCTTCACTATTCTTGGCCTTGGCGGTCTAGTATACTGGTCCGTTCAACCTAAGTATGGTCCCATCATCCTAGGTTCTTCCCTTCCCATTACAGGCATCAACAAAGAGCTTGGCAATGAAGTGGTAGTGGGTGCAAACGCATGGTTTGACCACATCAACGCCACAGGAGGCATCAAAGGACGTAAGATTCAATTTGTCTATTATGATGATAAATACGAACCCCAAAACACGGCCCACAACCTGCAAAAACTCCTTCACGAAGACCAAGCCTTTGCACTGTTTGGCTTTGTAGGCACGCCGACCATTAAAAAAATCTTGCCCGAAATCATGCTCACCAAGGTGCCTTTGGTGGCCTCTTACACGGGGGCGAGTTTTTTACGGGACACGGCCGCACCCAATATCGTCAACTTCCGCACAAGCTACCAAGAAGAAATCACAGCCCTTGTGGAACATCTGCATGTCTCCCAAGGCTTGACCCGTTTTGCGGTCTTTTACCAAAACGATGTGTTTGGCGAAGAGGGGTACATCGCCACGGTCAACGCACTCACTTCCCTTGGCCTCTCTCTAGCAGGAGAAGGCACGTACAAGCGCAACACCCTTTCCATCCGCCATGCCTTGCACGAGATTCAATCTTCCAACCCGCAAGCCATCATCGTCGTGGGCGCGTACAAGCCCAGTGCCCATTTTATTGAACAAGCCAAAGAACACGGCTTGAATTCGGTTATTTTTTGCCCCATCTCCTTTGTCAATGCCGACGCATTGGTCGCAGAACTTGGAGGCAGCACGCAAAACATTCTTTTTTCCCAAGTGGTGCCCTCTTATGACCCCAGTGCTTCACAGGCTGCTTTTGAGTACAACCAACTGCTAAAGCGTTACGCCCCGCTAAGCAAACCCTCCCTTGTCTCTTTTGAAACCTTTTTGGCCGCCAAAGCCCTTACCCATGCCCTTAAACGGGTGGATGAGCCTTTGACAAGAAGCAAACTCCTCTCTACCCTCAACAACCATACTTACGTGGACTTAGGCGGCGTGGGGATGCGCTTTAACCACTTGTACATGCACGCGAGCGTCTACCTTTCTGTGTATGAAAACGGCAAATTTCACATCGTCCACCAAAAGAGTTTCTGATGGCCTTTTTTACCACTTTTAATACTTTCTTAGACCGCATCACCTTTTCGGTTAAAACACGCCTCTTGATTGTGATTATTGCAGGAGGAATGATGAGCATTGGGTTTTTGATGTTTATCTCTATTTTTGCCCTCAAATACGATTACGAGACCCTTTTTCAACGCCGCACCATGCCCTTGGTGGAAATCGAAGAGATCAAAGACTTGTACGCGGTCAACATTCACGACACCCTATACGACTTGCAACTTGGGCAAATCAGCCTTGGTAACGCCACGGAGGTCATTGAGCTTGCCAAACAGATTGTGGACGAACAGTGGGCCAACTACCATGCTTCACTCAACCACAAAGTAAGCGGCATCGCCCGTTTTGCTAGTGCTTGGCTCAACTTTTTCTTGCTTGTTAAAGACCCGCCGCCTAAAAGCTTGTACCAAGAAGGCATTACCACTAAAGTGCAAACAAAGATGGACACCATCAACACGCGCACCAAGGAAATTTTGGCCCTCTACCAGGTGCAAGACCACCCGCTTGCTAGCACCTTAACCCAAGAGACCTTTTTGGAGATAAACGCCCTGAGCATTTACATCTCTAGCCTTATCACCTCCCATCTCAAAGAAGCCATCAACGAAAAAATCCGCACGGAACGCATCTTTAAAACCAGTATTTTTATGCTGATTTTACTCATCGGGTTTGTCTTTAGCCTCAGTATTTTGGTGTCGGTTTTACTCATCAACCACTTCAAAAACCTCAACGCTACCCTCGAAGCCAAGGTAGATGATAAGACCAAAGCCTTGCAACGCCTCAACACTTCCTTGGAAAAACGCGTGGCCAAAGAGGTGGAACTCAACCGCAAAAAAGACCAAATCATGTTCCAACAATCCCGCATGGCAAGCCTAGGAGAGATGCTCCAAAACATCGCCCACCAGTGGCGCCAACCCCTAGGAGCACTCACGATGATTATCCAAAGCTTTGAGACCAAGCACATGGCGGGCAAACTCACAAAGATGTTTATCGAAGAACGGGTCAAAGACGCGCAAGTGTTGGCCAATGGCATGTCTGAAACCTTGGATGATTTTCGCACGTTTTTTAACCCCAACAAGAGCAAGCGGGGGTTTGATTTGCAAGAATCCATCCAAAAAGCCATCGACCTTTCCCGCTATTTGCTTGAAAAAGAAGGGGTGGAACTGCAACTCTTTATGGGTGAAAATGTACGCATTTTTGGTTTTAAAAACGAGCTTAGCCACGTCTTTTTAAACCTCATCAACAACGCCAAAGACGCCCTTGCAAGTAAAACTGGTCCAAAAAAAATCCACATCTACGTCAAATCCACCACCGCAGAACGCCAAATCAGTGTCATTGACAACGCAGGCGGAGTGGATGAAGAGATTTTGCCACGCATCTTTGACCCCTACTTCACCACCAAACACCAAAGCGTGGGCACAGGAATTGGACTATACATGTCCAAACAAATCGTTGAAGAGCATATGCAAGGAAACATTACATGTAAGAACATTTACCACAAGATGGGCACCAAAACACTCTACCGGTGCGCTATGTTTACCATCCACATCCCTCGCCACAAAAAGGAATCCCATGAACCGTCGTGATTTTGAATGCCTCGGGTGTTTTAGTATTCTCTACCTTGAGGATGAAATCGACCTCCTTAAGCACACTACCGACGTGTTGGTGGATTTTGTACACCACATCTACCCCGTACAAACCTGCCAAGAAGCGATGGAAATCATCGAAACCAAAAAGGTGGATGTCATCGTCTCAGACATCTTGCTCAAAAACAGCAACGGGATTGAGTTCTTGCAAGAGCTCAAAGCCAAAGGCTACGACACCCCCGCCATCCTCACCACCGCCTACACCGACACGGAGTATTTGCTTGATGCCATTAAACTCAAAGTGGAAAACTACATCGTCAAGCCCATCAACATCAAAGAACTGCTCAACTCCTTGCACGATGTACTTTTGCCCAAAATCCAATCCCGCGAGATTCACCGCTCTTATAACATCATCAAAACCATCTCCGCGGTGACCGATGGCAAACAAGTGGAACTCATCCGTTTCATCATCAAAAACCTCGACGATGACAACCTCCTCAACCACTCCTACACGGACATCATGGAACGGGTGGATGTGAGCAAACCCACGGTCATTAAGCTTTTCAAACAACTCTCAGACCTTGGTATCCTCACCAAAGTCCAAAACGGCAGATACCGCTTTGACGAGTCCAAACTTCCCGCTCCGGAGACAACCGCATGAGTCTACTTCGTTCCTTGCCCAAGATTGACAAACTCATGGCCCACGAAGCCTTTGTTTCTTTTAACCCCGCGCGCCTTGCTCCCAGAGTCAAAGCTGCCGTGGAAGCCTTGCGCCAAGGTATTCTTGAGGGCACAGTGACGCGCATCGACGAAGAGGTGCTAGTTCAAGAGATTTGCGCGCGCATGCAAGAGAGCCTTGCCCCTTCTCTTGTGCCTCTTGTGAACGCCACGGGGGTCATCGTCCACACCAACCTTGGGCGCAGTTGCCTTAACCCCGTGCTCTTAGACCGCGCTACCGCCGCGCTGACCCACTACACCAACCTTGAATACGACCTCGAACAAGGCAAAAGAGGAGAGCGCTACGCCCACGTGAGCCGCCATTTGCGCGAACTCTTGGGCGTGGAAGATGTGCTGGTGGTCAACAACAACGCCTCGGCCGTTTTTCTCATCCTCAACACCTTTGCCAAAGGCAAGGAAACCATCGTTTCGCGGGGAGAACTCGTAGAAATTGGGGGAAGTTTTCGCGTGCCTGAAGTGATGGCAAACAGTGGCACCACCCTCGTGGAAGTAGGCGCGACCAACAAAACCCGCCTGAGTGATTACACCAACGCCCTAAGTGAACACACCGCCATGCTCATGAAGGTCCACCGCTCCAACTTTAGCATCGAAGGCTTTAGTGAAGAGGCGAGCTTGGAAGAGCTTGTGGGCCTTGCCAACGAAAAAGGGGTGCTGGACTATTACGACTTAGGCAGTGCGTACTTAGCAGACTTGCCCTATGGCTTAAGCCACGCCGAACCCAGTTTGCCTAAACTTTTAGCCCATCACCCCTCCCTCGTAAGCTTTAGTGGTGACAAACTCTTTGGCGGGGTGCAAGCGGGCATCATCGTGGGGAAAAAAGCCCTCATCGACCGCCTCAAAAAAAATCAACTCTTGCGGATGCTGCGGGTGGACAAACTGACGTTGTGCCTTTTAGAAGAAACCGTCAAAGCCTACCTTGGGGGCGAAACCCACCTCATCCCCACCCTCGACCTGCTCTTGCGCGACGTTAAGAGCCTTGAAGCCTTAGCCAAAAAACTGCGCCGTCAGATTGGCACGGAGAGCTGCGAGGTGGTGCATTCTCAAACCTACGTGGGCGGAGGCACCATGCCAAACCGTCCCATCCCCACCGTGGCCTTACATGTAAAGGGAGATGCTACGGCACTAGAGCGGCGTTTTAGAGAAAACCATGTCATCGGGCGCATTGAGCGCGACCGCTTTTTGCTCGACCTGCGCGCCTTGCTCAAAGACGATGAAAAACCCCTTGTGGAGATTTGTAAAAAGGTACTGCATTCATGAAGCAACTGGTTATTGGCACCGCGGGTCACGTAGACCACGGCAAAACAGCACTCATTAAAGCCCTCACAGGGTTTGAAGGCGACCAAACCGAAGAAGAAAAACGCCGCGGGATTACCATTGATCTCAGTTTTTCCAACCTCAAAGAGGGCGATACCAACATCGCGTTTATCGACGTACCAGGACATGAAAAACTGGTTAAGACGATGATTTCGGGAGCCTTTGGGTTTGACGCGGCGCTCGTGGCCATCGACGCGCGTGAGGGCGTGAAACCCCAAACGGTGGAACATTTACAGATTTTGAACCTCTTACATGTAAAGCATTGCCTCATTGCCCTAACCAAATGCGATTTGGTTAGTCCTAGCGAACTTGAAAACCAAACTCTGCTTGTGCGCGACCACTTAAAAGCCTACAAACACTTACATGTAAGCCTTCTGTTGCCCACAAGCATTCATCAACCCGACACCATCAATAGGTTGCGTCAAGCTTTGCTCGCACTGCCTTTGGCACAACGCCCAGACCGTGGCGTGTTTCGCTACTACGTGGACCGCTCCTTTTCCCTCAAAGGCATCGGCACGGTCGTCACGGGCACGGTGCTTGAGGGCCAACTGGAAGTGGGCAAAAAAGTGTGGGTGTGTGAACTTGCCAAAGAGGCCTCCGTGCGTAACTTGCAAGTCCACGGCGAAGACGTGGAGGTGGCAAAAGTCGGCGAACGGGCCGCGGTGAATTTGGGCGCGCTTTCCCATCACGACATCAAAAAAGGGACACTGCTCACCCAAAAAGGCTACGTGCGCGGCTTTGACGTGGCCGATGTCTGGCTGGAGTGCTTGGATGGGCGCACCCTGCCCCACAACACCAAGGTCACCTTCCACGCGGGCGCCAAACAAGTGGAAGCCACGGTACTGCACTACGAGGGCGAAGTGGAACTTGCGCAGGGTTTTTCCAAAGTGCAGTTTAAAGAGCCCTTGTTTTTAACCTTTGATGAGCCCTTTGTCCTCTCCCAATCAGGCCACACCATCGCGGGCGGGCGGGTCATCAACGCCATCAACGACCCCATCAAAAAGCGCGTCAAAATCCCCTTGCTTGAAGCCTTGCACCGCAAAGATTTGCCCATGGCCTTCATGTTGCTCAGCCAAGTGCACAAGCACGGATTTGGGCTCATTTCGGCCTATCAGCGTTTTGGCCTTTCCCACCAAGAAGCCCTCGCCATCACCGAAGGCATGCCACAAGAAATCTTTGTGGATGAAAAAGGGTTGGTCATTTACCCGTTTTTTGCCCTCCAAGAACTCGAAGAAGTGGTGGAGAAAATCTACGCCAAAAACCCCTACGCCTTGCTTTCTGCCACATCCATCTCCCTTAAACTAGTCTGGGCCAGTGTGGGCATCGCCCAAAAAGCGTTAGACAGCCTGTGCGAACGGGGGCTCATCACACCAAAGGGCGGCGTGTACGTCAAAAAGGGCGTGAACATCGAAGACATCGACGCCCACGTGGAGGGCAAAATGTTTGCCATCTTAAAAGAAGCGGGTGCGTCTCCTGAGGCACCTTATAACATCTACGACGCCCTAGACATCGACCGAAAAACAGGCGATGATGCCCTCAAACGCCTCACCAGTGCGCGCAAAGTAGTGCGCCTAGCCCACAACCTGTTTGTCACCACCGAAGCACTTACTGGCATGATGACGCGCCTGCGGGAAATCATGAAAAACGAAGGATTTGTGGATGTGAAAAACGCCAAAGACCACTTTGGCCTCACGCGCAAATACCTCATCGCCTACCTTGACTACCTTGACAATTTTGACGACGTGGTCAAAGAGGGCATGGCACGGAAATTAAAGTGAGTGGCAACGTGGGCGGTGAGAAGGATTTGAAAAAGTTACTCTCCACCCTTTCGCCCGTGCTTGAAGAGGGCGTGTACGTGTTTTGCACCCAGCAGAGCCCGTCCCAAGCCCTCAAAGCCCAAGCGCGCATGGTGTTTGAAGAGCATGAGGGCACCACACTCATCTTAGAGCGCTCCCTTGCCCACGGACTTTTGCATGAGGGTATCTTTGCGTGCATTCGCCTCGACGTGCATTCAAGCCTCCAAGCCGTAGGCCTCACCGCCGCCGTCTCCACTGCCCTCGCCCACCAAGACATCAGCGCCAACGTCGTTGCGGGCTACTACCACGACTATATTTTCGTCCCGTATGAAAAAAAAGAAGCCGCACTGGGGTGTTTAAAAAAGCTTTACATGTAAGGCTTGGCACCAAAAACAAGTGCTCGCATTTTTCCGAAACCTAAAACACGACAAACTAAATCTCTCAAAGATTTTAAACTATCCCTGCACATAAACTAGTAGAATGCATGGTACTAGTTTAGCTTGCCAAAAACTAGAAAATAACTTCAAAAATTTTAAACTCTTTTGTACTGAATTGACATTTCTGGGATGCGCAATGTGTTATAATCAATAAAAAAAGTGAGTAAGCCATGCTGTTTGTTGATATTGAAAGTGCAATTGAAAATATTGCATCAGATGTTGAACTTTTACAACCTCTGTATGAAGCTATCGTCAATTCTGTGCACGCTAAAGCAAAAAATATCAATATCACAATTAATCAACAAGACGATTACATTTCTTCATTTTCAGTAATTGATGATGGGGAAGGATACGTACCACTAAATATAAAATCATTTTCAACACTATGGAGTAAAATAAAACAAGAACCTGGAGCGCTCGGTAGTGGAAGAATTATGTATCTTCGCGTATTTAATTATGTTACAGTTGAGAGCTATACAGGAACGCATAAGGTAACATTTAAATTTGATAGAAACTTCAATCCAAAAGATATCAAAAAAGAGTTGTCTAGCGAATCTAGAAAAACCATAACAATATTTCATAATTTGCTAGAAGAATACGCTAAAAAAGAAAGACTTATTATTGATAAAATTAAAGAAAAAATCTTTCATGAATTATTGCCAATGTTTTCAAGGATATGGCAAGAAGAAAGAGATATAACTTTTTTGGTTAACAATGAAACTTGGATTAATAAAGATAATATTTCACAGCAATTTGGGAAAATGGAATTGCAATCAACTGATTTTGAAATTACTCCTTTTAATAGCGTTTTGCCCGAAAAATTTATTTTATTTTACAACATAAAAAAAGACTCTCAAGGCAAGATATTACAGTTTTATGGAGCCGCGGGCAGAAAAGTGAGAAATTTTTCTTCGGGAGTTTCAATTAGAAAGCTTCCCGAAAATTCTTCTGGAATTTTTTGCCTAACAGGACGCTATCTAGATGACAGAGTCAAGGACAATAGAAAGGATTTTAAAATATCAACCAATGAGAACAATACTTCCCAAACCCATCCTATTAGCTTTACTCAAATTAACAGTACCCTGCAAATAAAATTAAATGAAATAATTTTAGACACATTTCCCAATTATGAAATAAATTTTGAAAATAAAAAACAAGTTTTAATTGATAAATATCCCCATTTATCCGAATACATAGATCAAGTTAATAATTTGACATATGACGATGATGAGATTATTGAAGAAGCAAAAGAAATGCTAGAGGAATCTTTTAAAAAAACTGAAAAGGCTCTATCTGAATTTAAAAAAGAGATAACTACAAAACGAGATTTTGATGAAGATAAATTCAATAAAATATTAGGAACATTCACAAAAACTGGTCGCGATCAATTGGCAAGTTATATCGCCTATAGGCAAACCATACTTGACATGATGCAGACTATTGCTGAATATACAAATATTGACAAACGAAAGTTCAACGAAACGTCTATTCATCAGCTCTTTATGCCAAAAAATACTACTAGTGATAGCTACCCCCATTTGGGAACGAATATATGGTTGCTAGATGATAAATTTATGTCTTATTTGTACGCGGCAAGTGATAAAGAAATAAAGTCAATAAAAGAAAAATTTAAAGCGGAACTTATTGAAAGTGGTGAAAGTCTTGAGGATGTTAATGATGACGACAAACCTGATTTAGTTCTGTTTTACTCAGATTCGAATGAATTAAACAAAAAAGATGTTTTGCTTATCGAATTAAAGAAATATGGCGCAACTTACCATGAAAAAATAAAAGCCATCAGTCAATTAAAGGTATATGCATCAGTTATTTTTGAAAATATTAGAAATGTAAGATCTATTCATGCGTATACCATCATTGACATTGATAAAAAGTTTGCAACTTACCTGACACGAACAGAAGGTTTTCATGAAAATAGCTTATCCGCCAATGAAACGATTGCTTCATATTATACGTATAACCCCCACATTCATGCTCATTTACACGTCATGTCTTTTGAACAAATAGTAGTTGATGCAAAAAAAAGAAATAAAGTATTTTTAGATATTCTAAAAAGACAGCATAGCCATACTTGATGCCTTAACACCATATCTTTTCATTAAGGCTTTTACTCCCTGCTGTAAAAATGAAAAAGTGGGAACATATTTTTCGATGCACTGAGGGATTTCAGCCATTTTTCATTGAATTTTAGTCTTATTTATAGCAAATTGTTTTTCAAAAGCTTCTTATGTATAAAATTACTAACGTACAAATTTTATGGTATACTTTCCGTAATATACTGCACGTAAAATAGGGGAAATTATGACAACCTACTCAACAAATGAACTCATTCCTTCGTCAGAATTTGCAAAAAAATTTGGGGCTTATCTCACTCAGGTTAAATCCCACGCCGTGGATAAGTTAGCTATTTTGCGAAACAACAAAGTAGAAGCCGTTCTTGTCTCAAAGGATGCGTACGAAAAGATGCAAGAAGCCCTCAAAACCCTTGAAGCACAGCATCTTCTGGCCTCCATTCAAAATGGTTTAAACGACGTCAAAGAGCACAAAACTGCCTCCATAGACACGCTGTGGGAAAAGCTAGATGGTTGAATACACCGATACTTTTTTAAAAGAAGCAAAGAAATCATCAAACAAAACGCCCAAACAAGCCCCTAATCTTTTTGCAAATTCCCAAACAAGCGCCCCTTACATGTAAGCACATCTTAAACTAAAACTTTTATAAAAATGTAATGTTTTTATTCAAGAGTTACTTAATCTTAACTCTCGTATGATTCTCGCACCTGTAATTTTTGCAAAAAGGATACACCATGGCTCACATCCTCTCCCTTATCCCTTTGGTTAGCATCGGGATTGTGGTAAGTTTGCTCGTTTTTCTTTATTTTGAGAAGCGCGCCATCGCCGCAAAACGGCAACACGAACACGATGGGTTTGTGCCACAAGAAGGAAATCTTGCGGAAAGTTTTGCCCGTTATGAGACGCAAAACAATGTCATGGCGTACATGGGGTGCGTGTTTATTTTTACGCTGTTTTTTAGTTATGTAGGGTTTTTCACCCAAGGACTCACCCTCGCGGATGTCTTTTTGTATATCTTCCTCACCGCTTTTTTGGGCTCCATCATCATCTTGGTACTCAAATTCAAACGCAGCATTTTAGTCAAAGTGTTTGCCACCTTTTTGTACGGCGCGCCTCTCATCACCGCTTCGGCTTTTGGGTTTATCGTCAGTTATCTTTTTTATTCGCTCTTAAGTTAGCGCGCACCCGTTCTTGGGTGCTCGTCTACTTCAAACGCAGTGCTTCGTAGATGTTTTCTGAAATGCTTTTCGTGTAGTGCATGATGTCATTTTCCAACAAATCCTCACTAAACATGAACGCCACCCCCGCCATCGTCCCCACCAAAATACCCAAGACCGAAAAAAAGTCTTGATTGCGCAACTCCCGTTTTAGCACGCCCTCTTCAAACATCGTCCGCAATTCTTGGATAAACACCGACTCGTAGAGCAACTCTTTCATACTGCTAGAAAATATCTCTTTGTTGGCCAAGTAGACTTTCAAAAAATAATCAATATGCTCAGGACGGCTTTTAACCATGCTAAAATAAATCGCCACAATGCGCCAAATCTTCTCTTCCGAATCCACCGACATCTCGTTAATCTTACGCACTTCTTCGCCCAAAATCTTCGACGAATAGGTAATGACCGCCTTGGCTAACTCTTCTTTGGAGGTAAAATAGTTGTAAATATTGCCCGGGCTCATCTTCAAAAACCGCGCAATATCGGGCATCGTCGTTGCAAAAAACCCTTTTTGCGAAAACAACCGCAGTGACCCTTCCAAAATCTGTTCTGTCTTGTCCGCTTTTGGATTCACGTGGCACTCCCTCTATGATAGACCACCTACACTAGCGGGCACGCTTCCACGCTACCCTCATAGACGAGCCTTCCGTTTTTTAGTATGCCTATTATATCAGCAATTTTCCGTGCAAGGGCAAGATTGTGCGTAATCAATAAAACGCCAACCCCCGTTTCCACCTGCAAATCCAAAAGTGTCTTCATAACGCGCGCTTGCACACTTGGGTCTAGCGCACTTGTGGGCTCATCGGCGATAATCACATCAGGATAATTCGCCAACGCGCGCGCCATGCACACCCGCTGCAAGGTGCCAAGGCTAAGTTTATGGGGCAATAAATCCAACACATGCCCATCTTCCCCAAGCCCACACGCAAGGGCCACTTCCCGCACCCGCGCGTCCAAACGCTCCTTGGGAAACCGCCCCAATACCAACGGCTCAGCGATGCTCTCATACGCGCTAAAACGGGGGTTCAACGCTTGCATGGGATGTTGATGTACCATCCCCACACGTAAGGGTTCTTCCATGACCACCCTGCCCTCTTTGGGGGCGAGCATTCCCGCCATGAGTTTTGCCACCGTGCTCTTTCCCGAACCCGAATCCCCCACCAATGCGACAATCTCTCCCCGTTTGAGACTGAGTGAGCAGTTTTGTAACACAAGCGCGTCGCTGCGTGGGTACGCAAAGCTCACCGCCTCTAGAGCTATCAACAAACGCATCCCTTCAAAATAGCACGCGTGTGCCCCATTTTGCGTCCCCTTTAAAAGAGGTTTTTCCTCAAAACACCGCCGCACAGGCTGGGTACAGCGAGACGCATACACACAGCCCTTGGCTTCTACATGTACATGCTCAGGCGTGGACGTGTGCGCATGGGATTTACCGTGCCGATGCACCAAGCGAAAGGTGGCTTCGCCTTTGATTTTGACAATGTCTTTGGCACGCTCCATCCGTGGAAACACCCGCGAAAGGGCAATCGTATAGGGGTGCAAAGCCCGCCCAAACAACTCCACAGAGGGCAACACTTCTAGCAATTGCCCAAGGTACAACACCCACGTCATGTCACTCGCGCGGTGGGCTAGTTCCAAATCATGGGTAATAAGCACCAGTGTTTTTCCCTGTGCACGCAGGGAGTGGAAAAGGGCTTCTAGGGTTTTTTTGGATGTTTCATCCAACCCCGCTGTTGGCTCATCAAGCACCACACAAGGGGCATCACTAGCAAGGGCAAGGGCCAAAAGCACCCGCGACACTTCCCCACCGCTTAGCTCCCTTGGGGTGCGCTCTTGCACCTCCTCCTTTAATCCCACCGATTCAAGCAATCCTTTACATGTAAAGCGCGGTGCCATCACTTCACGCAATTGTGCGCCCACGCAAAGCAGCGGATTTAGGTTTTCACTGCCCCCTTGGGGCATGTAGGCGATGTGGCGTTGACGAAACAGCCGCTGCTGGGCACTTTCTTGGTCAAGCCATGAAACGCCGTCTACTTTAAGGCTTCCTTGTGCCGTTGCGTTCGAGGGAAGATGGGCCATGAGGGCCTTGGCGAGGCTTGTTTTTCCCGCACCCGATTCGCCAATAATCGCCGTAATCGTTCCTTTTTGAACCTTACATGTAAGGCCCTCAAGGGCGATGAGCCGATGGTGTTCTTCTTCATAAAACAGCGAAAAATCCACAAATTCAACCACGCAACACCCCTTTTACGCGCCCGTCCAACACACCCTCTAGGCTAAAAATCACAAAGGTCACCCCCACCAATACCATGCCCAAAAGCACCACGGGCGGGAAAATCCAATGCCACCAAATATCCAGATAATAGTACTGCATCCCCTGACGGATCATCATCCCAAAGGATTTTTCACTGGGACTCAACAACCCCAAAAAGGCCAAGGTCGCTTGCGCCATCACCGCAAAGCGAAACCGTCCCGCAAAGGAAAACCCAATGAGTGGCGCAAGGGCGAGCAAGATGTGGCGCCTAAGCACGTACCACCCACTCGCGCCCATCTGCAAGGCTACCTCAACATACAACGCCTCTTTAAGGTGCGCCGTTTGAAAACGCACCACCTTTGCCCCGATGGGAAACGAAAGCACACCTAGTAATGCGCCAAGCTCCAGTCCGCTTGGCCTTGCGACGCTCGCCACCAACAACAGCACCAACACCGAAGGCAAGGCGATTAAGATGTCGCACAAGCGCATGAGCAGCGCGTCTATCCAGCCGCCCCAGTAGCCGCTTACCATGCCCACAACCGCTCCAAGTCCCACTGAAATACCCGCGACCCACAGCCCAAACACAAGGGTGTTTTGCACTGCTACTAGCAGTTCTGAGAAAATATCCATGCCCGCGTCATTGACCCCTAAAAGATGGGTCAAAGAAGGGTGTGCCAAGGGTTCAAACACAAAGGCATGGGGGTCATAAGGAAGCCAAAACAAGGCCAGTATGCCAAGTGCGCTCACCACGCCAAAGAGCGCCACACCTACCTTAAAAAAGGGGTCTTTACACGCTTTTTTCATGCAAGGCTTCCTTTGGGTTTTAGCCAAAACGCTACCCCTTCAAGCAACACACTCATCCCAATCACCCCCAAAGAGAGCAACGTCACAACCACTTGAATCACCGGCACATCCCGCTTAGCAACCGCGTCCATCAGCAAAGACCCAACGCCTGGGTAGGCAAAAATCGTCTCCACCACGATGAGGCTTGTTACCATCGAAGAGAGGCGAAACCCAAAGCGTACTACAATGGGAAGCAACGCATTTAAGGCCACATATTTATACCGCACCCGCCAAGGCCCAAGCCCCCGCAGGTGCGCGCAGGAGACAAAAGGGGCGGGCAACACGTGCAACACACTCACCCGCACCAGTAAAAATTGCCCCGACAAGGAGGCCAAAAAAAGTGTCATTGCAGGCAAACACAGGTGGGCTAGCACGTCTGCGACATGGGCTATCCCGCTTTTATCGCTGTAGGGCGTGAGCGCTCCTTGCAGGGGAAACCACCCCAAATGGGCCCCAAAAAAGAGCAAAAACACCACCCCAAGCACCAGTTCAGGCACCCCATCCAAACTTACCATGGCCCCGCTCAACCGCCTGTCCACCTTGCTTGCACGTCTAAAGGCGCTCTCTACCCCCAAAACAAAGGCCACCACAAAAGAGCTAAGGTAGGCAGAAAATCCAAGCAAAAGCGTCCACGGCAAGGCTTCTTCTAACAGCGTACTAATCGGCACACCATAGGCCAACGAAAGGCCAAAATCCCCGCGCATAAACGCACCCACATACGCTAAAAAAGAAGGAGGTACAGGGGTCAAACGGGCTTCTTCTTCGAGGGAAAGCACCACGTCGCTGCTCGCATACATCGCCGTGGCAAAATCCCCTGGAAGCCACAAGGGCATCCCATAAGAAAGGTACGCCATCACCCCAAGAGCAAGGGCGTAAGAGAGGAAGGTGCGCGCCATTTAGGGAAGCAAGGCCCGTTTATTTTGAGGGATGGGAATCCCCTTGGCAATGCCCCCTTGGGTGTAAAACCACGCCACCCCTTTGCGGGTGTCGTACACGCTTAATGCCCGAGGGTAGTACAAAGGAATGGCAGGTAAATCGGTCGCATGCAGCAGTTGAATCTCTTGCACCATGGCCGTGCGTTTGGCCTCATCCATCTCTAAAAGTTGCGCTTCTAAAAGGGCGTTGAGCTTCGGGTTGGCCTCATACCGTGCGCTGTTCACCGACCCTGCTCCACCCCAAGGTAAAATCATCTCATTGAGAATTTTGGCATCCCCAGAAATACCTCCGTGTCCTGAAATAGCCAAGTCAAACTCCCATGTTTTGACTTTCGTATCCAGCGTGGTTTGCTCCAACCCAATAAGCTCAACTTCCATCCCAAGTGCGCGAAGCATCGCGGCAATAATCTCCCCATCCCTATCGCTTCCCGCTTGGCCCCCTGAGCTAATCGTCGAAGAAAGAAGGCTTACATGTAAGGGTTTTCCCTCTTTTTCTAACACCCCGTTGGCGTTTTTAGCGTACCCTAGGGTTCCTAGCAAGGCAAGGGCTTTTGAGGGATTAAAGGCGTAACTTGGCAAGGAGGGGTTCGCCATGGCATGATCAGGAGAAAGCAGTCCCAAAGAGGCCAATGTCGGCTCTCCTTGGTGGGCTTGGTCGATGAGCCGCACCCGGTCGATGCCGTAGGCCAAGGCTTGCCGAAAGGCCACGGAGTTAAAAGGGGCTTTGCGGTGGTTAATCATGAGTTTTTTATTCCACGAACGCTCATCTTCGATAACCTTAAGGTGCGGTACTTTTTCCACTTGAGGAAGCATTTGCGGACGGATAGTCGCCATGTCGACGCTGCCACTTAGCAACGCGCTTAGGGGTTTGTCAGTTTTGACATAAATAAGCCGTTTAACCTTGGGCGTCCCGCCATAATACTCTCCAAAGGCTTCGTACAAATACGTCCCTTTTGTCTTGTCAAAATCCTTATACATGTAAGGCCCTGAGCCAATGAACGCCTTGGCATCCAAGAAGCCCTTGGGGTCTTCCACTCCTTCCCAAATGTGTTTGGGCAAGATGGGCATCGTCCCACCGATGTCGGAGAGAAAGGGAGCATAAGGCGTAGAAAGGGTGATGCGCACGCGGTGCGGGCCCTCCACATGCACCGAAGCAATGGCCCGCGTGTCTATCCAGTAATAAGGGTGCTGCTTAAAATACCCGATAGTAAAGGCTACATCCTCCGCACTCACAGGCATGCCATCGTGCCATAAAGCATTTTCTTGCAACTCAAACACAAAGCTTTGGCTGGGTGCGTCGTATGTCCACGCTTTGGCAAGGGTGGGCGTGAACCCTGAGCTGTCTTTCCACACCAAGGTGTCAAACACGTAACTCATGCGCACGTAGCCCGGACCTCTGGGGTAGTGATGGTAGGGATTGGGGTAGCCATAAGCCCCTTGGGAATCCCCGATTTTCACCTCTGGTACTTGCGCCATCGCCAATGAGACCATAAATCCCACAAGGAGGAGAAGACTCTTTTTCATCCTCTTAAAACCCTCTAGTGTAGTGGGAGAAGCAATCCGCACACACTCTTTTGCCCTCTTGCAGGCGCATCTTTAACTCCGCCGCGCTCTCCCCGCACACCTCACACGTCAAAGAGGTAAACAAGCGGGCGGGTTTAGGAAGTTCAAAAGAAGGGGTTTTAAGCGTAAACACCTCCTCCAAAGGCGCTTCTAAAATGTACGCTTGCATGAGGGCCCTGTCCATGTTTGGCTCTAAGGGGCGGCGAAACACCACGCGGCCTTTGGCGCCCCCCTTGCGGTCAAAAAAGCTAAAGGCTTGCTTGCCCACGTCTTTGTAGATGAGGTTGCCTTTACCAAAACTGCACCCTAGGAGCACTTGGATGGCATCCACTCCACATGCGTCGTTTTCCGTGACGCACACAAGCTCTTCATCCCCACTAAAACCCTTCATCCCTAGCCACGTTTGTGCCGCTTCCACCGCACGAAACCCAATGGCAAGTCCGGGGCATGCATGCCCGTGAAACGCTACACATTTTTCCCAACGCTCACCCATAGTACATTCCTTTGGTAAAAAAATTTTCTCTATGCTAGCTTGCGGGCACTGTAATATTGCTTAATGATAAGTAATATTTGCATCCATTCTTTTTGTTATTTCGTCAGTACTTCTGTGGGCTTGGGGAGCTTTTAGAGAAGATTTGTTACACTCCCAAAATCTTTACATGTAAGCCAAAGGAACACCATGCCTTCTCTTTTTTTATGTGCTATTTCCAACATCAAAAGCGGTGCGTGCGAGCAAGATTGCGCTTTTTGTGCCCAAAGTATCTCCCACGGTGCCGCCATCGACCGCTACAGCAAAAAACCCATTGAAACCATCATTTACGAAGCAAAGCGCGCCAAAGAACGCTACGCGACGGGCTTTTGCTTGGTCAGTTCTGGCAAATCCCTCACCCCAAAAACCCTCGCCCTCGTGTGTGACGCGGCCAAGGCTATTACCGATTTGGACTTAGGCCTTAAACTCATCGCCTGTAATGGCGTCGTCACCGACCCTGAAGACTTGCACACCCTCAAAAATGCGGGCGTGCGGGCCTATAACCACAACCTTGAAACCTCTGAAGCGTTTTATCCAAAACTCTGTTCCACTCACACATGGCAAGAACGTTACCGTACATGTAAACACGTGGGGGAAGTGGGGCTGGACCTTGTGTGTGGGGGGATTTTTGGCGTTGGGGAAAGCGAAGAAGACCGCGTGAGTTTACTCACTTCCATCGCCTCGCTAAACCCTAAAAACGTGCCCTTGAACTTTTTTCACCCCAACCCTGCCCTGCCCATTTCTCATCCGACTCTTTCCCAAGAAGAAGCCCTAAAAATCATCACCCTTGCGCGAACACTCATCCCCCATGCGCAAAAAATCATGCTTGCAGGGGGAAGGGAGAGGGTGTTTGGAAAAGGCAATTACACCTTTTTATCCCACGGGGCAAACGCCATGGTTATTGGAGATTACCTCACCACCCAAGGCGAGGATGCCACGAGGGAGCTTGAAAGCCTTAAGGCCCTTGGGTTTGAAATAGCAGGCGCGTGCAAAGAGGCTTAGTAGGAAGGGTCTAGGGCGTGGTCGAGCTTGATGCGATAGCCCACGGCATTGATGTTTTCGATAAAATCAATGCCACAAACCTCCCGCACTCGGTACACCACCATTTGCAGTTTTTTGAGATTTATTTCGTCATTCCACATGGCGGCGTAGAGGGTTTCGTAATGCACACACCCGTTTTTGTTGTTGCACAAGAGCTGGATGAGCTTTAAGGCCTTGGGGCCCACCTTTACCACTTCGGTGTCTTTATACAGGAGATTTGTCTCGTGGTTAAAGTAAAACCCGCCGATAATCTTGCTCACCTTTAGCCCTGACCCGCGATTGGCTTTGACGCTTAAAAGCGACAAGGTTGCAATAATCTCTTTTTCATCGTAAGGCTTGATGATATACCCATCCGCCTCCACATCCATGGCGTACCCAATCATCTCTTCATCGGCATAGGCAGTCAAAAAGACGATGGAGCAATGGCTGATGTTTCGGATTTCCATGGCCACCTCACACCCGCTCTTTGGCCCACGAATCATGATGTCCATGAGCACAAGATGGGGGTTAAACTTACGAATAGCCTCTAGGGCATCCGCGCCATTGTCCACCACATCTACCACGCTCCAGCCGCGTTTTTCAAGCACCATACGCAAATATTCTGCCGCAATCGCCTCGTCTTCCACAATCAAAATCTTATACATAATTACTTCTTTTGTAGGAAATGTGACATCCAAATCCTTCCCCATGGTTAAAGGTTATTGTCCCTTTGAGTTGGCGCACATTGAGTTGCACAAGTTTAAACCCAATCCCTTGCGCAACGTCCTTGTCGCACCCCACGCCGTTGTCTTGGTAGGAAAACTCCACCTCACCGTTGTTTGTTTTTAGCGCCATCATGATGCGAGGATTTGGCACCCCTTTAAAGGCGTATTTGAAGCTGTTGGTTAAAAGTTCGTTGGTAATCAACCCAAGGGGCATCACTTCATTGAGGGTAAGTTCCAAAGGGGAGATGGCCAGATCCATCTTTACATGTAAGCCCATCGTGCGCCCGATTGTTGCGGTGAGTTTTTCGATAAACAATTGCGCGTTAACCTTTTCGATGTCGCTAGAAACGTACAGCATCGAATGAACCATCGCCATGGCATCGATGCGTTCCTTGCTCACGTGAATAATCTCCTTCACCCGTTGGCCCTCTTTTTCGGCTTGAATGGCCAACATGGAGGAGACAATATTGAGGTTGTTTTTGACCCGATGGTGGATTTCATTGTAAAGCAAATCTTTTTTTTGGCTCAAGTTCATCAAGCGCTTGTACGCGTCTACCCGCGTGGTTTCATAGTAAAGCCCAAAGACCATGATGAGCATCACCACAAACAAGAAGTTAAACAAGGCCGTTTTACTTTGCAAAAAAGCACTTTCCCCAAAGTATTCGGGACTTAGCCACATGGTGCTAATGAGCAACCCTAGCAATGCGAGACTAAAAAACAATCCCTTTTGCCAACTAAACAACGAAAAAGAACCCAAAATAAACGGAAGAATAAACGCGGGGGTAAAATCATCAAATTTTCCCACCACAGAAATGCCGATGGTGGTGATGGCTAAAATGAGCAAAATGGCGTACGAAGCTAGCTCATAACGCTGTTTTTGGTACAACCGCACAAAAGCGACAAGCATCAACACGAGCATAATTGAGCGCACAAAAATGACAGGATAATTGGTGTTGTAAATATCCGTAAGGTTGTGTACAAAAAAGACCCCAATGGTCATCACGTACATCGCTAAAAGAATCTTCTTTCTGCGCTCCTTGGCGGCGATAACAATCTCAGGGTTTGATGGAAGGGGTTGTGATTTCATGGGGAAAAATGTAGCACACCTCAACTTAATTTTATCATCTCTTCTCATTATTTTGAGCATTATCCCTGTTATTGGATAAACTGGAACAAAAATGTGACCAAAACGTGGTTTGAGATTTATATAATTTCACTTAGGAAATATTGGCGAGATTCGGTCAGTTTCTCACAAAAATTTTTATTTTACTACGAAGGATACGACATGAAACGTTATGCCTTGGCCCTTATTGCCAGCTCACTGCTCACGGGTTCTGCCTTTGCACTTACCCTCGAAGATGCCATGCGCGATGTGGTAGCAAACCACCCTGAAATCTTGGAAAAAATCCGTGATTTTCGTGCTATTACCCAAGACAAGAACATTGCCTTTGCAGGTTACTTGCCAACCCTTGATTTTGTTGCGGCGGCGGGACGCGAAGAAAGCAACAACAACAATACCAATGGGAAAGACGTGTACCTCAACCGTACTGAAATGGCCTTCATCCTTCAATGGAACCTCTTTCGTGGTGGTGCGGACCAACTCAATGTGAGCCGCCAAGACAGCCGCATTAGCGCTGCTTCTTTCCGTGTTATGGAAGCCATTAATGAAAAAACCCTTGAAACAGCCCAAGCATACCTCGCCGCACTCAAGCAAAAAAACCTGCTTGAACTGGCCAAAGAAAATGTCCAGACCCACGACCGACTCTACGGCCAAATCGAACAACGTATCAATTCAGGCATCGGCGCCCAATCTGAACTTGAGCAAGCCGCAAGCCGCTTGGCACTCGCCGAATCTAACCTCATCGCCACCCAAAACAATTTTGATGATGCTGTTGTTAACTTTGAGAGAGTCTATGGCACTTCGGTTGACCCTGAAGCCTTCAGTGACCCCGCCAATGGCACTGACATCCCTGAAAGCTTTGCCATCTTACTAGAGCAAGGCCAACAAAACAACCCTTCTTTAAAAGTACAACGGGCTAACATCGATGTGGCCGCCAAAAACTACCACATCAGCAAAGCCGCGTACCTTCCTGTGGTAGATTTAGAAGCCAAACAATCATGAAATAAAAACATCGCGGGCGTCAAGGGCGATAGCGATTCAAGCTCCATCATGCTACGCATTACCTACAACCTTTACAATGGTGGTGCCGACAGTGCAACGCGCCAAAAACGCATCAGTGAACTTGCCAAAGAAAAAGAAGTCTTTAGCATGATGGAACGCCAAAACAAAGAGCGCCTAGGCTTGGCATGGAACGCGTACACCATGATTGACCAACAAATGGGCTACCTTGAAAAACACCGCGATTTAAGCCAACGCACCCTCTCTTTGTATAACGAAGAGTTTGGCCTTGGCCGTCGCACCTTGCTTGACATCTTAGACACCGAGGGCGAATACTACGCCGCGCAACGTGAACTTGCCAATGCAAAATACGACAAAATCTTCGCCAAATACCGCATCTTTGAACAAACAGGTACCTTGCTTCAAGTGGCCGGCACCCATGGTCTTGAGATGGTTGGCATGGCGGACACTGGCGTTTCTAAAGCAAACGAATTGGACTCTATCTCACAGTAGTTGATGTATACTATCGCACCGCACAAAAAGTGATTCTACCGCGGTGCGAGGGATTTTAAAGGGAGATAGATGCCAGAAGAAATCATTAATGCCGTGGGCATAGACCCACTGCTAGAGTGCTTGGTGATTATTGCCAAGCTTCATGGAAAACCCTACAGCGCCGAGTCGCTCATTGAGGGACTGCCCACAGCCAAAGGGTACGCTGAGCCTGAACTTTTTTCTATTCACGGGGCTAAAGCCAACTTTTCCCGTGCCGCGGCGCGCGCAGGATTTACCTCCAAGGTCGTCAAACGCCACCTAACCCAAATTCCCGCTCTCGTTTTGCCCTGCATCCTCATCCTCAAAGATAAACAAGCGTGTATTTTAGACGCCTTTGATGCCACCAAAACCCACGCGCGCATCATTGTTCCTGAGTGCGAAGAGGGCGAAACATGGGTGCGTGTGGAAGAGTTGGAAAAAGAGTATTTGGGCTACGCTTTTTACCTCAAACGCATTTACTTGCAATCGGAACGTAAAGACGACGTGCTTGAACAGCGCGAATCCAAGCACTGGTTTTGGGGAACCCTGTGGCGTTCACGCAAACTCTACCTAGACGTACTCATCGCCTCTTTGGTGGTGAACTTTTTCGTCCTTGCCAGTCCGCTGTTTGTCATGAATGTCTACGACAGGGTTGTGCCCAACAACGCCATTGAAACCCTTTGGGTCATGGCTATTGGCGTGGCGGTGGTGTATGTGCTCGATACGGTGCTAAAGTTTTTGCGCGCGTACTTTTTAGAAGTTGCGGGCAAAAAAAGCGACATCATCATGTCTTCCATGATTTTTGAAAAAGTTATGGCCCTCACCATGGGCGTGTGGCCAAAATCCATCGGCTCTTTTGCCAACAACCTCAAAGAGTTTGAGTCTATTCGCTCTTTTTTTACCTCCGCCACCGTTTCCACCATCATCGACCTGCCTTTTGTGGTCATCTTTATCGTGGTGATTTATTTTATTGGCGGTTCCATCGTTGTCGTTCCTTTGATTGTGATGCTGTTGCTTTTGGGGTACGTGTTTTCCATCCGAAATTCCCTAAGCAAAAGCATCGAAAGCGCCTACAAGGCCGCGGCACAAAAAAACGCCATTTTGATTGAGAGCCTCAGCAACATCGAAATGATTAAAACCATGGGAGCCACAGGACGCGCGCAGTACCAGTGGGAAGAAGCTTCGGGAGAGATTGCGCAAAAAGGGCTTAAAACCCGCATCATCTCCAACTCCATCTCCACCGTCACCGCCTTGCTTATTCAACTCAATACCGTTGCGGTAGTGGTTTATGGGGTATACCTCATCCAAGATTTGCACCTCACCATGGGAGGACTTATTGCCACGGTGATTCTCTCTTCCCGTGCCATTTCACCTTTGGGGCAAATCGCTTCACTGTTGGCAAACTACCAACACACCAAAACTGCCCTCAAGTCCCTCAATGACATCATGGCCCTTCCTGTGGATAGGCCTCAGGGGCGCGAGTACATCCACCGCGAACGGTTTGAGGGAAAGATAGAGTTTAAAAACGTCACCTTTACCTACCCAGGCGCGCTAAAGCCTGCACTTGAAAACGTGAGTTTTGTGCTTCAAGCCAAAGAGCGTGTTGGGATTGTAGGGAGGATTGGTTCGGGGAAAACCACCTTGGAAAAACTCGTCCTTGGGTTGTATCAGCCAAATTCGGGGAGTATTTTGATTGACGATATTGACATTAGCCAAATTGACCCTGCGGATTTGCGCACCCACATTAGCTACGTTTCCCAAGACATTGTACTTGCCAATGGCACGGTCAAAGACAACATCGCGTACAAAGCACCTTACGCCACCGACGAAGAGATTTTAGAGGCGGCTAAACTTGCAGGGGTGGAAGAATTCATCCGTCAAAACCCCCAAGGGTATGAGATGGAAGTGGGCGAGCGAGGTGGTGCACTCTCAGGTGGTCAACGCCAAAGCATCGCCATCGCTAGAGCCTTCTTGCTAGATGCACCCATCGTGCTTTTGGACGAGCCGACCAATGCCATCGACAACACCATGGAGGCAAAAATCAAACGCCATTTTGTGCAAAAATTTGAAGACAAAACCATCATGCTCATCACCCACAAAACCACCCTTTTACCCCTTGTGGAACGGCTCATCATCTTAGATAATGGCAAAGTTGTGTTAGATGGCCCCCGTGATAGTGTCTTAAAACAACTCCAAGGCAATGGAGGCAACCGTGATTAAGAAGCTTCCTCGCATCGACCCTAGCGCCATCCGCTCTATCTCTAAAAAACACGCCTATTCTACTCAAGATTTGGCGTACATGAAGAGCCTCAGCGCGGCCGTTTTGGAAAAATCCACCCTAAGTAGCCGTCTGATTTTATGGACCATTGCCCTGTGTGTTGCATGGCTCATCTTGTGGGCAAGTTATGCTTCTGTGGATGAAATCGCACGAGGAGATGGTCGGGTTATTCCCTCAAGCCGTGTTCAAGTGGTGCAAAACCTCGAAGGAGGCATCGTCGAAGAACTCTACGTGCGTGAAGGGGACAATGTCCAGCGCGGCCAACCCCTCCTTAAGATTCAAGACATCCGTTTTGTAAGCTCATTCCAAGAAAACCACTTGCGCATCCAAGAGCTCAAAGCCAAAACCGTGCGTTTGTACGCAGAGGCCAATGGCTTGGATTTTGACAGTGCTTTTAGAGACCAGACTATCGATTCGTCTTTTTTAGAAGAAGAAAAAAGCCTCTTTTTGAGCAATAAAACCCAACTTGAAAACGCTATTGATATCATCAACAACCAACTGCGTCAGCGTACCAGTGAACTCACTGAAGTACAAGCACGCATCCGCCAACTTACCCGTAGCCTTGCCCTTCTTAAAGAAGAAATCGACCTTAAAGAACCCATGGTCAAACAAGGAGTTGTGCCTGGCGTGGAGCTGTTGCAACTACGCCGTAGCCTAAACGAGGCCGAGGGGAGCTTGGAGAGTGCCAAGCTTTCCATACCGCGCATCCAATCTTCCATCGAAGAAACCCGTGGCAAAATCCAAGACACCACCTTGGCCTTTCGCAACAAAGCCAAAGAGCAGTTCAATGAAGTTTCCGCCGAACTCATGCTCACCCAACAATCCATCGGCGCCCTCACCGACCGTGTGGACAGGGCCATCGTACGCGCCCCTGTGAGCGGTACGGTCAAACAGCTCTTTACCAACACGGTGGGCGGGGTAGTCAAGCCAGGTATGGACATCATGGAAATCGTGCCCATTGATGACGCGCTTTTGGTAGAAGTGAAAATCAAGCCCTCCGACATTGCCTTCATCCAACTCGACCAACCCGCAACGGTCAAATTTACCGCCTATGATTTTTCCATCTACGGCGGCCTAACAGGCCACGTGAGCCAAATCGGCGCGGACACCATCACCGATGAAAAAGGTAACACGTACTATGTGGCGATGATCAAAACCGACTCCACCCACCTCAGTTCCGCCAATGAAATCTTGCATATTAAGGTTGGCATGGTGGCGAGCGTTGACATCATCACGGGCAAAAAAACAGTCTTGGACTTTTTGCTCAAACCCATTCTCAAAGCCAAGCAAAACGCCTTACGGGAGCGCTAATATGGTACTGTGCTGTGTCACTCACCCTACAATCTTTTTCCACTGGAAAGCCGCGATTGAGACGGAAAATCCTTTACATGTAAAGGATTTTTCACGGTTGCTTGAAACCCTTGACCCCTCTTCTTCTGCCATCGTCCTTGTCCACGGAGAATTTTTTGGAGAGATTCCTTTGGTTTCAGGCATTTTGCAGCTGCGCACCCATGCCCCAAGGGCACGCATCATGCTCCTAAGCGACATTCCTTCTTTTGAGGAAGGCAAGCCTTTTTTGCGCCTTGGTATCTTTGGCTACGCCAATGCAAGGCTTTCTGCGGTACACCTTCAACAAGCCTTACTGCTCATCAAAGAAGGCAATGTCTGGTTGTACCCTGAGTTTTTACTGCAAATGATTCAAGGGCTCTCGGTTGCCAATCCCTCAGATTTTCTTGCTCAACTTCTCACCAAACGTGAGTATGAGATTGCCACATACGTCGCCCAAGGACGCTCCAATAAGGAGATTGCCAAGCTCGCGTTCATCACCGAGCACACCGTCAAAGTGCATTTGCGTACCATCTTTGAAAAACTCGGTATCCACGACCGCCTTTCCCTCGCGCTGATGTTTCACTAAAACTAAATCTGACACAATAGACTTCTTCCATAGCCCTTGGAACATAAAGAGTTTAAGCAGAGTGCGTTAATTTTTTACACTCAAAATTGAGACATAGCCAAAGCTATGGCGATGTTTTTAGTGTGAAAAAGTGATGTGCTATGGTTGAACTCTTGCTTCAATGGGCTGTGAGAGAAGTCTAATATACCACCAACGAGGAATACCCTTCCTCCCTTCTTTGTCCTATACTTTTCATAGTTAAAATTACCCGCATAAAGGATTTACCATGGCAACAGTCGTCGGATTTGTGACACAGGTCACAGGAGTTGTAAGAGCAGTTTCGGCCGATGGGACCGTCCGTATTTTGGTCATGGGAGACCCCGTGCACGCCAATGAAACCCTTGAAACCGTGGGACAAAACAGCAGTATTAATGTCCTCTTTGAAGACGGTCGCCAAATCGCTATGCGAGGCGAAGAAACTTCTTTACTTGATGATTCTGTCTACAGTGGTCAAGGCTACGCCGCTTCTGAAGTCCAAGCGATTCAAGAAGCCCTAGCGCAAGGCCAAACCCTCGAAGAAGCCGCTGCGGGTCAAGAAGGCCCTGCGAGTGATGGCGGTTCTGGTGAGATTTTTGTCGCCGAACGCACAGGTGATGTGGGCGGCATTGGCTCTTACATTTTAGGCACTGACCTCTCTGGCGCTTCGGTTGATGAGGGCACGGAAGATGGTATTGTTAACATCGCTCCTACGGTGTTTGACACAAGCCTCTCACAAAACGAAGTGCTTGATGGCCAAAACGTCATCTCTGGCCAACTTCTTGTTACCGACACAAACCCCAACGACACCCACACGTTTTTTGCTGTTGAGGGTTCTTTAAACGTCACCACACCCGATGGGGTTGCCATCACTGGTCTCACCCTCGTGCTTAATCCTGATGGTAGCTACACCATCTCTGGCGACTTCAATGCCCTAGCCGCAGGAGAAAATGCTGTCGTAACCTTTGAATTTTTCGCGGTTGATAACTTTGACGCACCTTCCCAAACCGCTACGTTTACCCTTACCATCACCGGCACCAACGACCAACCTGTGGTGAGTGATGTAAACGTCAATGGCGAAGGCGGTGGCACTGGACTCGTGGGTTACTACGACATGGAAAATGGAGAAGGTGTTAGTGCTCAAACTGTCTCCATTGAAACCGCTGGCCTTACGGGCCTCAAACTCTTTACTTTAAGTGCAGAAGAGTTGAGCGGTATTGACACCCTTTATATTCAAAATCCAAACAATACCAGCTATGGTTCCGAATACCTAGCACAGTTAGACGCCATTACTACTGCTGTAAGTCAAGGCATGACCTTAATTATTCACGACAGATACGTTGCCGATGGAGCACAAATTCTTCCAGGTGGAGAATCTATCATTTTTCACAGATTAGGTGGGAACTTGATTGACATTGACATTACGGATGAAGGATTGAGAACTGGCCTAGGAGGAATCATTGATGATACTTCTTTGGATGGTGGAGGCTATTCAAATCATGGCTATGTTGAACTAAGCAGTTTGCCAGAGGGTGCTGTTGTGCTAATGACAAATGGCAACCCTAGTCAAGTCGTCACTTTTTCCTATCAATATGGCTCAGGCACAGTAATTTATTCTACCATTCCACTAGATTTCTACCTAAATAGCAGCGGAACAATAAGCACCAACATGCAAATTTACGCCGCTAATCTTTTGGAGGATATGGTCCGCTCAGGCACTGCCATCTACGAATCCGCCGACCCCCAATCTGGCGTGGAAGAC
>NZ_JCAHZR010000015.1:0-17313 GCF_059415125.1 Sulfurospirillum sp. HTRB-L1
TTTTTGTTGGTTTTGTATTTTCCATCTCACGCCTTTTGTTGTTTGGGGCCATTATATCTTATTTGAGACGTGAATATAAGATGCCCTTATGGACGGACTTTATCGGCGTAGAGAATGAGGACGGGGGCAAGAGAAAGCATTTTTTTGGCGATTTCCCAAAGTGGAATAATCAATGTAAAAGAGGCGCACTAACTCACTTTTCCCCATACCTTAGCGCCCTATACCACCGCGCCAAGCGTTCTGGCGAAACCCCAAGGGCGTAGAGGGTGGAGAGAGCGCGGTTGCGCAAGGTGGTGTAAAAAAGCCCCTCTTTGTGCCAGCGGCGTGCCGAGGTGCTAACCCGTGCATTCAAAAGCGCGAGGCGAAAACCTTGGCGCTTGAGGGTTTTCATGATGGCGACATCTTCCATGATGGGGATGACTGGATACTTCCCTACCGCCTCAAAAACCCTTGCTTTAAAAAACTGTGCTTGGTCACCATAAGGCGTGCCAAAAAGCCGTGCACGCCAGTTGGTGGCCCACGCCACAAACCCAAGCCACCGCGAGGGCGCATCGATGCGCAGTCCAAAGGCCCCCGCATCCTTTACATGTAAGGCTTCTTGGACGAGGTCATCCCAGTGTTTTGGCAGCACGGTATCGGCGTGCAAAAACAGTACCGCTTCCCCACGCGCTAGGTCAAAACCCGCGTTGAGTTGGTTGGCTCTGCCCTTTGGCGCGGTGTGGAGGCGCACGGGATTTTTAAAATGCAATGCATCAATGCACGTGCGCTCATGGGTGTCGACGATGATGGCTTCAATATCTTTATTTTTGGCATTTTCAAAAGCATGTGAGATGGCATCTACCGCACTTTCATCCTCAAAAAAAACAGGCATGACAAGGCTGATGCGCGGGAGTTTTTCCAGCAAGGGCTTGGCGGATTGGGCCAACACATGGGCTGGAAAATCCGCACAAAACTCCCTCAAATCATGAATCGTGTCAATATCTTCTAGCATTTCTCCTCGCCTTACATGTAAAGGCTCCAACGCTTTACATGTAAGGTCAAACACATTGGAGCCATGAAAAATAGCGTTCTCAAAAGCCTTACATGTAAAGCGCGCTTTGTTAAACCCAATGAGATAATACCCGCCATCTTTGGTGGATGAGAGTACCGCATCGTGGGAGTCTAGGGAGGCAAGGGCGTTTTGTAAAACCACGCCATCGACACGTGGAATATCAGCACCCACTAAAACCACTTGGCTAAAACCCGCAGCAAAGAGGTGCAAAAACGCATGTTGCATCCGTGCGCCCAAGCCTTCGCCTTCTTGGGCAAAACGGGGCAAGTGGGTAGGGATGAAATCCTCACTCCCGCTATACGCCACAAACGCCTTTACATGTAAAGGCGTTGAGAAAAGATTTTTTAGTAAAACCGTGTACATATCTAAAGCATTTTCTTCGCCAATCGTGCGTGCAAGGCGGGTTTTGACCTTCCCTTTTTGTGGGGCTTTGCAAAAGTAAATGACCGCTTTCATGGGAGTTTTTTTAGGAGTGTATCAAGGGTGCAGATAGCCCTAAACTCCTCAATGAGCCGATGAGAAAGCGCGTCCATCTGCGCGTAGGCTTCCTCTTTGTTTGCCAAGGATTCAAGGGCTGGAGATTTGGCAGGCACTACCAAACGCCGTGCGATCTCTACGCCACAAAACCCCACGCTTTGGGAGAAAATGGCTTCTAATTCTTTACATGTAAGCTTGGAGTGTTGGACAAAGCTCTCCCAAAAAGCCTCTAGTGCCAAGCTAGGCGAAAACTCCCGCCCAAAACCATCCATGATGACGTGGGCAAAAAGATTGCCAATATCAAAGGAAATTGGCCCAAAGAAGGCAAATTCTGCGTCAATCACCGCGATTTCCTCACCACGCACCAGCACTGAACCCGTGTGTAAGTCACCGTGAATGAGGTGAGGCGAGGGCGTGTGAAAAAGGGCTTTTAAAAAAGCCACGTTTTCCAACAGGCGCGTGGATTTTGGCAGGGGAGCAAACCACGGATGGGGCATGGTTTTGTCTGAATGTTCCAAAAAAGCGATGGTAAAGACATACGTATTGGTGATGGTTTTTAACTCTTGATTTTCATAAAAACTTCGTGGTTTTTTAGGTGGTTCGTTTGTGCAGAGTGCGCCTATGAAGTGGCCTAACTTTACATAAACTTTAGGGTTAAATACCTCTAAAATATGGGCTTCGCGAAGAGTTATAAAATCTTTTTTGTATTCTAAGATCATGAAAAAATTGGCTTCGTCTTTGTGTAAAACCGATGGAGTTGCATGGGGCGCAATGGAACCAAAATATTCTAGCGCACGCATCTCAACATGAATGCGCTCTTGAGATAACGGAACACTAGGTCCAAGGATATGTAAATACGGCGGCGCGTATTTTACCACTACTTCTTTACCACCACTATCTTGCACCAAAAACACTGCATTCATGTTGCCGCCACTAAGAGGCTTACATGTAAGGGGTTGTGTTAATAGTGGACAGGTTTTTAGTAGTATTTTGGGGGTCATTCTCCATCCTCAAAAAGGGCGATTATAGCTAAAAAGTGTATAATGCCTTTTTAAATCTCACCCTGTAAAGAGCCTCATGGAACCCCTTTTTATCGCCGAAATTATTGGTACGATTGCCTTTGCACTGAGTGGCTTTTACGTGGCCGCCAAAGACCGCTTGGACTTTTTGGGCGTGTTTATCGCGGCATTTTTAACCGCCCTTGGGGGCGGCTTAACGCGCGATGCCATCGTCGGTCGCGACCCGTACACCTTCACGCACTTGCTTCCGGGGCTTTTGGTGGTGGGCGTGCTCTTTTGTGCCATCGTTTTCAAGCTACATAAACACGACAAAGTGGAGCAAAAGTTCATTTTTGTCATGAGTGACACGCTAGGCCTTGTCTCTTTTTCTATCACGGGCGCATTGGTGGCCATGCAAAGTGGGCTTAACTTTTTTGGAGTAGTGCTCTTAGCCCTCACCACGGCCGTGGGTGGCGGGGTCATGCGCGATATTTTGCTCAACAAAGTGCCGCTCATTTTAAGCACAGGCTTGTATGGCACGGTGGCATTGGCTGTGGGGTCGCTGCTGTTTGTGCTGGAATTTGTGGGGTTTTTAAACCCTTTGAGTATCCTAATCTGCGCCTTTGTGGGCCTTGCTATGCGCCTAGCGGCCTACTACCGTGGGTGGCATTTGCCTGTGCTAGAATAGCGCCTTTTAAAAACGGCAATGATTAGGTTTGATTAACCCACTTGCGCTATAATACTTCCCTTTAACCTCCCTAAAAGGCCCTTACATGTACGAAGCCATGGACAAATCCTACGTGATGCAAACCTATCCAAGAAACTATGTGAATTTTAAAAAAGGCGAAAATGCCACCTTGTTTGACGAAAACGGGAAAGATTACATCGATTTTACCAGTGGTATTGGTGTGGTGAGCGTGGGGCACGGAAACGTACGCCTAGCCCACGCGCTGTTTGACCAAGCGTCCAATCTCATCCATACCTCCAACTTGTTTCTCATTGAACCCCAAGCTAAACTTGCCAAGCGCATGTGTGAACTTAGCGGTTACGACATGGCGGTTTTCTTCGCCAATTCAGGTGCGGAGGCTAACGAAGGCGCCATCAAACTTGCGCGCAAATACGGCTTGCAAACCTTCCCTAAAAAACGCTACAAAGTTCTCACCCTAGAGCACTCTTTTCACGGACGCACCATCACCACCGTCAAAGCCACGGGCCAAACAAGCTTCCACAAAGAAGCCTTTGCCCCGTACCCTGAGGGCTTTAGTTTTCACGAACAAATCCGCGCACTCATCGATGCCATCGATGAAGAAACCGTGGCGGTGATGATAGAGCTTGTCCAAGGGGAGGGTGGAGTACAGCCTCTAGATAAAGCCGCTGTGCAAGAACTGGCGGCTTTTTTAAAAGAGCGCCAATTGCTGCTCATCGTCGATGAAGTGCAAACGGGCGTGTTTCGCAGTGGGGAGTTTTTGGCTTCGCAACTTTACGACATCACCCCCGACATCATCACCCTTGCCAAAGGCTTAGCCGGTGGCGTGCCCATTGGGGCCATCATGACCACCCACAAAACCTTGTTTGAAGTGGGGGACCATGGCAGTACCTTTGGAGGAAACTTTCTTTCCACGCGCGCAGGCCTTGAGGTGCTAGAGATTTTAGAATCCTACAAGCAAAGCGGGCTTTTGGACGAGGCCTTTTTATTTTTCGAGGCACAGTTGCGCCGCATCGCTCAAACCTATCCCCAGTATTTTGAAAAAGAGTTGGGTCTTGGCCTCATGCGCGGACTCCGCTGTAAAGGAGAGGAGACCTTGCCTTCTCTCATCAAAGCCGCCTTTGAGGCGGGCGTGTTGGTGTTGCGCTCCGGCAGAAACACCTTGCGCTTTTTGCCTCCACTCACCATTTCAAAAGAGGAAATGCAAGAAGGGTTTAGGAGGCTTGAACATGCGATTGCTACTTTGTCTTAGTCTGAGTACTGGCCTTTTGCTGGCTAACGAAAGCCTGCTTTCTTCCCTCAAACAAGAACAGCTTCGCTTAGAGCGTGAGCAAAATGAGCTAAACAGTGACATCCTCAAATACCAGTGGCTAAATCCCATTGAAGGGGCGTGGAGTTGGACAAAAACAGAGGATTCACTCAGTAGCGACCGCGAAACAGGTACCTTTTCCGTTTCCTTGAATCAACCTATTTTCAAAAGTGGCGGGATTTATTTTGCCATGCGTTACGCGGACGCCAACCGCGCTTTTTTGCGCCTTTCGACCCAGCTTGAAACCCAAACGCTCATCAAACAAGCCATGAGCCTTGTGCTTCGTCATCAAAAAACACGCTTGCAAAAAGAGCGAACGCGGTTTCAGATTGATAATGCGATTATCGATATTTTGCGTAAAACGGAGCAGTTTGAAAGTGGATTTGCCGACAGTAGCGACCTTGACCAAGCCTTGCTTTCTAAAAATACCTTGCAACACACGCTCTTGGAGCTAGAGCGCACAGAGATGGAAATCGCCAAAGAGTTTGAAAGCATCAGCGATGCTTCTTTGGGAGAACTAACCTTGCCTGTGTTTGAGATGGTCGATGAAGCGACGTATTTGGCCAGTTCGTTACATGTAAAGCAACAAGCAGGGGCGTATGAGCGCAGTAAGTGGCTGCAGCGGGCCAATGTCTCCACCTATTTGCCCACCATTTCCTTAAATGCGGCCTATTATAATGCCAAGCGTTATGATGACAATAGCGCGCGGGATGGGTACCAAACCTACGGGGTTCGCATCTCTATGCCGCTGTATGACATCAACCGTGCGCGCTCTTTGGAGCTTAAACGGGTGGAAACCTTGCAAGAGGGCGTGAAGCTTCACGATGTCAAGCGCAGCGAAACCAAGCTTTTTGAGCAGGTGCACGATGCGGTGCGTTTTTTAAACCAAAAACGCGAAATCTCTTTGGAAAGTTTTGCGCTGTATGACCAATTGCTTGTTTCTGCAAAAGAGCTTGCAAATGCAGGTGAGAAGACAATCCACGATGTGCAAACCCTTGAAAATTCTCGTGAAACCATGCGCCTTGATGCGCAAATTTATGGGTTGGAGGCACAGCTTTCCTTGTTAGATTTATACGCAAAGATGCAAGGTGAAATTTAGCCAGTACATGCACGCGTGGCTGTATGGCCCAAAGGGCTACTACGCCACCCTTCCTAGTATTGGAAAAGCGGGAGATTTTTACACGTCGGTGAGTACGTCCATGTTTTTTGGCGGCACTCTTGGGCGATTAATAGTCGAGCGCGTGCGGTGCGGGCTTCTTTCTCCTGATGCGCACATCGTGGAGATTGGGGCGCACCAAGGGTACATGATGGCCGATGTGATGCAGTTTGTCTACTCCCTAGAGCCTTCTTTGGCAAAAACCCTTCGCTTTACCATTGTTGAACCCTTAGAACAGTTGCGTTTAGCGCAGGAAAAAACCTTGCGAGCCGCTTTTGGCGAAGCCTTACATGTAAACATTATTTCTTCCCTTGAAACCTTTACATGTAAGGAAGCGTTGGTCTTGTGCAATGAGCTTTTTGACGCCTTTGCTTGTGAGGTTATCATGGAAGAAAAAATGCTTCACATAGAAAACCACCTGCCCGTATTTGTTCCCTGGGACGCTGATGTAAAAGCCAAAGCGCAAGCCCTTGGGGTGGAAAAAGGGGAGATAGCTTGCGGGTTAGAAGCCTTTGCTCTCACCCTTAGCACTGCGTGTGAAAGATGCGAAGTGGTTGCCTTTGATTATGGGGAGGCGTATGCGCGCAACGATGTGTCGCTGCGGGTGTACCAAAACCACCAAAGTTACCCCTTTTTTGAGCTTACATGTAAGGCGGGTGCAAAGGAGCGTTTGGCGGATTTTTTTGGGGTGAGCGACGTGACGTATGATGTAAACTTTGAACATGTGCGCATGGCGATGGAAGCAGCAGGATTCGCACACCAAGAGACCAAAACCCAAGCCAGTGCCTTGGTGGATTTTGGCTTGATGGCGTTGCTAGAAGTGTTGCGCCACAACGTGGATGAAGCAACATACCGCAGGGAGCTTGAAAAGGCAAAACAGTTGATTTTACCCTCCTTCTTGGGGGAGCGGTTTAAGATGATACGATTTAAAAAGTGAGGAAACGATGCACGTAATTGTCAATGGAGAAAGCCGCACGACCCAAGCGAAAACCATTTTAGCACTGATGCTAGAGCTTGGGATTGAGCCAAAGGTGATGGCTGCGGCGTTAAATATGAACGTTGTGAAAAAAGAGGCGTGGGAAACGACGCTCTTGCAAGAGGGCGATAAGGTGGAATTTTTACACTTTGTGGGAGGCGGGTGAAGCCGTTTCGATAGAAACCACCGCGATGGCAAACCCGCCATCATGGGCGATGCTCAACGAGTGCCCTGTGATGGAAAACTGTTTCAAAAGAGAGGAAGAGAGGGTGAAGTGGGGGGCGCCTTTGGCGTCTTTGTAAAGGGTGATGTCGTGAAACCCACAAGTACTCCCGATGCCACAGCCCAGAGCTTTAGAGATGGCCTCTTTGGCCGCCCAAAACCCCGCGCGGGTGGCATCGCTTTTGGCAAGGTGAATCTCTTCAGGGTGCAAGTAACGCTCTAGGCCATGTTCGCCGTATTTTTCATAAAAGGCCGCGATGCGAGAGATCGCGACGATGTCCACCCCTACCATAACCTACTGAACAACAAAATCGGTAAAGAAAATATTGCGCACATGCCCATCGGCTAGCACTTCATTTAAACGCGCCACAACTTCGTCTTTTAAGCGCTCTTTGCCCTTAAGGGTACTGACCTCCTCAAAGGTTTTTGACGAAAGGGTGCGGATGATAATATCACGCACTACGGAACGTTTAGCGTCCATTTCAGCGGCCAACTTGCCACTGCTAAGCTCAATATCAAGGGAAACTTTCAAGTAACGGCTTCCGCTTTCGCTCAAGAGGTTCACGATAAAGGAATCCATAGGATAAATTGGCCCAATGGAAAGCAGGTTGGTTGAACGTGCCGCGCTTGTGCCTGAAGAGCCTGCAGGTTGTGCTTGTTGCATTTGTGGCTGCGAAGACCCACTTGAACCTAAAAGTAAATAAGCGGCCAAGCCGCCACCTGCTAGCAACAAAACAAGCAGTGCTACGATAATAATAAGCACCATATTGCCACCGGATTTCTTCTCTGTCTCTTCTGTTTTGTTTTCTGGCACGGTTACATCCTTTGTTGAGCTCTTGTGTATATCGAAAAAAATTGGATTGATTTTACACTAAAATCGTTGAAATTACCGATAGTTACATCCATTCAATCACTTTAGAGACTTCATCCACCACAAAACACTTCACCCCGCTAGGGGTTTCGAGGGGCTTGGATGGCACAAGGGCTTTGGTGAAATGTTGCGTTTTAGCTTCTTTGAGGCGCGCATCCAAGTGAAACACATCGCGCACATCCCCAATCAAACTCACTTCCCCTAAAAAGATGGTGTCTTTACTGATGGGGCGGTTGCGAAAGCTACTGATAATCGCCGCGATAATCGCCAAATCCGCCGCCGTTTCGCTTACTTTTATGCCGCCAGCAATGTTAATAAACACATCGTATTGGTTAAAAGGTAGGTCAAGTTTACGTTCCAAAAGTGCCAAAAGCATGGTCAAACGATTAAGCTCATAGCCTGTGGAGCTGCGCTTGGGGTTGGGGTAACTGCTCTCACTCACCAAGGCTTGCACCTCAAGAACGATGGGCCGACTCCCTTCCATGACCACTGTGATGGCAGAACCCGCTTGGGGTGTGCCGCGGGTAAAAAACTTTTTGGAGATGTCCGTGGCGCTCATGAGTCCCGTTTTAGTCATCTCAAAAATACCCACCTCACTGGTGGAACCAAAGCGGTTTTTAAACCCCCGAAGCAAGCGAAGTTCGCGGTTATTATCCCCTTCAAAGTACAGCACGGTATCTACCATGTGTTCTAGGATGCGCGGCCCTGCGATGGAGCCTTCTTTGGTGATGTGCCCGATGATGAAAATGGCAAGGTTGTGCTCTTTTCCGTAGCGCATGAGTTCAAAGGTGATCTCTCGCACCTGAGAGACACTTCCTGGTGCAGCGGTGAGTTTTTCACTGTAAAGGGTTTGGATGGAGTCAACAATGAGTGCATCAAAAGGGGTGGCATGGAGCTCATTTACAATCGCTTCAAGGCGAATCTCAGGAAGCAAAAATAAAGAAGCGTGGGTGCTACCAAGGCGGTCTGAGCGCAATTTAATTTGCCCAGAAGATTCTTCGCCACTCACGTACAACACCCGTTTGCCACTGCTGGCAAGATTGCCGCCAATTTTGAGCAACAGCGTAGATTTTCCCACTCCTGGGCTTCCTCCGATGAGGGTCAAACTTCCTGGCACAATACCACCGCCTAAGACCAAATCAAGTTCTTTATCTCCTGAACTAAATCGTTCGATGGTTTCAATTTCCACATCGGTGATGGGGATGGCACTGTGGGTGGATTTTAAGGGGGTGGAGGTTTCTTTAAGGGTGGCAATCTGGACTTCGCTGAGCTCTAAAAAATCATCCCATGCGCCGCAACTTGGGCATTTTCCAAGCCATTTAGCGTTTTGAAAACCGCAAGCTTGGCACTCAAAGAGTGTTTTTTTCTTAGCCATTCTCGCCATTCTCGCTAATGAAAATTCCCTCAAGCAGCCCATCAATAAAGGCTTCTGATTCAAAGGGAATTAAATCGCCCTCATGCTCGCCCACACCCACGTACAAAATGGGTAATTCTAACGCGCGTGCTATCCCAAACAACGCGCCACCTTTGGCGGTGCCATCAAGCTTAGTGATGATGATGCCATCCACGCCAATGAGTTCATGAAAGGCCTTAGCCTGTGCGATGGCGCTGTTGCCTTGTGTGCCATCCAAAATAAGCAATTTACGGTGGGGCGCTCCCTCGTGTGCTTTGTTGCAGATGCGCGTTATTTTTTGGAGTTCGCTAACAAGGTTGGCTTGATTTTGCAAGCGACCTGCGGTGTCGATAATGACCCGCTCGTAGCCCTTAGCTTTGGCGGAACTAATGGCATCATAAGCCACGGCCGAGGGGTCGTGCCCTTGTTGGGTGTAAACAATAGGCACATCAATGCGCTCACTCCAGCGCCGAAGCTGTTCGATGGCTGCGGCACGAAAGGTGTCGCCAGCGCCTAGCATGACCCGTAAGCCTTGGTGTTTATACATGTAAGCAAGTTTGCCGATGGTTGTGGTTTTGCCAGCCCCATTCACGCCTAAAATCAGCTCCACAAAGGGTTTTTCTTCTTTGGGCGTTGGGGTGTCGTAGATAAAATAAGTGCTCAACACCCGCTTAACATCTTCACGCTTGACCTGTTCTTGAGGCGGAAGATAATACAAAATCTCTTCCACGAGCTCATACGTCACATCGGCCTCAAGCAAAATCTCTTCAAGGAGTGTTTTGCTAATCTTCTCTTGGGGTTTTGGCGCGACAGACTTGATGGCTTCAAGGGTTTTACTCAACCCTTTTTTTAAAAAGCCAATCATAGCCCAAGTGCCTTTTTAATATCCACATCAATCATTTCCTCAGGAACAGCGCCCACATAATGGGTCGCATAATGGCCATTTTTATCGTACAAGACCATGTAAGGAATCGTTGAAACACCCCCCACTTCTTTGGCGAGTTCAAAATTGGGCTCTCCTTGGGTGACTGTATAGTTGATGGTGTAATAATCAATAAAACTTTTTAACTCTTCTGTGGATTTTTCTTCCAATGCTACGCTAATAATCGACAAAGCATCCCCGTGGCTGGTTTGCAAAGCATTAAGATGGGGAATCTCAGCCTTGCACGGCGGACACCATGTGGCGAAAAAATTTAATAAAACCACTTTGCCCTCATGCCCAGCAAACTTAATGCCCTGTGGCGTTTTTGTGATAGCAATAGTGTTACCAGAGGTATCAATAAGCACAAGAGGCTCTTTTTCTTTTTTGGTACTAGTGTCGTCTTTGAAAGCGGTTTCTGTGCCACTACATCCTGCAAAAAAGAGGGTTGAGGCAACGAGGAGGGAAAGGGATTTCATGCGCATTTTAGTTTTCCTTTGTGCTACAATTGTTCCTTCGCACGGTCTTGCCGTGTAAAGGTTCGGATTATAGGAAAAAGTGGCTTAAATTGACAAGGGAAAGGGGAATTAGATGGAGAGCAAAGAGGCATTTCGTGCGCGCTGTTTGCAAAAACTAAAACACCATTCCTTACACAATAAGCTTCGCCAAGATGCTGCTGTTTTAGCACAGCTCTCCCATCTTCTTAAAGGCGTAAAAGGGAAGACAATTTTGTGTTATCTCCCCCTTTTTCATGAAGTAAATATTCGCAAATTGATGCGCCCATTGCGCCGAGAAAATCGGCTTTTAGTGCCATTTATGGAAGGTGTCAGTTTCAAAGTGGTAAAATTCAGATTGCCTATAAAAAAGAAAAAATTTTCCGTTTTGGAGTCCAATGACTCACAGATGATTTTTTCCAAGATTGATATCGCTATTGTCCCAGTTGTCGGGGTCGACGGGGCATTGCGGCGGATTGGTCACGGCAAAGGGATGTACGATAGATTTTTTTCATCCTTAAAATGTCACCCGATTGTTATTTTTGTGCAACGGGGAGACTGTTTTACCACACAGCATCTGGGAGAATCCCATGATGTTCAAGCAGATTTTTATATTACCCCAAATCATTTTATAAGACGAAGAGGAATCAATGATTTTAGAGTTTTCAATCGCAGGAGGTGCAGCGCTATTTAGCGGTGCAGCGGGGTACTTTGTTGCAAAAAAAATCAATGACGCCAACTACAACATTTTCCTAGAGCAGGCAAAAGCCAAGGCCAAGGCAATCGAGTACGAGGCAGAAATTGTATTAAAAAACGCCAACATCACGGTGCAAGAGGCAGAGATTGGGGCGAAAAAGCGTTTTGATGAAAAGCTTTCCCAGCTTACCAAAGAGCATGTACTTAAGATGACCGAACTTGAAAAGCGCGAGCTTCAAGTCAAAGAAGATTTAAAAAAAGCAATAACAGAAAAAACTGAAGTTGCAAAGCTGAAAAAAGAAGCAGAACAGTTGCTTGAAGAAGGCTCAAATCTCAAAGAAGACTACCAAGAAAAAGTCAAAGAAGCCCTTAGTATCTTGGAGCGCTCCGCAGGTCTCACCGAATCAGAAGCCCGTGAAGTGGTCCTTAAAAAAGTTGAGGAAAAATCGCGCGCCGATATTGCCCACACGGTGCGCCGTTTGGAAGAAGAAGCCAAGCAAGATGCAAAGCGACGGGTAAATTACATTCTTGCCCAAGCTACCTCGCGCTACGCAGGCGATTTTGCAGCAGAGCGGTTGATTAACGTGGTCAATATAAAAGACGACGAACTCAAAGGACGCATCATTGGCAAGGAAGGGCGCAATATCAAAACCCTTGAGATGCTTTTGGGGGTAGATATTATCATTGATGATACGCCCAATGCGATTATCTTGAGCAGTTTTAACCTCTACCGCCGCGCCATTGCTACCAAGGTGATTCAACTTTTGGTGGAAGATGGGCGTATTCAGCCTGCGCGCATTGAGGGAATTTATGAAAAAGTGCAGGAAGAGTTTGAGCAAACGGTCATTGAAGAGGGTGAAAATATCATCATCGACCTGGGCCTTACAAAGGTGCATCCAGAACTCGTGAAGCTTATTGGTCGGCTAAAGTACCGCGCAAGTTACGGGCAAAATGCCCTAGGGCACTCCTTGGAAGTGGCACACCTTGCTGGAATTATTGCGGCTGAGACAGGCGGGGATGAAAAGCTAGCAAAGCGCGCTGGTATTTTGCACGACATCGGCAAGGCGCTCACCCATGAATTTGCAGGCAGTCACGTTGATTTGGGCGCGGAAGTCTGTAGACGTTATAAAGAACACCCGGTGGTCATCAACGCTATTTTTGCCCACCACGGACACGAAGAAGCCACGTCGGTAGAATCGGCTGCGGTGTGCGCGGCAGATACACTCTCAGCAGCACGTCCAGGAGCCAGACGCGAAGTATTGGAGAGCTTTTTAAAGCGGGTGCAAGACATTGAAGAGATTGCTAAATCAAAGCCTGGTATCAAACAAGCGTATGCTATTAACGCGGGGCGCGAGATTCGCGTGATTGCCAATGCAAAGCTTATCAACGATGACGAAGCGGTGTTGCTTGCCAAAGAAATTTCCCAAGAGATTGAGGAAAAAGTACAATATCCTGGGGAGATTAAGGTTCATGTTATTCGCGAGGTTCGTGCCGTTAATTATGCGCGCTAAGAAGACGCCATGAAGGGCAAGATACTAAGTTATAACACCTCTAATGAAGAAGGCGTATTAGAAGGAAGGGATGGTTCACACCACCCCTTTTCTTTGATGGACTGTATCGAGTTTCCCAATGATCCGCGCAAGGGTGACCCTGTTGAATTTGGCCTTGATGGTGGCGTGCCCTATTATGTAAAGTTTTTGAAAAATCCTTCTTCCCTCTCCGAAGAAGAGAGGCAACCTGTTGCGCCAGAGCAAAAAAAAGCCCCCGCTAAAGAAAATGATATATATGCTCCGATTGTCCTTGATTACTCAGTCGAAGAGGCTATTTTCCACTACTTTTCATCGCTTATTGTTGATTTGGAAGAATACGACTATGATTTTGAAGAATACGAGCGTTTGGATTACATCCGAATGCGACGGTTTTTAACCACGGCGTACCACAATCTCCTTGATCTTGACCCTAAGTTTGTGAACAATGAACTGATTTCTTTTTACGAATACGTGGGCGATATTTACCGGCTTTATAAAGGGTTTGTAAAAAAAATCAGCATCCCTAAAATCGCCTATGAAGAGATATTTCTTGGAGCACAAACAGAGTATGTGTGGCGAAAAGCAAAGCTTGAAAGCAACCGCGGGGAGATTTCCACGCAAAAAGGGGTGATTAAAAACCTTGCCAATGAAATTGAGCTTGTGAAACAAAAAATACTCAAAGAACCCAAAGAAAAAGTAGCCCTTGAAACAGAATACAAACGCTACAACCGCATGTACGTGGATGCTTTGCACCGTGCCGCAACATTGCGTGATGAAAATATTTTTTTATTGCGGGAACTAAAGGCTTTTGAAGAGACCTATTATGGTGATTTTGCAAGCCAATTTGCGCATTTTTCAAGGGAACGCAAAGAGCAGATTTTACGGCTTTTGGATGGGTATTCTTACTATTTTGATAAAAAAATGTGGGATTGCGCGGAAAGCTCTCGCTCAATCCGCGAATTTTTCAGAAAAGCCAATGTCCAAGAGGAATTTTCAAGTAAAACATACTTAAAGTACTACCTTAAAGGGCTTGACGAACTTAAGATGAGCGAACTGCACCGTGAGTTAAAAACCCTGCTTGCTTACCTTGAATCTCTCTCTCAAGTCTCCGTTGCGGTGGTAGATGAAGACAAGGAGGCAAAATTTCGCTTGCTTAAGATTTTGCGTTTGCAAAACAGTGACGTAAAGGCCAGTTCTTATGAGCGGGTGAAATTGTTTGCCCAAAGACTCAAGCAAGAACCCTTTGATTTGGTGATTGTCGATACCAAAATTACCAATCCTTCGGTGGAAAAGAGCCTTGAAATCATCGAAGAGATGCAATCAAAACGCACCAAGAAATGCCGCGTTTGCCTCATGTCTACAACCTTTTCCAAAGAAGAATTGACACGGTACAGCGCACTTGGAATCACAAACTTTTTGCTTAAAACCCTTCCAGAAGCAGAGCTTGGAAGACGCTTGGATGAGTTGCTTGAGGGGTTACATGTAGACCAACTAAGGGCATAATATGCATACCTTGCACAGCAAAGACCCCCTGTCTCTTTCTCAACTTTTTAAAACCCTGCTTTCTTTTAAAAAAGAGTTGCTACTGGCCAATCTTATTGCCATCACTGCTGTGGTGATTAGTACGCCAGTTCCGCTTTTGATGCCGCTTTTGGTGGATGAAGTGCTGCTTGGGCAGTCTGGCCTTTTGGTGCGCAGTGTTGATGGGCTTTTTGGCGGCCCACAAATGCCTTACATGTACGTGCTTGTCGTGTTGGTGATTACCCTTTTGATGCGCTTTATTTTTTTTATTTTAAACTTTTTTCAAACAAAGTATTTTACGATTATATCCAAGACCATCACCTTTGGGTTGCGTCAACGGGTCCTCTCGCACCTTGGAAATGTCTCGCTTAGCGGGTACGAACATTTCGGCTCAAGCCGTGCCAATGCGCTGTTGGTTGTGGATGTTGAAACAGTGGATGAGTTTTTGGGAACGACGATTAGCCGGCTGTTGATTTCAGTTTTGACGGTTTTGGGCGTGGGTGTCGTGTTGCTGTTGATTCATTGGCCCTTGGCCTTGTTTATTTTACTTCTTAATCCTTTTGTGGTTGTGCTCACAACCAAAATCGCCCGCTCAGTCTCGAAACTAAAAAAGCGTCAAAATGAAGCATTCGAGGTGTTTCAAACAGCTTTAAGCGAAACCCTCGACCTTTTTGTGCAAGTGCGTGCAAGCAACCAAGAAAAGCGTTTTATTGCACAAGTGGAAGCAAAGGCCAAAGCTATCAAGGACGAGTCTATTGCCTTTGGCTACAAAAGCGATGCGGCTTCGCGGTTTTCCTTTTTGGTATTTTTAAGTGGCTTTGAAATCTTTCGTGCTGCGAGTATTTTGGTGGTCGCGTATTCGGATTTAAGTATTGGCTTAATGCTGGGGATTTTTGGTTATTTGTGGGTGATGATGGGCCCCGTGCAAGAGATTTTAGGGGTGCAGTATGCTTTTCATAACGCCAAAGTCGCCCTAGGACGCATTAATACCTTATTGGAACTTCCACGGGAGCCTGAGTATGCCCATACGGTAAACCCGTTTGTCAAAGGGGGAACCAATGGAATCGTTCTTGAGGATGTGAGCTTTGCTTATGCGTCTGGTAAGCCTGTTTTAGAACACGTTTCCTTGGAAATTCCCCGCGGAAAACGGGTGGCGATTGTAGGCGCAAGTGGTAGCGGAAAGAGCACGTTGGCACAAATTATGGTGGGATTTTACCCACTTGATTCGGGCGTGCTTATGTTTGATGGGGCGGATGTGCGCGAGATTGGCCTTGATGTTGTTCGCGAAAATGTCTTTTTAATCTTACAAAACCCACAGCTTTTTAATGGCACAATACGCACCAACATCACCTTAGGCGAGGAGATTAGTGACACACGCCTTTATGAAGCCCTTGCTATTGCCCAACTTGAAAGTTTTGTGAACGAACAAGCTTTGGGGCTTGAGACGCCCGTAGGAAAAGATGGCATTAAACTCTCCGGCGGCCAACGCCAGCGCCTAAGCATTGCGCGGATGATTGTGAAAAATCCCAATGTCGTGATTTTAGATGAGTCTACATCGGCCCTTGATGTTCACACGGAAAAAGCACTCTTTGAGGGACTTGACCGCTACCTTAAGGGAAAAACGACTATTGTGATTGCGCATCGTTTGAGCACGATTCGCATGGCGGATTATATTTATTTGCTAGACAAGGGGAGGGTGCTTGAAGAGGGCAACATGGAAACCTTGCTTTCCAAAGAAGGCACCTTTGCGCGGTATTTTAAAAACCAATAAATAAGGAGAACACAATGAACTATCTTATGAGAGTGTGGGTGTGCATTGCGCTTGTTTCATCACTGCTTGTGGCCAGCGAAGAACGCACGCTTGAGGCTACCAATACGCTTCAATTGATTGTGCGCAACCAATCTGGGGTTATCCCAGTGGAGCTTATTTCGCAAGCTAGTGCTATTGCTGTTTTGCCTGGCGTGACGCGGGTGGGATTTTTCTTGGGCGGATTGTTTGGCAATGGCGTCATGAGTATTAGGGGGGCAGATGGTTGGGAAAGTCCTTTACATGTAAGCCTTAGCGGAGGCAGTTTAGGCTTTCAATTTGGTGTAGAACGCAGTGATATTGTTTTATTTATCATGAAATACGAGGTAGCCGAAGCCATTAAAAACGGAAAAATTACTCTAGGGGCCGATGTTTCGGTGGCAGCTGGCCCGATGGGGGCAAGCATGACACACATGAGGGACTTGGGCCTAAAACAAGACATTTACGCTTATGCAAGCAACAGAGGCCTATTTGCAGGGGTTTCGCTGGGCGGGTCGGTGATTAGTCTGGATGCAAAAGCCCGAACGCCCGCAGGCTCGTTTGCGGCACGAAGCTTTATCGAGACAATAAAACGGTTAGAAAAACACTAAGGAGTGTCATTGGAAGAGATGTTCGCGTCGCTCTCGACGTATGGGTATGTGATTTTATTTGTGTATTCTCTAGGCGGAGGTATGGTAGCCATTGTCGCTGCGGGGGTGCTTTCTTATTCGGGACAGATGGATTTAACGGCTTCAATCATTGTTGCCGCCACTGCAAACACCTTGGGCGATACCTTATTGTTTTACATGAGCCGCCACAATCGACCCGAAATGATGCCCTATATTTTAAAACACCGACGCAAAATAGCCTTGTCTCACCTCTTAATGAAACGCTATGGGGACAAGATTATCTTTTTTCAAAAGTTTTTATACGGCATCAAGACGCTTATTCCTCTTGCTATTGGGCTTACAAAATACTCTTTTGTGCGATTTAATATCCTCAATGCAATCTCCGCGGTACTTTGGGCGGCCATCTTGGGTGCGGCAAGTTACCAAGCGGGCGCTCCTTTAATACGGTTTGTTGGCTTCTTGGGCGAAAATCCATGGACAATGCCTGTGATTGTAGGCCTATTATTTGGGGGGTTATGGTTCTATTTTCAAGTTGCTACAAAAAAAAAGAGACTTTAGTGCTAAAAAGGCGGTTTTTCTA
>NZ_JCAHZR010000016.1:0-9101 GCF_059415125.1 Sulfurospirillum sp. HTRB-L1
TGGGTTTTAGTTACTACATTTTTTAGGAGGGTTTATGGAAACGGTACGCATTGTGGTTGCCCTGTTGGCGACTGTTGCTGTGGTGTATTTCTTAGTGAAGAAATACGATACAAAATTGGTTCTTTTAGTCGCGGGGGTGTTTATGGCAACCTTCGCCCTAGAGCCTATGAAAGCCTTTGATGCTTTTGCAAAAACGATGGTTTCGGGTGGCCTGATTCAGGCTATCTGTTCGGTTTTAGGCTTCGCGGCGGTGTTGAAGATTACCGAGTGCGACAAACACTTGGTCAACATGCTTGGCGGCGTGCTTAAGCGTGCGGGTATTTTCTTGGTGCCAGCGGCTACGTTGCTGACCTTTGCCATTAACGTTGCCCTTCCCTCGGCGGCGGGATGTGCTGCGGCAGTTGGGGCGATTTTCATTCCCTTACTCATTCACTCTGGTGTGCGCCCTGCTATGGCGGCGGCGGCGGTATTTAGCGGAACGTACGGCAGTATGCTCAACCCCGGACTTTCCCACAACCCCTTCATCGCTGAACTAGCTAGCGTGTCGGTGTTAGAAGTCATCAACACCCACAAAATCGCGACGATTAGCAGTATCGTCGTGGCGGCCATCGCCCTTGGGTTACTCGCTGTGTACCTCAAAGAGCACAAAGGGTACGTTTCGGATGATAAAGATTTTCAGATGGATACCACCTTTAAAGTCAATCCACTCTACGCTCTTGTAAACATCGTCCCACTGGCTATCTTGGTGGTTGGGTTTACAGGTTGGGTGCCTGCACTTAAAATGGGTGTGCCCCAAGCCATGCTCATCGGGGTTTTCTTGGCGGTACTTGTCACACGCACCAGTCCTGCGAAAGTGTCTGATGGCTTCTTTAACGGCATGGGCGGCGCGTACGCACAGATTTTCGGGATTATCATCGCAGCAACCGTGTTTGTTTCAGGGCTTCAATCTTTAGGTGCGGTAGATTCGTTCATTTCATTGCTTATCTCCAATCCAAGCATGGCGTCCATCGGCGCAACAGCAGGGCCATTTTTACTCGCTGTTGTTACGGGTTCTGGCGACGCAGCGGCCTTTGCCTTTAACAAAGCCGTCACACCATTTGCCGTAGAGTTCGGCACCACCATCGAACGCATGGGTTCTCTTTCTGCACTAAGTGGCGCCATCGGCCGCACCATGTCACCCCTTGCAGGTGCTGCGATTATTTGTGCAGGGTTTGCAAAAGTTTCCACGATTGAAGTGGTTAAACGTACTGCCTTGGGCATGATTTTAGCACTCTTTGCTGCTTATTTTGTCTTGGCATTTTAAGGAGCAGTGATGATAAACGCACAGCGACTCGAACACGAAATGCAAACGGTGAGCACCTTTGGCGCGTTGCCAGGTCGGGGCATCACGCGGTTAGCATTTTCAGAAGAAGAAGCGCAAGCAAGAGCCTACGTAAAGGGACTTATGCAGGGCATCGGCATGAACATCCGTGAAGATGCTATTGGCAATATTTACGGCAGAGTGGAGGGGGAACTTCCCCTCTCCCCTGTCACGGTGGGCTCGCACCTTGATAGCGTTCCCCAAGGAGGTTATTACGATGGCACCTTAGGTGTTATGTGCGGCCTTGAAGCCATACGCGCCATCAAAGAGCACGGCATCAGCCACAAACGGCCCCTTGAACTCATCATTTTTTCTTGCGAAGAGTCCAGTCGGTTTAACATGGCAACCGTGGGAAGCAAGGTCATCAGCGGAAAACTGGGTCTTGAAAAACTCAAAACCCTCAAAGACAAACACGGGGTCAGCGTTTACGACGCGGCCAAAGCTTTTGGGTGTGATGTGGACGCGTTAGAAGAGGCAAAACTGGGCAAAAATGCCTTGTACAGTTACATCGAATTGCACATCGAACAAGGGCCGGTGCTCGAAAACAAGGGCATTCCTGTGGGTATCGTCACGGGCATCGCCGCACCTATTCGCTATGAGCTTGTGGTTCTTGGAAAGGCCGACCATTCGGGTGCTACGCCCATGAACATGCGCCAAGATGCCCTTGCGTGCGCGGCGGAGATTATCTTAGGGGTGGAGAGCATTGGGGCACACAAAGCAGGTGAAACCACCGTCGCTACCGTGGGATTTGCCAACGCAACGCCTGGGGTGCTCAACGTCATCCCAGGCTCCGTAACCCTTGGTATCGACATCCGTGATATCGACACAGAGAACCTTGAAAAAGCGGCTACGCTCATTAGTAATATGATTGAATTTACCGTAGCAAAACGGGGACTAACCTACACACTTAAAGAGCTTACTCACGATACACCCACGGCGTTGGATAAAAAAATCATCGACCTGCTCGCCGAAGAAGCGGAAAATTTGGACATCGACGCCTTGATGCTTCCTAGTGGCGCAGGGCACGATGCCATGCACATGGGCGAAGTTTCAGAATTTACTGGGATGCTATTCATCCCTTGCAAAGAGGGCATTAGCCACAACGTGGCCGAAGACATTACCATGGAAGACGCCATCAAGGCCACCCATGTGTTAGCAAAAAGTTTGATCACCTTAGCAAACGAAGGATAACCAATGGATACGATTGCGGCAAAAGCAAGCACCTTACAAGACGAACTCATCGCTTCGCGGCGTTTTTTTCACCAACACCCTGAAACGGGGTGGTTTACCTTTTTTACGACTGCGCAGATTATTAAAAAACTCACCGCTTATGGGTACTCCCTCAAACTTGGGCGCGACATCATCGTCCCCGAAGCCAGACAAGGGGTAGGTTCTCCCGAAGCCTTAGAGGAAGCATTAAAGCGGGCTAAAGCGCTCTTGGACCCGCAAGACCACGGGCTTTTAGAGGTCATGGAAGATGGGCTAACGGGCGTGGTTGCACAGCTTGACTCAGGACGTCCTGGCCCGTGCCTTGCCTTTCGCTTTGACATCGACGCGGTGGATGTCACTGAGAGCAAAGACCCAAGCCATCGCCCTGTGAAAGAGGGATTTCGCGCGGACATCGATGCCATCGCCCACACCTGCGGACATGACGGGCACATCACCATCGGCCTTGGACTTGCGCGGCTCATCAGTGAAAACATCCAAGACTTCAAAGGCACCTTCCGCTTCATCTTCCAAACGGCCGAAGAAGGCACGCGCGGGGCTGTAGGCATGGAGCCTGCGGGCATTTTAGAAGGGATAGACACTCTCTTGGGTGCGCACATTGGCTTTCAAGCCAAAACCAGCGGTGGCGTCATTTGCGGGGTGAACAATTTCCTCGCCACGTCCAAATTTGACGTGACCTTTACGGGCAAAGCGGCCCACGCAGCGGGCGCTCCCCAAGAGGGCGCCAACGCCTTGCTTGCCGCGGCGGAAGCGGCCACACAAATGCACGCCATCACCCGCCACGCCGAAGGTGTCACGCGCATCAACGTGGGCGTATTGCGCGCGGGCGAAGGGCGCAATGTCATCGCACCCAATGCGTTCATGGCGTGCGAAACACGGGGTGTAACCACGGAATTGAATGATTTCATGAAAGAAAAATGCATGAACATCATCAAAGGCGTAGCGATGATTCATTCAGTGGACTACACCGTCACAAAAGTGGGCGGCACCAGCGGTGGAGACAGCAGTAAGGCGGTCACGGCGTTGTTTGAAAAAGTCGCCCTCGCCTCGCCTTTTGTGGAGAGCGAAAAAATCGTCAAAGAGCTAGACTTTGGGGCATGCGAAGACTTCGCCCACTTCATGCGCGCCGTACAACAAGCCGGCGGCCAAAGCGGCTACATGATGATAGGCGCCAAGCTTGATGCGGGCCACCACAACCAAGGCTTCGACTTCGACGAAGCGTGTTTGGTCACAGGCGTTGACCTCTTTTTACGCGCAGCGTATGAGCTGAATGGGAAGTAAGTAAGAACAAAAAAAAAGGGGGGGCTTTGCGGCTCTCCTTTACATGTAAGGACTTTTTCTGATTTTTACAACTGCTGTTCGTTGACAATAAGGGCTATTTTTTGAATATCTTTTTTGATTTCCTCAATGGATGGCAGTGTTTCTCCGTACACCAAGTCTTTAAACTGTGCCGTGTAGTGGTGATTGAGTTTTTCTAGGATTATGGGCGCGTTTTGGAAGATGGGTGTGTTGCATAATTTCACTTGTGACCATTGGGGCGTGCTGAATTGTCTTTGGTCGTCTTCTTTTACACGGGCTATCATTTGAGGAAAAGCCTCACTCGCTATAAACTCTTGAATATCTTGGTGTTGCATTAAAAAATAAATATCGTAAAAATGTCGAATTTTGGCTTTAAGCTGCGAATATTGGGCGTCGCTCTCGTAAGATGCCCTCGCGATGGCACTTAATTTTTCACACAAGGTTCTTCTAAAATCAAGCACATTAATCAAAAATGGCTCCAGCCCAAACTCCCTCACCCTAAGCGGTGTTTTTTGCGCCAAAAACTCTCCGACATACGAAGAAATCTCCATCAATCCATAGGGATGTGGCGTGGCGAAAGAGTTGATTTCGAGAATGATATTTTCGTTGGCGTGTCCAAAATTCCCTTGTTTTAGCTGAGGGTAACGGTGAAGTGTTTTTCTAAATTCACTCCCTTTTGACGTGATATGCGCAACTGTAATCTCTTCAAAATTAGCATCCAAGATTGCTTTTTCTAGGGTGCGAATCATTGTTTTAATTTGATTAGAACGCAAGGTGCCAGTAACGACAGCCAAATCAATATCTTCCGAAAACCGTTCGATGAGCTTGTAGGCTTTGGAAAGTGATGTGCCTCCTTTAAAAATAGCGACTTCGCGGTAACGGCTTTGTGCAAGTGCCTTTAAAATATAGCTCACCCAATAATCTTTTTCCACATACAGCACGTCAATCCCAAGTGCTTGCGCGGTTGCTTCTAGGGCGTCGTTAAAAAGTTCTTGGTGAAGGTGCAGTTTCATGGCACTATTTTCCATGCGTCCTTGCTTGGCAGGGTTTCGTTGCTGATGGGGATTTTGTAACTACTGATGGGATTTAGCGTGGACTTGAGCTTGTAGGCCTCTTCCCAAAGCCCAGCATTTTTAAGCACCGCCCCAACCAAGGCCCTCGTGCGTGGCGGGTGCACGAGTGCTAACTTGGCTAAGATTTGTTGCTCCTTTTTTTCTAAGTGTTCTATCCTTTTTTTAAGCATACCAAAAGCTTCGTCGATAGAGGTATCGGGGATTTTTTTGATGTTATTAAGCGCGTCTAAAAGTTGTAAAAGTTTGATATTTTTTTTGGAGGAAGGATTGCGCTTTGGAACAAATCTGATAGTAGTATTTTGCAGTTTTACCTTGCGCGACGAACGCCCAGACGCGATAGTAATAACGCTTGGTACTTGCGTGGTGAGGCCGAGTTGGTTGAGATTTGAAACGCCGCTGATGTAGTCATTTTTGGATGGCTCTATAAAACTTTTTATCTTTTCTGCACTGCTTGGGCCGATTTCACCAAAAGGAGTGATTTTTGGTTTATAGTATTTACCCTTCGCGACTTTTTGGATGACACCTTTTTTATAGAGACGGCTTAGTTCAACTGCGACGCCCATTTTGTTGTTACTTGGGATATCCTCATACATAAAAATCTTGCCGTCTTTAACAGAACTGACAAAATTGCGTGTGATGTTCGCTACAGACATGAGGCCTCCTTTTGTTTGGAGTAAGTATAGCATAATGAAAAGTTAATACATATAAAAACTTGTTATTTTAAGTTTTTTATAATTATATTTATATCATGTTTTTTTGACTTTAAGCCGTTAAAAACCTTTACATGTAAAGTGCTAAAGGTACTGAAACAGTGCAACTCTACCAAAACCAATCCTCCACTAAAAGCCCCTCGACCCTGCTAAATTCACTGGTATTTCTGCTCACAAGGGTGAGGGCATTTGCCTTGGCGCACCCTGCGATGAGGGTGTCGAGGGGGCCGATGGGCGTGCCTTTGTGCTCTAGCTCTGCTCTGATGCGCGCACTGGCTTTGGCTTCTTTTTGGGTGAAATCTAGGACGTTGACACTCTTTAGTAGCGTTTCAAGTTGCCTTTGACGCTTGAGGCTGTTGGTCGATTTGGCAATGCCAACTTCAAGCTCAAAAATCACCACCGTGGGGATAAAAATATCTTTAGGCGCAACACCAAACAAGCGCCTTGCCACCTCGCCTTGCCCTTTGAAAAAATAAATGAGCGTATTTGTGTCAAGCACATACATCACAAACACTCTCTTTGAACATCGCGCACTTCGCCTCTTATCTCTTCGATGCTAGGAAAATCCCCCCAGCTTCCGCTAAGGCTTTTCACCTCTTCGCTCCACGCGTCTTGAACCTTTTGTTCCAGCACTTTAGCGATAAACTTACTCAAGGAAACGCCGCTTTTCTTGGCCGCTTCTTTGACTTTTGCTTCGAGAGAATTGTCTATATAAAAAGTTAGTTGTGCCATGTGTTCCTCCTAGTATAAGTGTACATATAAGTGGATTATAGCATGTTTGATTCTTTACATGTAAGCATAGAAATTTAAAAATCGGTATTTTAAACAAAAGGGCGCCCCGCAACCGCGGGGGCTTTACATGTAAGCTACAAACAATTGGGAAAGTCAAACACCACGCGGCCGCTTTTGAGTGTTTTTACCGCGGCTCCTGTGAGGGTTTGGTTGAGGAGTGGGGAGTTTTTGGACTTGGATTTGTTGAGTTTTTCATCGTACATGTAGGTCATCTCAGGGTCGATGATGGCGATGTCGGCGAGCATGCCTTTGGCGATTTTGCCTTTATTGTCTAGGTGCAAAATCTTCGCAGGGTTGGCGGAGGTGAGTTCCACCATGCGCTCAAGGGTGATGACCCCTTCTTTCACGAGTGCCAAGGTCAAGGGCACCAAGGTTTGAAGCCCTAAAATCCCAAAAGGCGCCTTGTCAAACTCTACAAATTTCTCATCCGTATGGTGGGGCGCATGGTCCGTGGCGATGACATCCACAAGCCCGCTGCGTAACCCCTCTTTCATGGCCTCCACATCGCACTTCGAGCGCAAGGGCGGGGACATTTTAAAGTAGGTATTGTACGTGAGCAAATGCTCATCCGAGAAGGTAAAATGGTGCGGCGCCAATTCGCAGGTGATGCTCACGCCCTCTTTTCGCGCCAATTCGATGAGTTTGAGTGACCACGCCGAACTCACATGGGCGATGTGAATGTGCCCTTTGGTGAGTTTTGCCAGCAACATGTCCCGCGCCACAGCGATTTCCTCTTTTTCGGAAGGCATCCCTTTGAGGCCCAAAATAGTCGAGGTTGGCCCCTCGTTCATGACTCCATGACGGCACAAGGAGCAATCTTCCGAGTGGCTGATGACAAAGGAGTTAAACCCCCGCGAGTACTCCAGTGCCGCGCGCATCACGGTACTGCTAGACACGGGCAAGCCATCGTCCGAAAACGCCACTGCGCCTGCTTCTATCATGTCGCCCATCTCCACGATGCGGTCACCCTTGAACCCTTGTGTCACCGCCCCGATGGGCAACAAGTCGATGAGTCCTCTGGCTTTTGCCTTGGCAATCATGGCGCGGGTAATGGACGCGTTGTCGTTGATGGGCGTGGTGTTGGCCATGGGCAAACACGTGGTCACGCCCCCTGCTACGGCGGTTTCACTGCCTGAGATGACGTCGTCTTTGTACTCTTGGCCGGGGTCGCGAAAATGCACGTGCATGTCGATGAGGCCAGGCATCACAAGCATCCCTGTGGCGTCGATGACCACGTCGGCTTGCATCTCCTCGGTGGTAATCTCGACAATGGTCTCACCTTCGATGACCACGTTGGCGCTCATGCGCCCATCGGCGTTGATAATCGTTCCGTTTTTAATGAGTGTTTTCATGGTGTTTCCTAACTGTTTCGGTTGCGATTAAGGATGTCAAGCACCGCCATGCGAATAGCGACGCCGTTTTCCACTTGGTTCAAAATGACCGACACTTCGGGGTTTTCTACCACATCGGAGTTGATCTCCACCCCACGGTTGATGGGGCCTGGATGCAAGACGATGGGGTTGGGGTTGGCCAGTTTGATGCGCGTGGAGCTAAGCCCAAAAAACTTGGAGTATTCGCGCGTTGAGGGAAAGGGTGTGCCGCCATCTTGCCGCTCTAGCTGAATGCGCAGCATCATGATGACATCCGAGCCTTCCACGGCCTCTTCCATGGTCTTGCACACGTGGCACCCAAACACGTCCACGTGGGCGGGTATCATGGTCGGTGGGCCAAAAAGCTTCACGGTCATGCCCAGTGTTTTCATGGCCCAAATGTTCGAGCGCGCCACCCTGCTGTGGAAAATATCGCCGATGATAACGACCGTTAACCCCTCCAAACGTCCCTTGTGCTCTTGGATGGTCATGAGGTCCAAAAGGGCTTGGGTGGGGTGTTCGTGCAAGCCATCACCCGCGTTGATGATACACGCGTCTGAGTGCTGTGCCACAAACTGTGCCGCGCCAGAATTGGGGTGGCGCAAGACAAAGATGTCCGTTTTCATGGCTTCCATGTTGTGGATGGTGTCAAGGAGGGTTTCGCCTTTTTGGGCACTGCTTTGGGAGGCGGAAAAGTTGATAGCATCCGCGCCTAAGCGCTTTGCCCCCGTCTCAAAGGAAACACGCGTGCGGGTCGAATTTTCAAAAAAAGCATTAATCACGGTCTTGCCGTGCAACGAACGGGTTTTTTTTACCTCGCTGTTATTGAGGTCTTTAAACGCTTGTGCTGAGCTCAAAAAAAAGAGGATTTCTTCTTTGGAGAGCTCCCTGAGGCCCAGTAAATCTTTGTGTTGATACGCCATGAAGCACACCTTGGGGAGGAATTGATGGGGTTAAAGCGCGGCTAACCGAATCTGCGAATTTTAGCAAAATTCGCCTTAAGCATCTGTTTAGGCATGGGGCGGGCGCACCTGTTCGCTCATTCTCGGTTTGTCGTCCTGACAAACCTCCGAGGGTTCTCGGCCAGCGCTCTCCTGAGCGCTTTATGGCCTCGAAAATCCGCTCACAGGCGCACCCACCCCATGCGTTACATGTAAGGCCTTGTCTCTCATTCCTGTAATTTCAATATTAATCTTTATTTTTCACTTCTATGTAAAAAAGTCTCCAAAAAGCCTCTTTTGCATCCTACACTTCTCCAAATACATTTTTA
>NZ_JCAHZR010000017.1:0-5496 GCF_059415125.1 Sulfurospirillum sp. HTRB-L1
AGTAAACAATAAAGCAGTAAAAAGAATAATTGACGAGCCGGCAGCGACCTACGTTTCCGTCCCAGTAAGGGAGAGTATTATCGGCCATGATGCGCTTAGCTTCCAGGTTCGGGATGGAGCTGGGCGTTTCCACATCTGTATAGCCACCGGCAAGCGTCATGGAAAAAGACCGTAGTCTGCTTCCATGACGCTTTGGTGTCATTGTTAAAAGTCACACATTTTACTGTAAAAACAACCTCTCTATCCTTATCAAGGAAGTGATGCTAAGAAATAAGTAAGCCAAACGACCGATTAGTACTGGTCAGCTAAAGGGCTTTCACCCATTACACACCCAGCCTATCAACCATGTAGTCTACATGGGGTCTTCGGGGATTGTTCATCTTGGAGTTGGCTTCCCGCTTAGATGCCTTCAGCGGTTATCTCATCCGAACATAGCTACTGGGCGATGCTCTTGGCAGAACAACCCATACACCAGTGGTTCGTCCAACCCGGTCCTCTCGTACTAGGGTCAGCTCTCCTCAACAATCCTACGCCCACGGCAGATAGGGACCGAACTGTCTCACGACGTTCTGAACCCAGCTCGCGTACCGCTTTAAATGGCGAACAGCCATACCCTTGGGACCTGCTCCAGCCCCAGGATGCGATGAGCCGACATCGAGGTGCCAAACCTCCCCGTCGATGTGAGCTCTTGGGGGAGATCAGCCTGTTATCCCCGGCGTACCTTTTATCCTTTGAGCGATGGCCCTTCCACGCAGAACCACCGGATCACTATGACCGACTTTCGTCTCTGTTCGACATGTACGTCTCACAGTCAAGCTGGCTTGTACCATTATACTCTGCGAACGATTTCCAACCGTTCTGAGCCAACCTTTGTAAGCCTCCGTTACTTTTTAGGAGGCGACCGCCCCAGTCAAACTACCCACCAGACATTGTCCTCCTTGGGGATAACCCAAGCGAGTTAGCTATCAGAATAAAGAAGAGTGGTATCTCAACAATGGCTCATCCTAAACTGGCGTCTAGGAATCAAAGCCTCCCACCTATCCTGCACATCGTTATCCCAACAGCAGTGTCAAGCTATAGTAAAGGTGCACGGGGTCTTTCCGTCTTGCCGCGGGTAGGAGGAATTTTCACCTCCACTACAATTTCACTGGATTCCTGGTCGAGACAGCTCCCATCTCGTTACGCCATTCATGCAGGTCGGTATTTAACCGACAAGGAATTTCGCTACCTTAGGACCGTTATAGTTACGGCCGCCGTTTACTCGGGCTTCGATCAAGAGCTTCGCCTTGCGGCTGACACCATCAATTAACCTTCGAGCACCGGGCAGGCGTCACACCCTATACATCCTCTTACGAGTTAGCAGAGTGCTGTGTTTTTGGTAAACAGTCGGGAGGGACTCTTTGTTGCAACCTTTCTAGCTCCATCCGCAAGGGACTTCACCAGAGGAGGCACACCTTATACCGAAGATACGGTGCTATTTTGCAGAGTTCCTTAACCAGAATTCTTCCACGCGCCTTAGAATACTCATCTCACCCACCTGTGTCGGTTTACGGTACGGGTAACAGTTGCTATACTTAGAAACTTTTCTTGGCTCGACGGCATCAACGATTCAGACGCAGCTCCGAGGAGCGTTGTCTGCCTGTCGGGTCTCGAATAAAGAGATACGGATTTGCCTGTACCTCAATCTACGCCCTTCGACCAACTATTCCATCAGTTGGCTCGTTTAGCCCTAAGCGTCCTTCCATCGCGCGCACCTGTTAGTATTGGAATATTAACCAATTTCCCATCGCCTACCCCTTTCGGACTCGGCTTAGGCCCCGACTAACCCTACGATGACGAGCATCGCGTAGGAAACCTTGGGTTTTCGGCGTTAATGATTCTCACATTAATTATCGCTACTCATGCCTGCATGCTCACTTCTAGCCGCTCCAGCGCTCCTTACCGGTACACCTTCAACGCTGACTAGAACGCTCTCCTACCACTCCATATAAATATGAAATCTACAGCTTCGGTACTTACTTTAGCCCCGTTATATTTTCCGCGCAGAATCACTAGACCAGTGAGCTATTACGCTTTCTTTAAAGGATGGCTGCTTCTAAGCCAACCTCCTGGTTGTTCAAGTAACTCCACATCGTTTTCCACTCAAGTAAGATTTAGGGACCTTAGCTGGTAGTCTGGGTTGTTCCCCTCTCGACGACGCATTTTATCACCCGCCGCCTGACTGCTGTGATTCCACGTAGGGTATTCGGAGTTTGACAGGGTTTGGTACCTTGGTATAGGCCCTAGCCCAATCAGTGCTCTACCCCCCTACGCTACGACACAACGCTATACCTAAATATATTTCGGAGAGAACCAGCTATCACGAAGTTTGATTGGCCTTTCACCCCTATCCACAAGTCATCCCGAGACTTTTCAACGCCTATGGGTTCGGTCCTCCACTGGCTCTTACACCAGCTTCAACCTGCTCATGGATAGATCACTTCGTTTCGGGTCTGCAGCATCTGACTAAATCGCCCTATTCAGACTCGCTTTCGCTACGGCTTCGGGTTTCCTTAACCTTGCCAGACACCACAACTCGCAGGCTCATTATGCAAAAGGCAGTCCATCACCCTGGATACACCATAGGGCTCTGAATGATTGTAAGCAAATGGTTTCAGGTTCTATTTCACTCCCCTCACTGGGGTTCTTTTCACCTTTCCCTCACGGTACTTGTGCACTATCGGTCAGACAGGAGTATTTAGGGTTGGAGGGTGGTCCCCCCAGATTCAGACAGAATATCACGTGTTCCGCCCTACTCAGGATACTGTTAGGATTGCTTATGCTTTAAAATACGAGGCTATCACTCTCTGTGGCCCCTCTTTCCAAAGGGTTCTTCTAGCAACTACGTTCCATGTCACAGTCCTACAACCCCTGATGCAAGCATCAGGTTTGCCCTAGTCCGGGTTCGCTCGCCGCTACTACCGGAATCTCGTTTGATTTCTCTTCCTGTGGGTACTGAGATGTTTCACTTCCCCACGTTCGCCCCCCGAAGGGTAACATGCCTCTCGACATGCTGGGTTGCCCCATTCGGAAATCCCTGGATCAAAGCCTCTTGGCGGCTCCCCAAGGCTTATCGCAGCCTAGTACGTCCTTCATCGCCTCTGTCTGCCAAGGCATCCACCATTTGCTCTTAGTAGCTTACCTATTCTTTTTTGACGCATCACTTCCTTGATAAAGATAGACACTTAATGTCTTCTTGTACTTGAAGTAATTCAAGCACAATTCATCTCACTAAAGCTTTCACTTCGTGAAGATGTCCTTTAACAAGAAACGTGAAATTGTTTTTACAATTTTGTTGTGACTTTTAACAATGATACGGTAAATAACGTTTAAACCAACAAGGTCTAATCCAAAGCTTACATGTAAGGCTTGGATTAAACATCATGGAAAAAGCAATGTCAATGACGCTAAGGTTTGTTAGAGGTGGTGGAGAATAGCGGGATCGAACCGCTGACCTCCTGCGTGCAAGGCAGGCGCTCTCCCAGCTGAGCTAATTCCCCAAGATGGTGGGCATAACAAGATTCGAACTTGTGACCTCACCCTTATCAGGGGTGCGCTCTAACCAACTGAGCTATACGCCCCTTAGTGTCGTCAATCTCTCAAACCTAAACAAGTGAATCTACACGTAGCAAGTAAGGATTTGTGTGTTTCTTTGGGTTCCGCCCCTGCAACTGAATGCAGGGGCCAAATACTCTAGAAAGGAGGTGATCCAACCGCAGGTTCTCCTACGGTTACCTTGTTACGACTTCACCCCAGTCGCTAATCCCACCGTGGACAGTAGCTATTCTAGCTTCCTGGCTTCGGGTGAAATCAACTCCCATGGTGTGACGGGCGGTGAGTACAAGACCCGGGAACGTATTCACCGTAGCAATGCTGATCTACGATTACTAGCGATTCCAGCTTCATGTTCTCGAGTTGCAGAGAACAATCCGAACTGAGAATAGGTTTATAGATTTGCTCCACCTCGCGGTATTGCGTCTCATTGTCCTATCCATTGTAGCACGTGTGTAGCCCTGGCCATAAGGGCCATGATGACTTGACGTCGTCCTCACCTTCCTCCTCCTTACGAAGGCAGTCTGTTTAGAGTGCTCAGCCGAACTGTTAGCAACTAAACACGAGGGTTGCGCTCGTTGCGGGACTTAACCCAACATCTCACGACACGAGCTGACGACAGCCGTGCAGCACCTGTCACTTCATTCTAGCAAGCTAGCACTCCCGTATCTCTACAGGATTTGAAGGATATCAAGGCCAGGTAAGGTTTTTCGCGTATCTTCGAATTAAACCACATGCTCCACCGCTTGTGCGGGTCCCCGTCTATTCCTTTGAGTTTTAATCTTGCGACCGTACTCCCCAGGCGGAACACTTAATCCGTTAGGTGCATTACTGCCCTGACGTGCAGGGCAACAACTAGTGTTCATCGTTTAGGGCGTGGACTACCAGGGTATCTAATCCTGTTTGCTCCCCACGCTTTCGTGCCTCAGCGTCAGTTGAGTTCCAGCAGATCGCCTTCGCAATGGGTATTCCTGGTGATCTCTACGGATTTTACCCCTACACCACCAATTCCATCTGCCTCTCCCTCACTCTAGGCTGCCAGTTTTCCAAGCAGTTCAACGGTTGAGCCGTTGGATTTCACTCAGAACTTGACAACCCGCCTACGCACCCTTTACGCCCAGTGATTCCGAGTAACGCTTGCACCCTCCGTATTACCGCGGCTGCTGGCACGGAGTTAGCCGGTGCTTATTCATAGGGTACCGTCATTATCTTCCCCTATAAAAGGAGTTTACACACCGAAATGCGTCATCCTCCACGCGGCGTTGCTGCATCAGGGTTTCCCCCATTGTGCAATATTCCCCACTGCTGCCTCCCGTAGGAGTCTGGACCGTGTCTCAGTTCCAGTGTGGCTGATCATCCTCTCAGACCAGCTACCCGTCATTGCCTTGGTGAGCCATTACCTCACCAACAAGCTGATAGGATACAGCCCCATCCCTTGGCACCGGAGTTTTCCCGACTTACCTTAGAGTAAGAAGGAGTATGGGGTATTAGCAGACGTTTCCATCTGTTGTCCCCCACCAAGGGGCAGGTTAGCTATACATTACTCACCCGTGCGCCACTAAGAAAGAAAGGCGAACCTCTCTTTCTCCGTTCGACTTGCATGTGTTAAGCACGCCGCCAGCGTTCACTCTGAGCCAGGATCAAACTCTCCATAAAAGTTATGAAGTGTTTTTAGAGAAACCAGAGCGCTCAGCTTCTGGCTTCTACCTTCCAAGCTCGTATAGATCACTTGTTTAGATTTCAAAGATTGACATTGACATTAAAAAAATAAATAACATAAGACTTTCAAACACTGAAACAGTGAAACTTCCGAGAACTTCTTGGTCGAAGAAGAAGGGGTGGAAAGTCTTGGTCGTTCTCTCAAACGAGGCCGAAATTATATAGCGGTGAAGCTTAAAGGGAGGT
>NZ_JCAHZR010000018.1:0-4960 GCF_059415125.1 Sulfurospirillum sp. HTRB-L1
GTTCTCAGCGGCAAATGCCACTGAGGCCATCAAGGGAAGAAGAAGCAGCGCACCTTGTGGGTGTTTCATCTTTTGCTCCTTCATTAGTACGCTGTACTCCAACCGTAAGGCATACCTTGTGTTCCCTTACCCTTGCCCACGAGGCGTTGGCGGTAGATTTTAGAAACAGACTCACCGTCCCCCACTAACAAGGCTTTGGTAGAACACATGGCCGCACACATAGGTACTTTACCTTCTGAAATACGGTTCTGACCATAGAGGTGGCGCTCTTTTGCGGAGTTAGTCTCTTCAGGACCGCCCGCACACATGGTACATTTGTCCATGGCTCCCTTGGTACCAAAGGCACCATCGCGTGGGAACTGAGGGGCACCAAAGGGGCACGCATACAAGCAGTATCCGCATCCAATACATGTCTCTTTGTTGTGAAGCACAATGCCATCTTCTCGGATGTAAAAACAATCCACAGGGCACACTTGTGCGCATGGGGCATCGGTACAATGCATACACGCCACAGACAAGGAGAACTCTTTGCCTTCTACCCCTTCGTTAAGGGTAATCACCTTACGGCGATTGACCCCGACTGGAAGCTCATGGGCTTCCGCACATGCAACGCTACATCCGTTACACTCAATACAACGGGCTTCATCACAGTAAAATTTCATTCGTGTCATTACGCTACTCATGGCTCACCCCCTACGCTTTTTCGATGCGGCAGAGGCCGCCTTTGGTTTCGGGGATTTGAGTGATAATGTCATACCCGTAGTTAGTTACCGTACACGCACTCTCACCGACAGAGTAAGGTTTAGTGCCCTCAGGGTAACGATCACTTAAATCCTTCCCTTGGAAATGGCCCGCCCAGTGGAATGGCAAGAAGATACGATCTGGCAACAAAGAGTGCGAGAATCGCGCTTTGACTTTAATCTTCGTGCCCTCAGGTGCATGAATCCAAATCATATCGCCGTTTCGGATGCCATAATTGGCCGCCAAATCTGGGTTAAGGTCTGCATACATTTCAGGCGTTAGTTCCACAAGGTATTTTGAACCTCGGTTTTCAATCCCCGCACCGTTCATGTTAACGATACGTCCTGTAATCAAGTTAACAGGGAACTCTTTAGCAAAATCTTTACTTTGCTGTAAGCTCTCAAATTTTGTATCAACACGGTAGTGCTTCGCTCGGTCTTTAAAGGACGGATACGCTTTTGCCAAATCCGTACGTGGTGAGTGAAGTGGTTCGCGGTGCAATGGAATCTGATGCTCTAACGCTGTCCATTCCCACACGATACAACGCGCACGTGCATTTCCATAAGGCGCTACGCCCGCTTCCATACATTTTTGTGCGATGATGTTACTGGTATCCATCGCCCAACTTGGCCCCATTGCCGCTTTTTCAGCTTCCGTGAGGGTGATACCAAGAACTGCTTCGATATTGTCTTTGGTAATTTGTGGGTGACCGCCTTTGACCTTAGAACCTTTTACAGTTACGCTTGGTCCTGCCATCTGGCTCACGCCATTGTGCTCCATACCAAAGCGATTTCTAAAGCCCATACCGCCTTCCATTACAGGGACGTTTACATTGTAGAGAATAGGACTTCCAGGGTGTTTTTCTGTCCAGCACGGCCATGGAAGACCATAGTACTCGTCTTTCATAGGACCAAAACCACGCATGGAAACTTCGTCAAACATGTGCCAATTGTCTGTATGTTTTTTAGCACGCGCGGCCGTTCGACCCGAATACCCAACACTTTGAATGATGTGGGCAATCTCGTCGGTCGCATCATCTGGCCACACAAAGCTTGCTTTGCCACTGCGCAATGTCATTGCTTTGGTGTATTGCTCGTAAAAGCCCAAACGTTTTGCGAGTTCAAACAAGACTTCTTGGTCAGGTTTAGACTCATACAACGGCTCAACGACTTGATAACGCCATTGGATACTTCGGTTGGTGGCAACCACAGAACCGCTGGTTTCAAACTGGGTAGCCGCAGGTAGCAAGAACACATCGTCTTGTTTGTCTGTTAGTACAACCGCGTCGTTTGCAAACGCATCCACCACAACCAAAAGCTCAAGACCATCAAGGCCTTCTTTCACCTTGGCTTGCTGTGATGTAGAGGTGATACCATTAGCAATACATACAAGTGCTTTAAGAGGCGTGCCCGCATTGTCAATCGCGTCATTACCATCTTTGCCATCAAGGACACCTGCCCACCAACGTGAAAGGGTGAAACCAGGTTTGCTCATCATCTCTTTGGACTTGTGTTGAGAAACAAGCCATTCGTAGTCTACGCCCCAGTTTTTCGCATAGTACTTCCACACACCCTCAGCAATACCGTAGTATCCAGGTAAGCTATCAGGGAAACAACCCATGTCAGAAGAACCTTGAACGTTGTCATGGCCGCGGAGAATGTTTGTACCACCGCCCTCAATGCCCATGTTGCCAAGAGCAAGTTGGAGGATTGGAGCAATACGGGTATTTCCTGTTCCTACGGAATGTTGGGTGAGGCCCATTGCCCATACGAGAGAACCCGGTTTTGTTTTAGCGTACAAGCGGGTGATTTGCATCAACAGCTCTGCTTTAACGCCTGTGACATCTTCTACGACTTCTGGAGTCCATTTTTTGGCCTCTTCGCGAATTAAATCCATGCCATAAACGCGCTCTTCAAGATGTTTTTTATCTTCCCAGCCGTTTTCAAAGATGATATTTAACATGCCGTACATAAAGGCAATGTCTGTACCTGGTCGAATCGGTGCGTACAAGTCAGCCTTAGCCGCTGTACGTGTGTAGCGAGGATCTATAACGATAATTTTCGCATTATTACGTTCTTTTGCTTTCAAAAAGTGCTGAAAACCAACAGGGTGATTAACCGCAGGGCTTGCACCGAAAATAATAATAGCTTTAGAATTTTGCATATCTCCAAGTGAATTTGTCATAGCACCATAACCCCATGTATTCGCCACACCGGCGACTGTTGCGCTATGTCAGATTCGAGCTTGGTGATCCATGTTGTTTGTTCCGAACATGGCTGCAAATTTACGAATATAGTAAGCTTGCTCGTTGCTTACTTTTGCAGAACCAAGGAACATCACAGAATCTGGGCCGTCTTTCTTTTTAAGGTCACTCAATTTTGTTGCAATACGATCAAGTGCTACATCCCAACTGATGCGTTTCCACTGACCTTTTTCTTTTACCATAGGGTACTTAACACGGGTTTCTGCGCGCACGAGGTCAATCATCCCCGCACCTTTACAGCAGTGACCGCCAAGGCTGATAGGATGGTCTTGGGCGACTTCTTGACGTACCCACACACCATTTTGAACTTCGGCGATAACGCCACAGCCAACTGAACAAGACGAACAAATCGTCTTTACAAATTTTGAACCTGGGAATGGGTTTTTGACCTCTTCCTCGGTTGCACTTCGTGTTGCCCCGCTACTTGCAAAGCCCGACGTTGCCCCAAATGCACCCGCTACTGCGGCCATTTTCAGGAAACTACGTCGTCCGACTTTGTGTGCTAGAACACGTGTTGCGCTCTCTTGCATCGAACTCTCCTTTGATTACTTGGCAGATTGGTAATATGCTTCCCAAGCCTGCGTTTTTTTGTAAAGAATCTCTGTCTTAGAAGATTTCCCCACAACGACACCACCCGAACTGTATGCTTGCTTTCCTGAAGCGGCAACTGCTGCAACAGCAGTGACGGCACCAGCGACCGCTGCTTTTTTCAAAAAGCCACGACGTGTTTGCTCCATACAATCCTCCTTATGATGAATTTAACTTCGCGAAGAAGTTACCTTTGCTTTACATGTAAGGCAAAGGTAACCCCTTTTTGGGTTACACGCCACACTCTCCGGATTCGCAAGCGGTTGCGGCACGCTGGGCATCGCGTTTGGCTTTGTTGGCCGCACGGCGTTGCATCTCTTGTTCATCGGCCAACTCTTGCTTGGTTTTTTTAGCTTCTTTCTTGGGAAGTTTTGGCACTTCAAAATAGAGCCGTTCAAACTCCATAAAGGCGTTGAGCAAGATGGCGACATCTTTGTACGCATCGCTTTTGTCGTGGTTAAACAATCCTTCAATCACCTCGTCCACAAAAGGATTGATGACTTGCTCGAACAAACAGTGCTGAATGGTGTCGTATTCTTTGTGTCCCGCGCTGCTAAGCTCCACCAGTTCGTGCATAAAACTGAGTAAAAAAGGTAGGGTGTCTTCGTTGTCTTTAAAAGTTGCTTCGTTGCGGCGGATTTTGGTCTTGGCGATAAACCCCCGCACTTCGACCAATTTCTTACCCGCTTCAATGCCTTCCTCATAATACGAAGCTGACGTGCGAATCACTTTGCCCACAAAGGCGTGAAAAAGTGCATCGTATTCTTTGGTAAGGGCTTCTGTTCCGTGGGTGTCTAGCACCGCGAGTAACCGTTGGGCGGCAGCACCTGAATGCTCATCAAGGGGATTGGTACCAATAATCGCCAGTGCATCATCGACGCTTGCAAAGCGGTCCGCATTTGTAGAATACACAAGGAATTTGCTCAGCAACCCATAGTATAAGGCGCGCGCTTTATTGGTGGAAGTTTTATCAATCATTATTTTACCTTTACGTCCATGACGTTTGTTTGAACGCAAATGCAAAGGGTAGTGTTACGTTACCTTTGACGGCATGCACCGCATCCACTTGGTCAATGGCTGTTTACCGAATTGTAGGGACTCTTCCATTAAAGCTTACTTAATAAAAGAGCTAAAAAGTCCTATTTACGGGGCTTTTTGAGATGTTTTTCCCTATGCTTTGGTGGTAAAATTGGTGGTTAAGAGTGGTTTTCTTTTCTGTATTTTTACGGTTTTCTTTTTTTCATTTCCCCTTGGTTTCGAGAGTCTAAAAATATGCAAAATTTGCATATTTTTAGACATGGCATATCACAACTATAACAAAAACAAATTAAAATCTTTTGTTAAATTTTTCTATCTTTTTGTAACTTC
>NZ_JCAHZR010000019.1:0-4597 GCF_059415125.1 Sulfurospirillum sp. HTRB-L1
ACAAGAAGGAAAGCAAGCGGGCGGAACCACAAAATCAACCGGCGCAAGAGCGTATATTTTATGGGATGAGAGCATGCTTGCAAAGTTAAATAGCTTAAAGCCCATGGCTTAAGGCACGCTGCTTTTAAAGGGAGCAAAACATGGCTAATAAAAAAATACCCTTATCGGTCTTAGATTTAATCCCCGTGGGCGAAGGCTTCACCATAGCCCAATCCATAGAAAACAGTACCAAACTAGCCCAAGCGGTGGAAGCCTTTGGGTTTAGTCGTTATTGGGTCGCAGAACATCACAACTTTAGCGGCATTGCCAGTGCTGCAACTTCGGTCATTTTGAGTTACATTGGCGCAAACACGCAAACGATTCGGATAGGTTCTGGGGGAATCATGCTTCCAAACCATGCACCATTGGTGATTGCGGAGCAGTTTGGAACGCTAGAGTCTTTGTATCCAGGTAGGATAGATTTGGGATTAGGAAGAGCGCCAGGGACGGACAGACAAACCATGCTAGCCCTCAGGCGCAGCGTTACCAACGACGGCTCAGACTTTCCTGCGATGCTTGAACAGTTACAATACTTTTTTTCAAACAAGGCGGGCGCAAAAGAGATTAAAGCAGTCCCAGGATACGGACTCGACATTCCCATCTGGCTGCTTGGTTCAAGCACATTTAGCGCACAATTAGCGGCGCAAAAGGGATTGCCTTTTGCATTTGCCTCACACTTTGCACCGAGCGACATGGAAGATGCCATAAGACTGTATCGTGCAAACTTCAAGCCCACATCCTCGCTAAAAGAGCCATATATCATCATCTGTATCAATGTCGTCTGTGCTAAAACAACAGAGCAAGCCCACTACCTAGCGACAAGCGAACTTCAAAAGTTCCTGCATCTCCAACGCGGCGAGAATAGTCCGCTATCCAAGCCCACGCACGACATGAGCCGTTTATGGGAAGCGTGGGAAGAAAAAGGCATACGCCACAAAACACGAGAGTCCATCTGGGGAACGCCCGCCTTTGTAAAAGAAAAGCTTGAAAGCCTTCTCCAACGAACAGGTGCCGATGAAGTGATGATACACTCCATGATACACGACCCGCAAGAGAGGATAAAATCCTATGGGCTTATTTCAAAAGTGTGGTTTGGGTAAGAGAGCTATCAAAAAAAGATAGCGCGGAATGTTTGTGTCGCGTAGTTACTTTTGCAAAGCATAGCTCAGTGCAGAAGGGGTGGTGGGATTGGACATGGCACTTTTCTTTGAAGCTAAGATGCTTTGAGTCAAAACCTCTACTTTTGTGGTGGTATCGTTATTTTTGGGGTCAAGTTCTGCGTATGTATTGGCTATGTATTGTGCGTACAATGCTTTTTGTTCTTTGGCTAATTCCGCAAAAAATATATCTGCTAATTCTGGATTTATTTGACCATTTTGCAAGGTCGAGAGTGATTTTTTTAGTTGTTCGAGGTACGTTTCGCCCTTCATCTCGCTAAGGTAGGTCTCTAAATCTTTGCCGCTTTCTAAAAATTTATAATACTCTTTTGTCGCATTCGGATTTACACATACCATATCTCCATCGTTTTTATCTAAAATGTATCCTGCTGTTTCCGCATCAACTTTTTGATAAAAAAATGAACCAAACAACTCTCCAACAGCAATTTTATCACTGGGCAAATTTTCCCCATACTCTACACCCGAGTAAGCATTAAACAGTTCTCGATGCCCAAACAGCGCAATAGCAGGGTCGGTATCTGTCCTAGCAAAACTTCCCATAGCCATAAACCCTCGCAATCCTAAATCAAGCGCGCCCTCGGTTAATTCTGTAATTTTATAGGCCATACTGCTCATTGCATACATTTCATCCATCGTGCGCTGTATGCTAACGATGCCATCCATCAAAGAGCCTTTTGAGACATAGGATTTTGGCATAGCATTAATCTCTTTTTGCGTGACATAGCCATCCCCATCGGGGTCTAAGGTATTGCCCGCAATGGTCTTAAATAAATTCCAAACTTTTGAGATAACCGCGACGGGGTCTGCATTTTCCCCTTGGGCTTGTGCGTACGCTTGCGCTTGAACGTACATGGCCTGATGAATCTTAATGGTCGCAGGAATGCCAGCAGCGTCATTAAAATCCGTCCCAAAAAAACCATCACTATCAACCTCAAAAGCACCATTGGTTATCGTCATTGTCGTAGAGGTAGCGGCCAAAGCCTCTTCTGTGTGGGTCGTGTGCTCCCAACTAACACCCTCCAGTCCCTCCAAGTCAGCATAAAATGACGCTACGATATCTCTTGAGTAAATCCCATTTCTAAAGGCCACATAATCGACGGTTCCATTTGATGCTATCGTACTTAGTGACATAATAAATCTCCAATAAAAATATGTCAATAATAAGCAAAAAGAGTACCAAAAAACACCAGTACTATTCGTCACCATGCTTTACATGTAGAGTTTTTTTCTATCACTAACGCATCTGTTGTAAATTTTTACGTGCGAGTTGGATGTCATCAAGTTTTTGAATAAGCCACATTTTTATGATAGATTGACGCGTAACACCCATACGTTTGGCTTCTTTGTCTAAAGATGCGATAGCCCACGTGGGCAAATCCACATTGACTTTTTTAATCGCCAATAATTTTTGCTCAAACTCGCTTTTAGACATTTTTGAAGACAGGTCAATATAAGGCAAAATATCTTCACCATTGTCAAATTTTTTGTCAAATTCTTCTGCTGATAGTGTTTTCATAACATATCCTTTTCATTTTTTCGACATCGTCTAACGCTGATAATTCTTATGGTGTCATCGCGCATGGTAAACACTGCAACATAACACATTTTATCCTTGTAACCAACGAGCAAATATCGCAATTCACCATTTAAAAAAACTTGCTTAAAGACAGAATACTCACCATCCCAAAGCGCTTGTGCCTCTTTAAAGTCTATACCGTGTTTTTCCTTATTGGCTTTACTTTTTGCTTCGTCATATTCAAACATTGAAACCCTTTTACTTGTCATAGAAATTATACTATTTTTATACTTTTTAAATCAAGCAAGACAGGGAGAAGAAAAAGGGCAAGGCTACTTTTTAATCCTTGCATGTAAGGATTTCCGAGGAAGTGAAGCAGAATGTTTAGATAAAGTAGCCTTGTTTCCGTTTTTCATGAATACATATAATTTTCTTCCTTGAAACGACCCCACACTTTTTCAATTTCTTTAGCAATTTTATTGTAATAAGTTGTTTTTTTTGCCAAATTAGGTGAAAACCATTTTAAAAATACATCATGGCAAATTTGATTTGTGCTAATACAGTTTTGATTGTTTTGTAATCTTCCTATAATATCATGCGCCTCAGGGTCATATTCATCAGTATTGACTTCAAAGTTAATATCCATTGGATCATTCTGAAATAATATTCTTGAAATTTCACTAAACAACATTCCGTAACTATAAAATAATTCTGTAGATAAATTTGGTAAAATTCTTTCCTCAATTACAATTCCATTATCTTTATCATTACTAGAGTCTTGAAATTCATTAATTAATTTTTCTTTATATATTAGTAATTCTTCTTTTGTTATGCCCTTTGATTGACTTGTGGAAGAATCATACTCATCATGGTGATCTAGGCACAATGGAACAAGATTAGATTCACTATTATTATTTCTCTTTTGATCAATATGACTAATTTGCACTTTTTTTCTATTTTTATCATTATCCAGATAATAACACAAACAGCACCTTCTTCGCGTTGAAACTAATAGTTCCACTATTACACTATTGGGTATATTTCTTCTTTTCTTATCTGACATTTCTATATCCTTTAAGGTAAATAGGTGAGACTACTCTTCATATTTCAATCTCACTTTTTATGCTTTACATATAAAGCATTTTAGAAAAAAAACCTATTCAAAGCAACCTGTCCTTTCTTTTAAATCCCTCCCGCCCTTGCGTATTCAATTTCATTTGCTGCAAATTAGTGTATTAAACTTTGAATGATATTTTTCCTATTTTCCTATTCGCCCCCTTCGACACTTTTCCAACCCTCTTTTATTGTACTTTTTATCACGACTTCACAATCCCCTATTAGGTATGCTTTTTAGTGTTGCCTTTTTTTGGTGCACTTAAAAGACAAGTTATCTTTGGCAAACCCGTCATACAGCGCCTTGAAGATAATCGACTGTAAACTATAGAGGCAATGGCACTAAGCAACGTGTTTTTAAAGCTCGTTTTTACGCGCAAACGGTAGAGAATAAACGACCTGTACCTGAAATAGTTCCAAAGATTTACTAATTGTCGACTCATCTATTTGTTATTGAAAATACACAAAAGAAAATGACAGCAGGCTACTTTTTTCAACGTCTGGAAGCTACGGTAGCCTAATGGAGTGGAAAAGGGGGATTGTCACCACCTCAGCACGCAACTGGCACAAAGAAGGGCTTTTTTACACCACTTTGAGAAATCGCCAAAAAATTGCTTTCTCTTGCCCCCGTCCTTATTCTCTACGCCGATAAAGTCCGTCCATAAGGGCATCTTATATTCACGTCTCAAATAAGATATAATGGCTCCAAACAACAAAAGGCGTGAGATGGAAAATACAAAACCAACAAATC
>NZ_JCAHZR010000020.1:0-1313 GCF_059415125.1 Sulfurospirillum sp. HTRB-L1
ATCATTTCCCTTGCGAAAGTGAAAAAAGCAGCCGCGTTAGCCAACTTTGAACTGGGCTTGTTGAGTGAAAAGAAAAAAGGTGCTATTTGCCATGCGTGCGATGAACTTATTGCTGGAAGGTACCATGAACAGTTCATGGTAGACATGATTCAAGGAGGGGCTGGTACTTCAACGAACATGAATACCAATGAAGTCATTGCTAACCTTGGATTAGAGTTTATGGGATTTGCTAAGGGAGAGTATAAACACCTGCACCCTAACAATGACGTCAACCTTTCCCAATCTACCAACGATGCGTACCCTACTGCCCTTCGGGTAGCCTTGTATGAAAAGCTCGGAGAACTTAATGAGTCTATGGCCATCATCAAAGGGGCCTTTGCTAAGAAAGCTACGGAGTTTAAAGATGTCATCAAGATGGGACGTACCCAACTCCAAGATGCCGTACCCATGACGCTAGAGCAAGAGTTTCGTACCTATGCGGTCATGATAGGCGAAGACATTGAGCGTATCCGTGAAGCCCAACAATTAGTCCGTGAGATGAACATGGGGGCAACCGCCATTGGGACAGGGATCAATGCCCATCCTGAGTACACCAAACTGGTGGAGAGCAAACTCCAAGAAGTGACAGGACGCCCCTTTGTCACGGCCAATGACCTCATTGAAGCGACCCAAGATACGGGAGCCTATGTGCAGATTTCTGGGGTGCTTAAACGGGTAGCTACCAAGATGTCTAAGATTTGTAATGACTTGCGTTTGCTTAGTTCTGGTCCCCGCACTGGGTTTAATGAGATTAACCTCCCTGCCATGCAACCAGGCAGTTCTATTATGCCAGGTAAAGTCAACCCTGTGATTCCTGAAGTCGTAAACCAAGTGTGTTATCAAGTCATTGGCACTGACGTGGCTATTACCATGGCGTCTGAGGGAGGTCAGTTACAGCTTAATGTGTTTGAACCGCTTATTGCCTACAACCTCTTTAACTCTATCAACATGATGAAAAATGCTTTTGAAACCTTGGCTACTTCGTGTGTGTGTGGGATTACGGCCAATAAAGAGCGTTGTTTGGAACTGGTGCTTAATAGTATTGGGTTAGTTACCGCCCTTAATCCTTACCTTGGCTATGAGAACTCTACCATCGTGGCTAAAGAAGCCCTGCAAAGTGGACGGTCGGTGTATGACATTGTGCTAGAAAAAGGGTTCTTAGAAAAAGAAGCGTTGGATGAGATTATTAAGCCTGAGAACATGATTCGACCGAAGAATTATGGGTTGTCGGAGAAACATAAGATTAAGCCGGTGGTGTGAGCGTTGCGTGTAAA
>NZ_JCAHZR010000021.1:0-1146 GCF_059415125.1 Sulfurospirillum sp. HTRB-L1
CAGAAATCACAGGCGCATCGTTGGTGCCTACAATCTTAATCGTCACCGTTTGGGTATCGGTTTTTGGATTACCTGGTTGGTTGTCGCTGGCCACAACAGTAAAGGTTTCATACTTCACTTCCCCTTGGGCCAATTTATCCGCCGCAGAACCTACGTCTGGATTGACCGTATAGGTCCATTCGCCATCTTGGTTGATGGCAAAGGTTCCATAGGTTCCTTCTCCTGTACCTTGGATTGACCATTCTACGGTGTCATTGTCTACATCGGTGGCTGTTAATGTTCCCAATGCTTGTACAGCGGCTACTGGTGTAGTTTCTCCTTGTCCATCTGTCACCACACCTGCTTCTGAAGCTTCTCCGCTTGTTTGGCCAGAGATAACAGGGGCATCGTTGGTGCCATTAATCGTAATAGTAAGGGTTGATGTGGCAATCGCGCCATTGGCATCTCGGATGGTGTAGGTAAAGGTTTCTGTAAGGGTATCGCCTTCGTTAAGGGCGCCAACATCACCGTTTCCATTGTTGAGGGTGTACATGTAAGCACCCGTGGCTTTATTAACCGCCAAGGCACCATAAGCACCACCAAGGGTTAAATTACCAAAGAAGTTCGTTGTTGTATCGCTATTTCCCGTAAGGTCAGAAGTGATTTTAACCACATCAAGGGCAAGAATTGGATTGGCATGGCCATCCACATCGTAATCATTGGCAAGCAAGCCACCGATGGCAAAGGGATTGCCCGGTTGGATGTCGCCCCAGAAGTTACCACTTCCTGCTTCAGTGACACTGTTGGTATCCGCAACAGCCACAGGCGCATCGTTGGTGCCAAGGACCGTAATAGTTACATCACGGGTATCGGTTGCCCCGTGTTCATCCGTAACCGTAACCGTGAAGGTTTCTGTGACACTTTGACCTTCTTTGAGTTTATCCGCCGCAGAGCCTGGTGTTTCATCTACAGTATAAGTCCAAACGCCTGTTTCAGCGTCAATCTCAAAGCTTCCGTACGTGCCTGAGGCATTGCCTGACCATGTCAACACAGCACCATTATCCACATCGGTTGCGCCCATGGTGCCTGTGGCTGGCGTAGCAGGAACAACAGTACCATCATCAAGGTTACCCGCCTCAATGGCAGTGCCAGTGGTGATGGAGTCGT
>NZ_JCAHZR010000022.1:0-1116 GCF_059415125.1 Sulfurospirillum sp. HTRB-L1
GGCCAGTTATGGCTTTTTAGGCCTGTGTGCTCTCCTTGGTGCCTTTACCCTTCTCTTACTCCTCTTGCGCAATCCTAAGCGCAATGACGCAAGAGCGAGGGAGATTGATGCTAACATCCAAGAAGCCACCAAGATTAATGAAATGGCCATGACCCTAGGGTTAAGCTTACTCATTGTAGGGAACTTCCTAGGAGGGGTGTGGGCTAATGAGTCTTGGGGAAGGTACTGGGGATGGGACGCTAAAGAAACCTGGACCTTGGTGACTGTTTTAGTGTATGCCACCATTGGCCACTTGCGCTATGTGCCTGGGCTTAATTCCCAGTATGCCTTTGCCGTAGCTTCCATGTTTGCTTATTGGTCGGTCATCATGACGTACTTTGGTGTAAATTTCTACCTCTCAGGCATGCACTCTTATGCCGCAGGTGACCCTGTGCCTATTCCTACCTTTGTCCCTGCCATTGCCCTTGGGATGGTGGTGTTAGCAGTAGTGGGGTATTGGCGGGGGAGTGGGAAGAGGGCGTTGTAGCCCATTGAACACACAAAGTCCACAATGATGGGCTTTGTGTTATAATTTCTCCAAACATTCTTAATACACCACCATAGTTCTCTTGGGCTTTGGTGCTTTTAGTGTAAAATGAGCGATATTGAACGTCTACATGTAAAGGGTTGGTTTGGAAGAGAAACATCTGATTATTTTACTCATCGCAGCGCTTAGTCTTGTTGTATTGCTTGTGATTATTGTCGTTATCAATACTATTAAAAAACCAGATGAAATTGTTAAAAAGAGCCCTGAGAAAATCACCGATCCCGAAGTGGCCGTGCGCATTGAGCAACTTGTTGATATTGCAGCCAATCGCAACAGTTCCAAAAATGATTTGGCCAATGCCGTAGTAAAAGTTTCCCAAGCCTTTCCTTTTCCTAAAAAAATAAAAGGTCAAATGACCCGCGAGGGGAAAATATACCTGAATTTTATCCTCCTTGTTGCAAGCCATCGCCATGCGGACGCTAAATTGGTGGCCTTTATGAACACGGAGTTAAAGAAGAAGAATCCTGAGTATACAAAAGAGATTGATATTTATGAAAACGAAGGGTTAAGGCAACGAGGAACGCGGGTAT
>NZ_JCAHZR010000023.1:0-803 GCF_059415125.1 Sulfurospirillum sp. HTRB-L1
TTGTAGTACGAACTGTGCAATATCTTCACTTCTTCCTCTTCCATGTGGCCATCGATGATGCTATGCACCGCACCTTTGATAGCAAAGAGGGACATGTACACGTGGGTGATAAACAGTGCCAACACGGCAAAGCCTACCACGTTGTGTAAAATAGCCGCAGCCCTTAAGAGGTCGATTTGGCTAAGGCCTGTGAGGCTTACCAACATACTCATGTCAAAGTCAAGCAAGTACATCATCGCACCCGTAATCACCATGACAAGGCTGCCTAGGGTGGCTATCCAGAACCACATCTTTTGCCCTGCGTTAAACTTCCCTGCAGGGATAGGACGTTTCTCTTGGGAGAGGTACCCGCCTAGAATCATCATCCATTTGATGTCATCGGTGTTAAAGATGGCTTCTTTGACCCACATGAGAAACATGGGAATCACCACAATGGCAAAGGGAATGGTAAAGATGCCGTGCAAGTCTTTACACAACCGCACAAAGGCACCACCCCCAAAGAAACTTCCAAAGACCATCACAATCCCTGTGGGGATAATGACAATAAAGCTCACCGCTGCGATTTGGTGAATGATGCGGTTAAAGAGACTGAAGATTTTAATCTTCTTTCCCCCGTGGGGAAAGACCTTGGGGCCAACAATCAAGTAATGGGCTAAAAAGACCGCAGGAACTCCTACGATAATGGCAAGAAAGATGGGAGCAAAGTAGTGGTTTTGTAAAAGGGTGAACAAGGGACCAAGACTGGTGCTTCCTTCTTTGCCATACCCAACGATATTCGTGATGCGTCCCTCGCCCCAGATGGG